>JAJEAC010000174.1 GCA_022824315.1 Silicimonas sp.
TCCGCGAAGGGCACCGTCGAGGAGCCCGGCACGATGGTGGCGCAGAAGTCCGGCACCAGCCGCGTGATCCTGAACACGGGCTGGACGGCGCTCAAGGAGATGCTGGACTGCAAGGCGGCGAACGTGATCGTCGTTCCCGCCAGGAACACGTCGCGGACATTGAGCGTGTGCGGTGCGGTCGAAGCCGCGAACCGCAGAACTCGGGACGATTTCGCTTGCCTGGCCTGCGGCCATGCTGCCCATGCCGACCTCAATGCGGCGAAGAACATCCGCGACAGGGCGCTGGAGCGCCTTGACGCGACGGACGAGACGTCAGGGATTGGCGCATCTGCTCGGCGAGAGGCGTTTGCGTTGGCAACCTCTGACCCGTGAAATCAATGCTTGCGGCGGACTGACGGTCCGTCAAGCCGAGTATATAAGTCCCCATGTTTGGACGTCAGGTCCGACTGTCGCGATGACGCGCAAGGGCCCGGCCGGGAGCGCTTGGGAACTCATGGCATCCCCCGGCGCGGCCTCAGCCGAGATTACGCGAAGAACTGCGCGCCGTTGGCAGAAATCGTCGAGCCGTTGATGAAGCCGGCTCCCTCTGACGCCAGGAACGTCACGCACCGCGCGATCTCGTCCGGTTCGCCAAGGCGTCCGGCAGGAATGCCCGCGATGATCTTATCGCGAATGCTCTCGTCAATCGCCATGACCATCTCGGTCGCGATGTAGCCGGGGCAGATGGCGTTCGCGGTGATCCCCGCGCGCGCACCTTCCTGCGCCAGCGACTTCACGAATCCCAGATCGCCCGCCTTGGTTGCAGCATAGTTCACCTGTCCGAACTGCCCCTTCTGCCCGTTGACCGAACTGATGACGATCACGCGGCCAAACTTCCGTTCCCGCATGCCCGGCCAGACCGGATGCACCGTGTTGAACACGCCGGTCAGATTGGTGGCGACGACCTCGTTCCATTGCTCTGGAGTCATTCTGTGAAACGGCGCGTCCCGGGTGATGCCGGCATTGGCCACAACCGTGTCGATCGGTCCGACATCGCTTTCCACGTCAGCGATTCCGGCGGCGGATGCCTCGTAGTCCGCAACGTTCCATTTGTAGGTCTTGATGCCGGTCTCGGACGTGAACGCCGCCGCCTTTTCGTCGTTTCCGGCATAGGTCGCGGCAACTTCGTACCCGTCCGCCTTCAATGCCTTCGAAATCGCTTCGCCTATTCCCCGGCTCCCGCCGGTCACAAGTGCTGTACGTGCCATCTCTACCTCCAACTTGGTCTGGCAATGCCAAGGCGCCGTCCGGCGCCTTCAAGTTCCAATTCGGGGTGGTCCGAGGCCGCAGGCCGAATCCCGTCCCGGGCCTCGACCTCGGTCACATCCTCATGATCGCTCTACGCAGAGCGCAACGCCCATCCCGCCACCGATGCAGAGCGTGGCGAGGCCCTTCTTGGCATCGCGGCGCTTCATCTCGAAGAGCAGCGTGTTCAGGACCCGGGCGCCGGACGCGCCGATCGGATGGCCGATGGCGATCGCGCCGCCATTGACGTTCACGATCTGGGGATCCCAGCCCATGTCCTTGTTGACGGCGCAGGCCTGCGCCGCGAATGCCTCGTTCGCTTCGATCAGGTCAAGGTCGTCGATCTTCCAGCCCGCCTTTTCGAGCGCCTTGCGGCTTGCGTAGATCGGTCCGACACCCATGATCGAGGGATCCAGTCCGGCCGTGGCGTAGGACACGATGCGGGCCAGCGGCTCGATGCCGCGCCGTTCGGCCTCGTCCGCGCTCATGAGAAGAACGCCGGCGGCGCCGTCATTGATGCCGGAGGCGTTGCCAGCCGTCACCGACCCGTCCTTGTTGAAGGCCGGCCTGAGCTTTTGCATGTTCTCGATCGTTGCGCCGTGACGGACGTATTCGTCCTTGTCGACCACGATGTCGCCCTTCCGGGTCTTGACCGTGAACGGAACGATTTCGTCGTCAAACCTGCCCGCCTTCTGCGCCGCCTCGGCCTTGTTCTGGCTGGCCACCGCGAATTCATCCTGCTGGTCGCGGCTGATCTGCCACTTTTCCGCGACATTCTCGGCCGTCTGTCCCATGTGATAGCCATGGAACGCGTCCAGAAGACCATCGCTGAGCATCGTGTCGACAAGCTTCACGTCGCCCATTTTCTTGCCCGCGCGAAGGGCCTGCGCATGGGGAGTGATCGACATGTTTTCCTGGCCGCCCGCGGCCACGATCCCGGCATCGCCTAGCTGGATGTGCTGCGCCCCGATCGCGACGGCGCGCAGGCCGGAGCCGCATAGCTGGTTGATGCCCCACGCCGCGCTCTCGACCGGAAGGCCGGCATTCACATGCGCCTGGCGGGCCGGGTTCTGGCCCTGCCCCGCATTCAGCACCTGACCCAAGATGGTCTCGGACACCTCGTCCTTTTCCACGCCGGCGCGCGACACGAGCTCTTCAAGAACGGCGGTTCCCAGGTCATGGGCCGGCGTGCCGGCGAAACTGCCGTTGAAGCTGCCGACCGGAGTGCGGGCCGCCGATGCGATGACGACATTGGTCATTGGTGAATTCCTCCTGACTTGCCTGCGGGCAGCTGCTTCACCCGCGACTTCGCGCGCACATTATGCAGGTGCAGAAAAAATTCAACGGGCGAATCGTCGCCCCCTGCGCATACCCGTCTTGTCCCAGCGTCCGTAGTACTGGGCGACCACGTGGCGCGCCTCTGCGAAAAACAGCCATCTCTGGATCAACGCACCCAGAAGATGACTTGCCGCAGCGGGCACGGCAAGAAAATGCGTGAACGGCAGGAGCAGCAGGACGACCGGGATCACCGCGAAGAGCAGCACCGAAATGACCTTCAGGACCAACGCGTGCTTGCGGCCGACCTGAAACACCATTTCCCGGGTCAGGTAGCTCTCGCCCGTATGGGGCGGCTCGAATGCCCGAACCGTTCCGACATGGCCAAGACCCGTCGCCGTCGCAAGGTCGGTGTCGGAGGCCGTCTCCCGTCGTTCCTGATCGATCCAGGCGACGATCTGGACGACGGCCAGAAGCGGCAGCGCCCACAGCGCCACGGTCACGCGACCCGTCAGGAGCGCTCCTCCTGCCAGCGCGAATCCCAGGAAGAGCGCTGGCGGCGACCAATGGTTCCAGCGCGGCACCGTCCGCATCTGGAGATAGATCATGGACGTCGCAAAGACGGCTGCGAGGGAGAGGACGGCGCCTGCAACGCCCAGCGCACGCCAGGCCTGATCCAGAAACACAAGCCCGGCCCCGTATGGCGCCATTGCGGACATTGCGAGCAGCGCCGCCCAGGCCTCTCGGCTCAGCCAGGATGATCGCCATTGCGTGAACGCCTTGAGCGCCCGTTCGGGATGGCCCAGATGAAATGCCGACGAGAGGAGACCACCGCCGGCGAGAGAAAACGCGATGACAAGGAAGGCAAGCGCGGACCAGCCCGTTGGCGGCGCGGCATCAAGCCCGAGAAACGCCAGCATGCCGAAGCCGAGGCCGGACAGCGTGGTGAACAGGATGATGGATGGGGCCGGATGCATCAGGACAGCCTGGACAACGTGCGATCAAGCCAGCCGACAAACCCCTTGGAATCTTCCGCAACCGGCTCGAGGAAGGGCGCAAGAACATCCAGCTCGGGCAACTCGTCCCTCGGACGGGGCGGCAGATAGCGGTTGACGGGCGCCGTTCCCTGCTCGGGCATGAGCTCGATTCCTCCGCGTTCGGCGACTAGCCTGGAGACATCGCTCTCGGGATCGGAAAGATCCCCGAAATGCCTCGCACCGACCGGGCAGGTGCGGACGCAGGCGGGCTGGCGGTCTTCCTCGGGCAGATTCTCGTTGTAGATGCGGTCCACGCAAAGTGTGCATTTCTTCATGACCTGCTCTTCCGGATCCATCTCACGGGCGCCGTAGGGGCACGCCCATGCGCAGAGCCCGCAGCCGATGCAGTCGCTCTCGTTGACGAGCACGATTCCGTCTTCGGTGCGCTTGTAGCTGGCGCCGGTCGGGCACACCGTGACGCAGGGCGCGTCGGCGCAATGAAGGCAACTCTTCGGGAAATGGACGACCTGCGCCGGACCCGTCTCCGGCTGAATCTCGTAGGAATGGATCCGGTTGAGAAAGCTGCCCACCGGATTCGGCCCGTAGGCATCGGCATCTGCGAGCGGCGCGCCGTAGTTTTCGGTGTTCCATCCCTTGCAGGCCGTGACGCAGGCATGACACCCGACACAGGTGTCGAGGTCTATGACAAGGCCAAGCGACTTCTCCGTATGGCTGGGCAGGGACGTCATGCCGGGATCTCGCAAGACACGCCATCCGGCCCGGCGCAAGGGCACGGGACGAGGCGGAGCGGCAGGGGGCTTCCGTTGCGGCGCGCGGCCATGGCCGAAGGATCCTGCATCATGCGCCGATCTTCCGGGCGACGACCTCGGGGGCCTTGGCGACGGGGCTGACTTGGGCCGGATGGCTCGGTTTCGTCTCGTCGGGCGCGGCGACCTTTTCGATCCTGACCCGCAAGTCGTACCAGGCCGCCTGGCCGGTGACCGGATCCGAATTGGCCCAGCGGAGCCCGTCTCCCCGTGGCGGCAGCAATTCGTGGATGAGGTGGTTCAGCAGGAATCCCTTCGTCGCCTCCGGCGCATTCTCATCCAGCGACCACGCGCCCTTTCGCTTTCCGATCGCGTTCCAGGTCCAGACCGTGTTTTCGTTCAGTGCCGCCATATGGGCGACGGGCACGACAATCTCGCCGTGCGGCGAACTGAGACGCGCCCAGTCGCCGTCCCGAAACCCCTCGGATTTCCAGATCCTCGTCGGGACATAGAGCGGGTTTCGGCCGTGAATCTGTCTCAGCCACGCGTTCTGCGAGCCCCAGGAGTGATACATCGCCATGGGACGCTGCGTGACCGCGTGCAGGTCGTAACCGCTCTCGCCGGACGAATGCGGCGGATACCATACGGGAAGGGGATCCATCACCTCGCCGTAGCGGGCCTGCAGATGCTCCGGCGGAGACAGGCGATGACGGCCCTCCGCAGCCAGCTGGAAGCGGCGCAGCGGTTCGCACCAGAGACTGAAGAGATAGGGGCAGGGTCTGTCGGCGAGACCCAAGGAGACCGCCCAGTCCTGGTAGTTCATGTTCCAGGGCTTGTAGAAGGCGGCCTTCTCCGGGACGTGTGCGATCCAGAAGCCTCCGTTCTCGACGTATTTCGAGATCTGGTTCGGATTTGGCGCGCCACGCCCGTGTTCGTCGCCACTTCCGCGCCAGCCGGCAAGCGGACCGACCCCGGGGGCCCTTTCGTGGTTCTGCATGTAGTCGGCGTAGTCCTTGTACCTTTGCGATCCGTCCGCATTCACGAAACCGGGCAGGCCAAGCCGTGCGCCGAGGTCACAGAGGACCGACTGGAAGCCGCGCACGTCGCGATCCGGTTCGACCACGGGCCAGCGGATGGCGTCTGCGGCCGCCTCGGCTTCGCAGATGGGACGGTCAAGGAGCGAAATGCAGTCATGCCGTTCAAGATACGTGGTGTCGGGCAGGATCAGATCCGCGTAGGCCACCATCTCCGACGCGTAGGCATCCGAATAGATGATCCGCGGAATCACGTATTCGCCGCTGTCGTCCTTGTCCGTCAGCATCTTCATGACGCCGGACGTGTTCATCGACGAGTTCCATGCCATGTTCGCCATGTAGAGAAGCATGGTGTCGATCCTGTAGGGATCTCCGGCATGCGCGTTCGAGATGAGCATGTGCATGAGGCCGTGGGCGCTCATGGGGTTCTCCCACGAAAACGCCTTGTCGATGCGCTTCGGATTGCCGTCTTCGTCGACCAGCAGGTCATCGGGGCCATGGACAAAGCCGAGCAGCGGTCCGTCGAGCGGCTGGCCTGGCATCACGCCTGCATGGGGCTTCGGGTGAATCGTCGCGGACTTCGGGTACGGCGGCTTGAAACGAAACCCGCCGGGAACCTCGACGCTGCCAAGAATGATCTGCAGAAGATGCAGCGCCCGGCAGGTCTGGAAGCCGTTGGCATGTGCGCCGATCCCGCGCATGGCATGGAAACTGACCGGGCGGCCGATCATCCTTGAATGGGTTTCGCCCCGGAAGTCGGTCCACTCCCGTTCAAGCTCGATGGCTTCGTCAAAGGCGACGCGCGCAAGTTCCGCCGCGACGGCGCGAATGCGGCTCGCCTCGATCCCGACCCTCGATGCCACGGCCTCCGGCGCGAATTCGTCGTCCAGGTACTTGTCGGCCATGTGCTGCAGCACGGTGCGATGCGAGACGTCTTCGGCGCGGTACACTGCCGAAAGATCGGGCTGGATCCCCGGCGCGTCATAGGCCGCAATCTCGCCGGTCCGGCGGTCGATGACGAGCTTCTTGCCGGCCTCGTTGGCCAGGAGCAGCCCGAACTCGTCGGACGTCCTGTCGCCGTTTACGAGGCAAGGCGCGTCCGTGAAGCGCGCGAGGTATTCGAGATCGATTCGGCCCGCCTTCATCAGGCAATGGACCAGCGACAGCACGAACAGCCCGTCCGTGCCGGGCGTTATGCCCAGCCACTCATCGGCAACCGCATTGTACCCGGTGCGAATCGGATTGACCCCGATGATCCGTGCGCCCCGCGCCTTCAACTTGCCGATGCCCATCTTGATCGGGTTGGAATCGTGATCCTCGGCAACGCCGAAGATCATGAAGAGCTTCGTGCGATCCCAGTCGGGCTGGCCGAATTCCCAGAAGGCTCCGCCCATCGTGTAGATGCCGGCCGCCGCCATGTTGACGGAGCAAAAGCCGCCATGCGCAGCGTAGTTGGGAGTTCCAAACGCCTGTGCCCAATAGGACGTAAAGCTCTGCGACTGGTCTCGGCCCGTGAAGAACGCGAACCGCGACTGATCGGTCTCGCGCAGCGGCTTCATCCACGACACGGCGGTCTCAAGGGCCTCGTCCCAGGAAATCTCCTCGAACCGGCCCGAGCCCCTCGGTCCGGTGCGCTTCATCGGCGCCCGCAGCCGGGCGGGGGAGAGATGCTGCATGATGCCCGAAGCGCCCTTGGCGCACAGGACGCCCCTGTTGACGGGGTGATCCCTGTTGCCCTCGATATAAGCGACCTGTCCGCCCTTCATGTGAACATTGATGCCGCAGCGGCATGCGCACATGTAGCACGTGGTCTTGCGAATCTCGTCGGACACCTTGGGCGAAGTATCGACTTTCGGTGCATTCATGCCGTTTCGTGGTCCCCAACCGTTCTGCCTCGGGTGTCGCCAAGAGCCGGATGACGCAGAGGTCAGATCATGCTGTTGCCGACCTCGGTCACCGCTTGCCATTTGCGCGCGGCGCTGCAACACCTGCGACAGAAAACGGGGGACCGCAATGGAAATGCGACATGCCGGGCGTCTTCTCGTCGAATGCCTTGAAGTCCTCGGCGCAAGGCACGCGTTCGGGGTGCCCGGCGAGTCGTACCTTTCGGTGCTTGACGGGATGTTCCAGTCGCCGATCACGTTCGTGAATTCCCGAAACGAAGGCGGTGCGGGCTTCATGGCCGCCGCGTACGGAAAGCTGACCGGTCGGCCCGGGCTCTGCTTCGTGACACGGGGACCGGGCGCCACGAACGCCTCGATCGGGGTTCACACCGCGATGCAGGACAGTTCGCCAATGATCCTCTTTGTCGGGCAGGTCGAGACGACGGCCCGCGAGCGCGAAGTGTTCCAGGAGGTCAACTACCGTGCCTTCTTCGGGACCCTGGCCAAATGGGCAACCGAGATCGAGCATGTCGAGCGCATCCCGGAAACCGTCTCGCGCGCCTGGGCCACGGCGCTCTCCGGCCGTCCCGGCCCGGTCGTCGTGGCATTGCCCGAGAACGTCCTGGCCGCGGACACGGACGTCGCCCCGATCGCCCGCGCTCCCGCCCTGCCCGCGCCTGCACCATCCAGCGACGCAATTGGCGAGATCCTGGCAGCCCTTGAGACGGCCGCGCGGCCAGTCATCCTGGTTGGCGGCAGCGGCTGGACATCGTCCGGCAAGGACGCCTTGGCGCGCTTCGCCACAGGTGCGGACATCCCGGTGGTCACGGCTTTCCGGTTCCAGGATCTCCACGACAACACGCTGGACACGTATGCGGGTGAAGCCGGGGTCGGCATGCTGCCGGAGGTCCGGGAGACGCTTGCAAGTTCCGATCTCGTTCTCGCGCTCAACGTGCGCTTCGGAGAAATGACGACGGACAACTACGCGCTGTTCGAGCTTCCGGACATGCGCCAGACGCTGATCCACGCCCATCCCTCCTCGGCGGAAATCGGGAAGATATACCAACCCGACATCGCTGTGCAGTCATGCCCGAACGCCCTGGTCCACGCGCTGGCCGAAGTCACGCCCAACGGAAACTGGTCCGGCTGGAGGCGCGCCGCGCGTCAAAGGTACGAGGCGACCTTCGACCTGCCGGCCCTGCCCGGCCCGGTGAGCATGGCCGAGGTGGTGCGGCACCTGCAGGACCGGCTCGACGACGACGCGATTCTCACCAACGGTGCCGGAAACTTCTCGATCTGGCACAGCAAGTATTTCCGCTACGGCGCAGGTCATCGCCTTCTGGCGCCGCAATCCGGGTCGATGGGCTACGGGCTGCCTGCCGCGATCATGGCCAAGATCGTTCACCCCGAGCGACAGGTTGTCTGCATCGCCGGAGACGGCGACCTCCAGATGAACTGCCCCGAACTCGGCACGGCGCTGCAGATGGGAGCGGCGCCGGTGATCCTGGTTCTGAACAACCGGAGCTACGGCACCATCCGGATGCACCAGGAGCGGCACTTTCCGTTCCGCGTGTCGGGCACCGAACTCGCCAACCCGGATTTCGCGTCTCTTGCCCGGGCGTACGGGATGTCGGGCGAGACGGTCGAGCAAACGGCGGATTTCGCGCCGTCCTTCGAACGCGCCCTTGCCAGCCCCACGGGTGCCTTGATTGAAATCCCCATCGCGACGGAGGCGCTGACTCCTCACCTGACGATTTCCGATCTTCGCGAAACCCCGAATTGACTGCCTGCTTGGGATTCCAACTGACGCCACCGCCATCCGCCTCAACCTGGTCGACGGGCAGCGATCTGCGGGCGTGCCCGTTTCTGGCATCTCGGGCGGCAAGATGAAAATCGGCCGGACGTTTCCGGAGACCTCGAAGCCATGCAAGGACGCGGCATCCTGCGAGGCGAACAGAAGTCCCGTCATCGTTCCAAGCATGATTGCACGCCGACCTCCCGTGACCTCACGTCGGTGTCGACGTTGGTGCAAATGGCGAGAACGGTTGTGGCAGACATGATGTTCTTCTTCTACCCGGGAAGCCATGAGCCTCAACTTCAAGAACAAGGAAACTTGCTCGCTTGCCAGCGAACTCCCCAATCTGACTGGCGAAACCAAAACGGCGGCGATCACCGTCGCCTTGCGCGAACGATTGGAACACGAACGTCGTCGGCGTGGCATGGAAGCACGCACCCGAGAACTGCGTGCCATCGCTGAACGTTGCGCGCAGCTCATGGGGCCAGAATCCGCGGCCACCGATCACGGCGAACTGCTTCATGACGACCTGGGACTGCCCAAGTGATCGTCGACAGTTCCGCTGTGCCTGCGATCCTGAACCGCGAACCAGATGCAACGGGATACGAAGAGGCGATCCTGACCGCAGCGACGTTCAGCATGTCCGTGGCGAACGTGCTGGAAGCATCGATCGTGATCGAGAGCAAAGGTGGCGTGCGGGCCGGTCGCGAGTTGAACGCATTCCTTGACGTCGCCGAGATCCGGGCAGCTCCAGTAACCGCCGAACACCTGGAGGCGGCACGACAGGCCTGGAGGCGCTTCGGAAAGGGTCGGCATCCAGCAGCATTGAATCTTGGCGAACGTTTCGCCTGTGCACTCGCACGGGTGACCGCCGAGCCGCTTCCGTACAAGGGCAACGACTTTGCCCATGCTGACGTTCTGGCTGCGATACCGTCAGCGCATGGGCCTGCCGGCACGTCGAGCTGACCAAGTGCAGGCGGGCGCGGGTCATCTGATCTATCGGATGACCGTCGCTGCCCGTTTCCGGACGTGACGTTGAACGAGCCGGCCCCAAACTCGTCGGCCAGTCAGTGACCCTTTCTTCTCAACGTATCCCCGAACTGGATCTGCGGCGTAAGTTCCACCCTGCGCTGCTCGGCGCCCTTGCCATCTTCGCTTCGTTCCAGAACGATTTCCGCAGCCTTGCGTCCCGTTTCCCGGCGACAGGCATCCATGGTCGCGAGCCTGACCGAAATCCCGTCCAGCAGCTCCGAGCCGTTGAATCCCGCGAGACCGACCTGGCCGGGCACGTCAATTCCCCTGTCCAGCAGGTACAGCAGCCCTCCTGCACCGATCATGTCGTTTGAGTAGTAGATGAAGTCGAGATCGGGACAGCGGGTCAGGATGCATTCGGTCAGCTCGCGCCCTTTCGAAAGCGACGAGCCGCCGTCGTAGAACTCCTGGGCCGCGACCTCGATGCCCTCTTTCGCCAAGGCTTCCGTAAAGCCCTCGAACCTCTTTCGCGCCCGGTGGTCCATCGGCATCTTGGTGCCAAGAAAGCCTATGCGCCGATATCCATAACGTGCGATCTGGGCGGCCATTTCACGCCCGGCTCGCCGATGGCTGATGCCGACAACCGAGTCGATGCATTCGCCGTCCGTGTCCATGATCTCGACGACCGGGATGCCCGACGCCGCCAGCATGGCCCGGGAGGCGTCTGAATGCTCGATCCCGGCAATGATGACTCCGGACGGTCGCCAGGACAGCATCTGGAACAGCACCTGTTCCTCCTTCTCCGGCAGGTAATTGGTCACGCCCACGACCGACTGCAGCGGCGTCTCGTCAAGGACCTCGGAAATTCCGGTCAGGACTTCCGGGAATACCATGTTCGAAAGGCTTGGAATGATGACCGCCACCAGGCTGACCCGTTTCGACGCAAGTGCGCCCGCGATCCGGTTCGGCACGTAGCCGAGCTCCTTCGCAGCCCTCAGGACCTTTTCCCGGGTGGCGTCCGAGACGTCGCCGCGGTTTCTCAAGACCCTGCTGACCGTCATTTCGGATACGCCCGAAGCCGAGGACACGTCCTTCAGCGTCAACGGCCGTGTTTGCGCCTTGGAGTCCTTCGTCAACGGAATGATCTTGTCGTCGCTCATCTGATCGCCTCGCTGCAATGGTCCGCGTGCCGTTGCCGGAAGGCAACCGCGCAAGCCGCTTGATCACATCGCCAGAACAGGAGAAAAGCGACGAAGCGGCCTCGTAGCTCAGAGGATAGAGCAACCGCCTCCTAAGCGGTAGGTCATAGGTTCGACTCCTATCGGGGCCGCCACTCCCTCTTCGGTCCGTCGCCAAGGCGGCGTGCACGCCGCCGGAAGCGCTGGGTCTCCCGAAAATTTCGCACCACCACGAATCCAGCCCAAGGAGGCCGGAACACGCGAATGTCTCCCGACCTGCCGAAGCTCGCGTCCGGCATCGTTGCGGTGTCCGGTCTTTCGAATGCAGAGGGTCACGTCAGGCCACTCGAATCGCGTTGCGGTCGATGTCCAGCACGTAGCCTTGCCTGGCGACGGTCTTGATCAGCAGTTCGGCCACGATCTGGTTGCCGAGAGCGTCTCTCAAGCGCTTGATCCGCGTGGCGCCGGAGGCTTCCTCGCAATCTTCCGGTTGCCGGCCGGAAATCACGGCCTCGATCTCCGCGCCACTGAGAACTTCCCCGTCCATGCGCGCCTCCGCGAGCACGGAAATCGTCTCGACCGCGGCACCCGTCAGCTTGAACTCCATGTCATTGATGATCACGAAGTTCCCTTCTCGATCTATCGTGAGCGAAGAGACCTGAATGCCCTGCCGCTCGATCAATCCAACCCGGCGATTGAGGAGAATGATCGTGGCGACAAAGGCGAGGCAGGCAACAAGAAGCCCGGTGGCAAAAAGCATGAGAACAAAGATCACGAGGCGATAGCCGGCAAGAACATCGGAAAACGCGGTCCCGGACTGGGCGAGAACTTCAAGGAGCTTGATCTCGGCCTCCGAAGTCAGGTCCGCGTTGTCGACGAAGAGCCGTTCAACGCGTTCATTGAAGGCGTTCGCATCGGGCAGGTTCAGCAGGAGAAACGCCCCCGCCGCGCCGAGTATCACGATGATCGCGATGACTCCGAATGCGACAACACGCACGCCCGCGATCCTTGCATCAGAAGCGGAGGAAATACTGTCCTGCATCCTCTCTCCTTTGGTCCAGCCCGCCGTCGTCAAACACCGACTGCACTTGCAGCAGCTTCCAGCCGGACGCTTGCAGTCTCTGCGCCACGTCATGCACCACCTGGTCTGACAAGGCGCAGGGGTTCACGTCGATTCGGATCACCCCGTAGTGAAGCTTGAACGGATCGTCGCGGCTGGCCTTGTAATCGGCATAGCAGGCGGCCTGCGCCTGTCCTGCCAGCCAAAGAAGTGCCGCGAAGGTGCCGATCAGGGTACGTGCATACATGCGGCCAATGTTCCCGCGCGCGAGCAAAGAAATCAATATCATCCGACCCTTGATCGCTCGTTATCCCATATCAACGGGCCGATATTGGGTGTCCGGTTCGCCGTGTTCCACACTGGCTTCATGACGCGGCAACATGTGTTGGCGCACGACTTCAAGTCTGGAGAGATCTCATGACCCACAGAAGAGCACATACCGTCTCAACCGTCGTCGCACTCGCCTTGACGCTCCTGCCAGCCCCGGTCTCGGCCGATTCCGAGCACTTTGGCAGGATCATTGCCGGCCTTGCAGTGTTTGGACTGCTTGCCGCCGCCCTTGATGACATCGACGACGGGAAGAGCATGGCAAAGGCGCACGCGCGCCGGCCCGGTGGCTGGCACCACGGCCCCCGGCACCGCAGCCATGCCTCCGCGAAGCCCAATGTCATAGACGGCCGGATTCTCCCGCGAAACGCGCCGGAACACGCGGGCTACAGGCGCAAGCCACTTCCCGACATCTGTCGACGAACCGTGCGGTCCGGCGGCGGACATCGGACGGTCTATTCCGCGGCCTGCCTGGATCTGAACTATCGACATGTTTCGCGGCTGCCTGAAAGGTGCGAGCGCATCGTCCGGTCTGCCCGTGAGTACCTGATCGTCTACGGCGCACGGTGCCTGGCGCGCGACAACTGGAACGTCCGCCTGCGTTGAGGTACGACATCACGGAATGTCGGACCGCCCGAACCTACTGCAGATCCGAAAACGCGCGCTCGATCCGGTCGATCGCGGACAGCAACGTCGGACGCGGCAGACCGAGATTGAACCGCATGTGACCCGAGCCACCGGTTCCGAACTGGGTGCCGGGGCTCGGTGCCACCTTCGCGCCAAGCAGACGTTCCATCAGTTCTGCGTCGGACATGCCAAGGGCCGTGAAATCCACCCATGCCAGATACGTCGAGTCCATCTCCATGACGCCGACGCCGGGAATCGCGGCGACCCGCCGGGCAAAGGTGCGAAAATTCTCGGCAAGATAGGCCCGCGCTGTCTCAGACCAGTCGCCGCTTTGCGCGAAGGCCGCGGTGAGCATCGCCATGCCGAAGCGGTTGGGCGAGGACTCGCGGTCGGCCAGCACCTTGTCGACGCGCGCGCGCACATCCGGATCGGGGGCAATGAGAAGCCCCGTCTCGCCGCCGGCAATGTTGAAGCCCTTTGAGGCGGCGGTCAGCACCACCAGCCGGTCGAGCTGCCCTGGCGCCGCCACGGCCGTCGGCACGAATTTCGCACCTGGAAAGACCAGATCCATGTGAATCTCGTCTGAGATCAGTATCAGGTCGTTTGCCTCGCAGAACCTTGCCAGGGCCCGGATGTCCTCCAGATTCCATAGCCGTCCGCCCGGATTGTGCGGAGTGCAGAAGGTCACGATCCTCTCGCGGCCGGTCAAGGATGACTGCAGGGCGTCCAGATCCATGTGGAACCGGCCGTCTTCGACATTCAACCGGCTTTCCAGGATTTCCCGACCCATGTTCCGCACTTGCCGATAGAACGCGTGGTACACCGGCGAGAAGACAACAATGGAATCCCCCGGCTCGCTGAACGTCGCAAGCACGTCTCCGAAGCCGCTGACGACGCCATGGGTGTAGCGAACCCAGTCAGGATCGATATCATCCCATCCGTGGCGGGACCTGTACCATGCCGCTACGGCCTGACTGGCCGCGCCTGCATTTCCGAAATACCCGCAGTACCCCAAGTCCACTTCGGCCTGTAGCGCCGCACGGATGGCAGGCGCGGCGGGAAAGTCCATGTCCGCGACCCACATGGGAATGATCTCCGGATCATCCACGCCGAAGGTCTGCTCAAGGTTGTCGTACTTGGCTGCATGCGAGCCACGGAGCACGAGTTGGGCATCGAAGTCATGGGTCATGCCTCGCACTAACCAGTCCGCCACGGACCTGCAAGCATGGTCGGCTTGCCGCTGACACCGCCTTCTCCTAGATGAAGCCCATGGCCATTAGGGAAATCCTGATCCACCCCGACCCTCGCCTGAAAGCGGTCGCAAACCCTGTCACCGAATTCGATGACAGGCTGCGTACGCTTGCAGAGGACATGCTCGAAACCATGTATGATGCACCTGGCATCGGACTTGCCGCACCACAGGTTGGCGTAATGAAGCGACTTCTGGTGATGGACTGCGTCAAGGAAGAGGATGCTCCGCCTCAACCGATGGTCCTGATCAATCCTGCTGTGACCTGGGCCTCGGAGGATCGCTCCACGCATGAGGAAGGCTGTCTTTCGATTCCCGAGCAATTCGCCGAGGTCGAACGGCCCGCCGAAGTCGAGGTGACCTGGAATGACTTCGAAGGCAACGCGGTGGCCGAACGCTTCGAGGGCCTCTGGGCAACCTGTGTCCAGCACGAGATCGACCATCTGAACGGCAAGCTTTTCATCGACTACCTGAAACCGCTTCGGCGCCAGATGATCACCCGAAAGATGAAGAAGCTGAAGCGCGAGCGGGCACGGGCGTAGGGCATGGGTGCATCGCTGAGACTCGTGTTCATGGGCACACCCGCGTTTTCGGTCCCTGCGCTCGACGCGGTGTTCGAGGCCGGACACGAAATCGTGGCGGTCTACACCCGGGCTCCCCGACCGGCCGGGCGCGGCATGAAGGAACGGCCCTGCCCCGTCCAGGTTCGCGCAGAAGCGCTCGGGCTGCCCGTGCACGCACCTGGAGACTTCTGCTCGGCAGGCATTTGCGACGGCTTTCGCGCTCACCGCGCGGATGCTGCCGTTGTCGTTGCCTATGGCCTCATCTTGCCTGACACCGTTTTGGCGGCCCCGCGTCTCGGCTGCCTCAACATCCATGCATCCCTTCTGCCGCGCTGGCGAGGTGCGGCCCCGATTCACCGGGCCGTCATGTCCGGAGACAACGAAACGGGGATCTCGATAATGGCCATGGACGCGGGTCTCGACACGGGACCCGTGCTGCTCCGCGAGACAATGCCCATCAAGGCCGACGACACGACCGGGCGGCTTCATGACAGGCTGGCACAGCTCGGCGCCCGACTTGTCGTCGAAGCCCTCGACGGCATTGACGGCCTCGAGCCGACTCCGCAGCCGAAAGACGGGGCATCCTACGCCCGGAAGGTGGACAAGGCGGAAACCCGGATCGACTGGTCAAGACCGGCCGTGGAAATCGACCGTCACATACGCGGCCTCTCCCCGTTTCCGGGGGCGTGGTGCGAAGTCCATGGCGAGCGGACGAAACTCCTCAATTCCCGCCTCGTCTCTGGCGGCGGCGAACCCGGGTCCCATCTTGGCGGCTGTCGCATTGCCTGCGGTGCAGGCGCAATCGAAGTGACGGAAGTACAGCGCGTGGGCAAGCGGCCCGTATCCGCCGAGGAGTTCCTTCGAGGCATTCGCGCGCCCGACAGGTTCGAGTGACTTTCGCGCAGGTTGGCCGCGCAGAACTTTCGATGGCTTGAATTCAGGGCCACGAGATGACGTGTGGCGTCCGCGCAATGCTGCGTGGCAGGTGCGGGTCCGACACCCTCACCCAAGCGCTCATTGGAGGTGCGACCACATGGCTCTTGAGCCATGCACAGGCCGGTCGTCCCCCGTCCGCGTCCTCGGGAACGGCATTGCGGGGTGCGATGGCCGGATCGGGATGGAAGAATGGCGGAATCGCGCTGATGGGATTGTGCCGGGCGGATTTCGGGCATAATCGATCCTAGGCCGAGTCAGACGACTATGCGCGCGAGGAGAGCCCTGCTGCCCAAGGTCTCGAGATCTCGGAGGAGGAATCATCGACACGCCGCACCTGCCCCAGCGCCATGCAGAAGTAGCCCCTGCCGTTACGTGTATGCTGAGCGGCGCGGCCATCCTCACGCTCAACGACGCGTTGATCAAAGGGCTGGCGGAGACCTACCCGACGGGCGAGCTTCTGTTCATCCGTGGCGTGTTCGTCTGGCCGTGGATTCTGGTGTTCGCCATGCGCAGCGGCGGACTGATCAATTTGCGTATCAACAACCTTCGGGGTCAGGCCCTGCGCGGTGTCTGTGTGATCGCCAGCGCATTCTTCTTCATCAATGGCCTGCGCCACCTGACCCTTGCAGATGCCATTGCCGTGACCTTCACAGGGCCGCTTTTCATCACGGCGATGGCGCCGCTGGTGCTGGGCGAGAAGGTCGGTTGGCGGCGCTCGGCGGCGGTGTTGGTAGGGTTTGCAGGGGTGATCTTCATGCTGCGCCCGGGCAGCGACGTATTGCAATGGGCCATCGTCTTTCCTCTTGGGGCCGCTGTCTGTGGCGGGATGCGCGACCTGATCACGCGCCGGATCGCGGGGACCGAAACGACGGTGGCCGTTCTCGCGGTGACGACGACTGTGGTGCTGCTGGCAGGGCTATCGACAGCATTGTTCACCGACTGGGCGCGTCCCCGACCCGCTGATATCGGCGTCTTCGCGATCAACGGCGCGCTGACCGCGGCGGCGCACACGCTGATGATCGAGGCGTTCCGGCGTGGCGAGGCAACGCTGGTGGCGCCATTCAAGTACTCGTCGCTGCTTTGGGCGACCTTGATCGGCTATCTGATGTTCGGCGAATTACCGGACCTCTGGACCATTGTCGGCGCGATCATCATCGTTCTGGCCGGGCTTTATGTGTTCCGCCGCGAAGCGCAGTTCCAGGCCGGGTAACAGGCCGGAACCAAAACGCCATCTCACCGACCACGCGCGCTGCGGGCGCGACAGTCCCGTCTTCCTCCTCACGGTTCAGGCAAAGCGGTGGTGCGAAGCGCAGGCTATGGGCATTCTCATGCGAAAGTCACATCGTGGCTTTGCATTGATTTCGCGGGTCGTCGAAGTGGTCCACGCCAACGTTAGCCGTACAAATGCGCCAATCCTGGACGCCGCGTCATGTTTGCCCCTTCAGCGGGGCGGTTCAGCAGGGCCGTGACCCTCAAACCCTGTTGCCGAGATCGGAGAGGCGACGCCTCGCCCTCATGCACGGTCTTCCCGCCACGATTCCACCGTGAGAGCATTGCCAGAATCGAACAATGTGACTTTCGCATGTTCCCCAGGACATCGCCCTGCGGCATGGCACGGGCGATGACGCCTTCGGCCAATAGGCTCACGCCGGCACCGTCGGTTGATGCACCAGCAGATCATGCCATGTCGCGCCGGTCCGCACACAGGAGGTCTGCAGCGAACGCGCCGACGACAACCCATTGGCGCATCCTGACGGTTCCCAAAGGGCCGCGGCCGGCCGGATCCGCAACCTGTTCGAACCTGTGCTGCAGCATGGCGACACTTGTTTCGGCACAGATGGGCGTCGCGCCGATGTCGGCGTGCCCGAGGAACGTCTGGATGTCGGTGATGTCCGTGCCGATCGCGAGCAGCCTCGTCGCCATGGTGAGTCTGATGGAGGTAGATCCGTTTCCCGATCCCGGCCTCCTACGCACCATTTGCCCGATCCTCTGGGGGAACAGACACGCGACCCGTTGGCATCCGGTCTCGCGACCAACGAACAGCGGTCCGGCTCGCCGCCTGCCGATGCGCACGGTCAACAGGCGGGCCAGCTCGGTGCGGATAGGCACCTCGCAACGCTTGCCGCTCTCGACGGCGATCACCCGCTCGCCGAGGCTGACATCCTCGACGCACAGCGCCATGAACTCCGAAACGTGCGTCCAGGTTTCCGGCAAGGTCTGGATCATGAGGCCCGACTGGCCGTCTCGGGCATAGGCCGCATCGATGAACCGGAGTTGCTCCTCGACCATCCGGCGGACCGGGGCGCCGTTTCTTCGGCGCCTTCAGGCCCGCTTTTCGACTTGAGGCATTGAACACGGCCTTGGTCTGGACATGGTCGATGCCTTCCCGCAGCAGGATGTCGGCGATCTCGCCAGAAATGCGCTCGAAGTTCCCTACAAAGACCTGATCGCCAGCGGTTCGCGGTCGCCGCGGCCGGGGGCGCTGCATACCTTCGTGACGACGGAGACATTCAGGTGACGCTTGATCTGCAGAGCCTGCGCGGACTTCGGGACCTCAAACCTTCGGAGTTGCAGTGAGTTTACAGGCCGCAAACAATGTCGAGAAGCTAACCCATCAGTGCCGAGTCGAAGGGATAGGACGTCAGGTTTTCGTATCCGTCTTCCGTTACCAGAACCTGGTCTTCCAGCTTGATCGAAAAGTCGCCGCCCGCTTCGCCGACCAGCGCTTCGACGCAGAGAACCATGCCCGCTTCCAGTTCGTAATCGAATGCACCTGGGACCATCTTGTCGGGATAGGCGACGAGTGGCCACTCGTCGCATAGCCCGACGCCATGCATCATGCAGCCGTATTTCTGCTCCTGGTACTTCTCCGCGAGCTGGTGACCGTTCCGGCATATGTCTTCGATCCGCACACCGGGGCGAAGAAGTTCCATGTTCGTCATGATATGCTCATGCGCATGCCGCATCGCCTCGACCATGTCGGGCCTGGGAGCATGATCGCCGATCCACAGCGTCCGGCTGATGTCGGTGCAGATGCCGTAACTTCCCACCAAGTCGGTGTCCAAGGCGACAATCTCGTTCATCCGGACGATGCGTGGCCCGCATTCCTGGAACCACGGATTCGTTCGTGGTCCGCTTGCCAGCAGCCGTGTCTCGATCCACTCGCCCCCGCGCTTGATGTTCTCCGCATGCAGCACCGACCAGATGTCGTCCTCGCTGACATTTCCGCCAGGGACCTCGGTCCGCGCGAACTCCTCCATTGCGCGAACGGCCGTCTCGCACGCATGGATGGAACAGCGCATGGCCTTGATCTCGTCCGGGCCCTTGACGGCGCGCGCCTTCTCGGTGACCTCCTCTCCCTCCATCACCTCGAAGCCTGACGCTTCCAGCGCCCTCAAGGTGTGCAGCATCGCTTTGTCGACCGCGAGGCGCATGTTTCCGCCACCATGCGCCTTGATCAGATCCCGAACCTGTTCGGCAAAGACGATTGCCGCGTCGTGCGCCCTGTCGCCCCTGTCGAAATAGAAGATGTCCGCACCCGAACGGACCTCACGCACATGAGGATTGAACGAGGAGAGAAACGGGCTGTTCTTGTAGTCCCAGAGCACCATGTACCCATCTGCGCACAGCAGCAGTGCCCGAAACGGGTTATGGGTGTTCCAAAGCTGCATGTTGGTGGAATCGGTGGCATAGCGAATGTTCAGGGGATCGAACACCAGCAAGCCACCGTAGCCGCGCGCGACCACATGTTCGGTCAGTCGCTGCCATCTGTAGCGCCGCATCTCTTGCAGGTCGGGCAAGGCAATCCCGGCAGCCGCCCATTCAGCGAACGCAAGCCGGGTCGGGCCGATCTCGATCCGGTCGCCGTTATTCGGCGTGTTGTCCCCGAGAAGCGTGCCGCGCGCCGGGTCGATCTTTCGTGCATCGCGATAATGGTCGTCCATGGCGCAACGTTCAGCCTGGCGCCGTTCGCATGCTCGTGCGAATGCGACATATCAGGACTCCGGCTGCGACATCCTCGTCTTGGCCGTGGACGGGTATCGCATTCCAACCTGTCTTCCTTCACGTCTCAGAGACAGGGAACCTGCGGAATGTCACATGTGAACACTCCGTCGCCGGAAGGCGACGGCTTCTCGGCCAAGCTACGCGGCAACCCGCACGCTTCGCGACCGAAGGCCGGTTCCCGGCCCCTTGAGCTGTTGCAGCACGTTGCGGGCAGCGTTGACGTCGCGGTCAAGGACGAGACCGCAGCCGTCGCAGCCGTGCACCCTGTCCGCGAGAGTCTTGGGCCTGTCCGGCTCCGCCCCGCATCCTGGCCGGGGCGGTCCTCCGGGGCCGCGATGCCGACAGTTATCCAGTCGGACCAGCTGCGTCCGGAGTCGTGACCAGCGTCCGAGATCGGCCTGTGCCGCTTCACCTGGATACGTCCGTTGCGGACGCGGCATTGCTGCACCGGCGTGGTCAGCATGTCGATGATCTGGCTTTCGGTCACTTGGCATCCTTCCTTTCCTTGCCCCGTTCCTTGATGCGGTCGGGCCGCTCCGCCCGATTCGAGGCACGCGCGACAGCGTTTGACGCGATGCCCAAGGGACACGCAAGGGGAATGTCGCGCCGATGCGCGGCCTCCCGCAGCGCGATGATCGGGAGGGCATCCCGTCGCCGCCTGGTGAGATCCATGACGGTCTCGCCGTTTGCGTCGACCGGATCTGGACCCGTACCGAGGAGCGACGTCATGTCGCAACGGTCCCGCAGGTTCGGATCGGCCCCGGCGTCAAGTGCGTCACGGCGCCGGGCGAGTTCGCCGGTCCTGGACAAGATCGTGAAGCGGCGAGAAGGCCTCGGCGGGGAGGGCAGGGGGTCGTGCAAGCACGTTCATGTTGGCGTCCTTGCGATTTGTTTTGCTGATCGTGGAGACACGGCAGGCAGCGGGCCCCGCCTTCCAGGATGTCCCGGAAAGCCCGCTGCCGGCTCGGCCGGCGATCCCGTCAGCAGCGGCACGGCGACGGATCCCGACCCGGTCATGACGGCTTCCGGGGCGGGGGCGATGTCCTGGGCTGGCGCCCCTTCCGCTCGCGGTGACGGATGCCGAGGATGGACCGGGCAAGGTCGAGCTTGCCCTCCCTGGCCCTTGCGGTGAAGGCCCTGAGCGCGCCTCCCGGGTTCAGGATCGGCGAATCGGGATGGGACCGGTTCCGGTCGATGACCAGCAGCGCGAGGAACGCCACCGGCGGGCCCATCGCGTCGCAGGCATCGTGCCAGGCGGAGACGTTTATGCCGAGTTCCCGGAGCACGTGGGGCAGGGCGTCCTGCCAGTCGTCCGCGGCGTCCAGCCACAGGGCCAGGTCCTCGCTGGCAAGGTTTCGCATGTCCTGCTCGGTCATCCGGATCACGGGCGTCGGGTTTCGGTCCGACGGCTCGCGCTTCGCACTTCCTTCGCAGCGTATACTTTTCAATTCTAGTACAGGTTGTATATGGCACCGGACTCCCGAGTCCGGTGCGCCGGACATATCCGGTTGATTCCGCACGTTTTCCACGCGGCTGTCCCCGGCATCGACGCCGGTTCCCGGGTTGCCGGCGTCATCTGCAGGCACGGAAGGGCGTTCCGAAGGCGTGGCGGAGCCGGCCGAGGGCTCCCCGTCCGGGAACGGGCAGGGCGTCATCGCCTCGCGGATGTCGCCCTCCAGGGCGACGAGCGCCTCCTGCCAGGCCGAGAGGTCGCCGAAGCTCGCGACGCGGGTGCTGGCGGGCCTGAGGGCTTCGTCCAGCGCGTCGAGCCGTCCCTTGGCCCAGTGGCGCATCTCGATGTCACCGAGGCCCGCGACGAGCAGACCCACCCTCCGGCGGGCGGTGCGGGCGGTCAGCGCCAGTTCCTGCCGCGCCTCCTCCGCCAGGGCGGCCTCCTCGACGATCCCCGCCAGGGCGCGGAAGTTGGCGAGGGCCGGCTCGAGCGAGAGCCCGCAACTGATCGGCGCGCCGTAGGGCTGCCCGCTCCGTCTGCCGCGATAGCCGTTGTCGGCG
>JAJEAC010000116.1 GCA_022824315.1 Silicimonas sp.
CGGATGCCGACGCAGGGGTCGTGCCGCCCCTTGGTCACGATCTCGGTCGCCTCCCCGGCCTTGGTTATGGTCTTTCGAGGCGTCAGGATCGACGATGTCGGCTTGACCGCGAACCGGACCACGATGTCCTGGCCGGTCGAGATGCCGCCGAGAATGCCGCCGGCATGGTTCGAATCGAATTCAGGACCATCCGTTCCCATTGATATCTCGTCCGCGTTTTCCGCGCCGGCAAGTCGTGCGGCGGCCATTCCCTCGCCGATTTCGACGCCCTTGACGGCGTTTATGCTCATCATCGCCGCCGCAAGGTCCGTGTCGAGCTTGCCGTAGACCGGCGCCCCCAGCCCGGGCGGACATCCCCCAACCGTCACTTCGATGATCGCGCCGATCGAGGAACCGGACTTGCGAAGGCCATCGAGATAGGGTCCCCAGTCCTCGGCCGACTTCGCGTCGGGTGTCCAGAACGGGTTGCGATCGATTTCTGCCCAGTCGAAACGGTCGCGATCAATTTCCCTGTCGCCCATCGCGACCATGTAGCCCTTGATCTCAAGGCCGGGAACAAGCTGTTCGAGCGCAGCGCGTGCCACGCCGCCCGCGGCGACGCGCGCGGCCGTCTCGCGGGCGGATGAACGACCGCCTCCCCGGTAGTCCCTGATGCCGTATTTCTGCCAATAGGTGATGTCGGCATGACCGGGACGGAACTTTTCGGCGATGTCGCTGTAGTCCTTCGAACGCTGGTCGGTATTCCGGATCAGGAGTTGGATCGGCGTGCCGGTGGTCTTGCCCTCGAACGTGCCGGACAGGATCTCGACGTCGTCCGTTTCGCGTCGCTGCGAGGTGTAGCGGCCCTGGCCGGGCCTGCGCCTGTCGAGCCAGACCTGAATGTCCGCGGGCTCAAGCGGGATGCCGGGCGGACAGCCGTCAACCGTCGCGCCGAGTGCAGGCCCGTGGCTTTCACCCCAGGTCGTGACCCGGAAGAGATGTCCGTAGGTGTTGACGCTCATGGTGCAACTCCTTGCTGCAGACCTATTAGCCGCTCTCCCTGTTCATGGGAAGGATTCGCAGATGTAGTGGTCGTACACCGAATTGTCGTTATCGGCCTCGCCGCAGCAAGAACTGTCGTGACGTCCCCTGGCGGGTCCAGCCGTTCCACCGTCCCCTCGAGGTTCGGTCTCGTCGGTGCAGGTCTCGGCCAGCTCCGCACGGACACGTGCACGCTTTTGCATTGGTCTGGTCGACGAACTATCTGGCCAGCGATTAGGAGCTCCTGATCGGCGGCGCCGTCGTGTCGGTTGATGGCTGCGTCCCGATGCAGGGGCAGTCCTGCTGAGGAGAGACCCCCCATGTCCTTAGGTGACCTCCAACCAAGCGTAATGCAAGTTTCAATGAGAGTTGTTCCCCGCTCTTGCGGATGAGGTCGGTTCCCTGAACGAAAGGCAAAGGCACTTCGTCGCCATCCTTGATCTCGTGCCGTTGGAGCGATTCGTGCACTATGACCACAGCGGTGTCGGGCACCGGCTCGGCGACCGGAACGCGATAGCGCGGGCCGACCTTTCCTGTCGCAGGTCATTCACGGGCCACCTTCGGCCGACAGCCCGAAGCATGCAATCCCACTGGGACAGCAGACGCTACCGGAAACGGGCTGCTGGGGAAGATAGTCGTCCCGGACTGCCACTGATCCGCTGGGGAAAACGGAATGGGAGCGTGAAATGAATCGCCGGTTCAGGATCGAAAAATGTGACATCCTGCACCCGGCGAGGCGTCAAGGAACGTTGCGATGTTGCCATGCAGGTCGAGCAGGGCGTGTATCTTCATCGGTGGGTCTTCAGGCGCGTGTTGTTCTGATTGACAACAATTTTGTCTGTTGTTTTCCATGGCAACATGAAGGCCAAACTGATCGAAAAGTCCCGCACGGTGACAGATGATGCGACCTTCTTCGAGGTCGTGCCGTGGCACCTGCCCACCAGTTCCTGCCCACCAGTTCCTGGCGGCGAGCACCCTTTTTAAGTACAGGCGGGCCCTCGTGATGAAAGGTGAATGTGTCTTGCGCTACGACAATGAGCGGAAAAAGGGCGATCACCGGCACATTGGGGGGCGTCGAGGAGCCCTTTACGTTCATATCCCTGGAAGCGCTCCATGATGCCTTCCAGGCCGACATGGAAAGGATTCTGGAATGAACACTCTGACCGTTCGCCTGAGCACTGCAGCCGACGCCAAAGTCCGCCTTGTCGCTGCGGGAAAATGCGCCTTGGCCGGGAATGCCGTCGACGCCAACCCCACGCTCAATTTCGGCAGCTACGACGACATGCACCGGGTCCTGGCCCCATCCCGCCTCACCATCGTGAAGGCTTTGGCAGAGCAGGGAGCCTTGTCGATCCGGGAGGTTGCACGGCGCGTTGGTCGCGACGTGCAGGCCGTGCATCGCGACGTGACCACGCTCATCAACGCAGGGGTCATCGACCGTACCGACAAGGGGATCGAATTCCCCTATGCCCGAATTCACTTCGAATTCGATGTGAGCGCTGCGGCTTAGCGCCATTCGAGTACTTGCGGGGGTGTCGGGCACAGGGACAGCGCCGCCCTCGACGCATCGGTTAAAATTCACGACTGGGGCAACGCTTCGGGCGAGGAGTCTGGCAGATGTGGTCTCTATGAAGCGTGTACTGTTCAAGTGGCCGGTTTCACTTGGAATCTCTCGTACTTCAGCGCGGTTTGGGTCAGTTTGAACTCGCTGCGTACATCGCGGACGGCCAGACCGAGGCCCAAGAGAGCAAGGATTTCGCATGATTCTCGACGTCGTCGTTCGGCGACAAATTCAACAGGGATGCGACACTTCTCATAAAGGCGATCATGAACAAGTTCAGCAGTGATCAATCCCTAGCGTCCGGCATGACGGCGCCCTCGATGGCACCTTGGATTTCACCGGCAACCTCGCACGCTGACATGTGACGGTCTCAGTGACTGCGACGCAAGCTGCAGCGCGATGCACGGCCACACCTGCCAGGCGGTGAGGTCGATGATGCAGCGGCGGCTTTTGAGTGGCGTCTGTGAGAATGCCCGAGAAAGGTCCGATGTGAGGGTTGCCGCGAACATGAGTGGCCGCTATGAACACGGTACCTCGGGGTGCCTTCCAAGGCTGAGATGCAATTCCGCGAACCCGTTGAACCTGAACCGGATAACGCCGGCGGAGGGAAGGTCGAGCATCCTCATCCTTTCCCCCGTCCTGAAACAAGGAGTGAGAGATGCGAATTCCGTCCCTTGGTGCAGGACTTGTCCTGGCAGCTGGCGCTGCCACGGCAGGGGACCTGCCAGAACTCACCGTCATCACCTATGACAGCTTCGTGTCGGAATGGGGCCCAGGCCCCGCCGTCGAGGCCGCCTTCGAAGAGACGTGCGAGTGTGATCTCAATTTTGTCGCCGCAGGCGATGGCGCAGCGCTAATGGCGCGCGTCAAGCTGGAAGGCGAACGGAGCGAGGCCGACATCGTGCTCGGCATCGATACCAACCTGACCGCCGAGGCCGAGGCCACCGGGCTCTTTGCGCCTCATGGCGGTACCGTCGGTGACCTGGACGTGCCGGTCGCCTGGGAAGACGAGACCTTCCTGCCGTATGACTGGGGCTACTTCGCGTTCGTTCATGACACCAGCCTGGAGAACGTTCCGCAAGGCTTCGAGGAACTTGCCGAGAGCGACGTGTCCATCGTCATCCAGGATCCGCGCTCGTCAACGCCTGGTCTCGGACTCCTCCTGTGGGTCAAGGCCGCCTACGGGGATCGCGCGACGGACATCTGGAGCGCGCTTGCCGACAATGTCGTGACCGTCACGCCGGGCTGGTCCGAAGCCTATGGCATGTTCCTGGAAGGCGAGGCCGACATGGTTCTGTCCTACACGACCTCGCCCGCCTACCACCTGATTGCGGAAGGGGATGCAAGCAAGGCCGCTGCCCCGTTCTCGGAGGGCCACTACATGCAGGTCGAGGTGGCCGGCAAGCTGGCGTCGACCGATCAACCGGAACTGGCGGACCGGTTCCTGGCGTTCATGCTCACCGATGCATTCCAGGCGATCATTCCGACGACAAACTGGATGTACCCGGCCGCGATTCCGGACGCCGGCCTGCCGGACGGGTTCGAGACGTTGATCCAGCCCGCGAAGCCATTGCTCATGTCGGCGGCGGAGGCGCGCGCTGCCCGTGGCCCCGCGCTGGATGAATGGCTGAACGCGCTCAGCCGCTAGGCGCGGCAGGCGCTGTCGGGATCGCCGCTGCCGCGGCGATCCCTTTGCTGATCCTGCTTGCGACCGTTGCAATCATCCGTGTCGCGGAGCCGGGAAGCGGCCTGACGCAGGCGGACTGGGCTGCAATCCGGTTCACGCTGTGGCAGGCATTTCTGTCGGCGACGTTCAGCGTGACGCTCGCGGTGCCGGTTGCCCGGGCGCTGGCGCGAAGGCGGTTTCCAGGCCGCGGAGCTCTCGTCACGCTCCTCGGCGCGCCCTTTCTGCTGCCGGTGATCGTTGCAATCTTCGGTCTGCTGGCCGTCTTCGGCCGGGGCGGGCTTGTCAATTCCGGGCTTGGCATGCTGGGGCTGCCACAGATCTCGATCTACGGTCTCCATGGCGTCGTCCTGGCGCACGTCTTCTTCAACCTTCCGCTGGCAACGCGGCTCATCCTGCAGGGTTGGCAGGACATCCCGTCCGAACGCTTTCGCCTGGCCGCGAGCCTCGGCATGGATGCGGGCGCCGTAAACCGGCATCTCGAATGGCCGATGCTGCGGCAAGTGATGCCGGGTGCTGCGTTGGTGATCTTCGTGATCTGCACCATGAGCTTTGCAGTCGCCCTCACGTTAGGCGGCGGACCACGTGCAACCACGGTGGAGCTGGCGATCTATCAGGCGCTTCGATTCGAGTTCGATCTCGACCGTGCCGCGTTCCTTTCGCTCATCCAGCTGGCGATCACGGTGTTCCTGGCGCTGCTGGCATACCGGGTCCTGCGTCATCCGGGATTCGCGCCTGGTCTTGATCGCCCCCTGATGCGCTGGGACGGGCGCACTCCTGCCCTTAGGTTGCTTGACGGGATCCTGATTCTGTTCGCGGCCCTGTTCCTCCTCGTGCCGATTGCGTCGGCCGTCGTTCGCGGCCTGCCGGAGGTTCTTGGGCTTCCGCAGGCCGTTTGGGTGTCCGCCCTTCGTTCGCTCTGCGTGGCCGGCGCGTCGACCGTCCTTGTGGTTGCGCTGTCTGTCGTGATGGCATTGGCAGCGACGCGGCTCAGAAGCCAAGGCAGCTGGATCGAAACGGCGGGCCTGACGGCATTGGCGGCGTCGCCGCTCGTTCTTGGCACCGGGCTCTTCGTGCTCATTCATCCCCTGGCCAATCCCGAATCGCTTGCATTGCCCGTCACGGCGCTTGTGAACGCGTTCGTCACGCTGCCATTCGCACTTCGCTCGCTCGTGCCGGCTTGCCGGACAATCGAGTCGGAATACGGTCGTCTGGCCGATACGCTGGGCCTGCAGGGATGGGTGCGCTTCAGGCTCGTCGTCCTGCCGCGCCTCCGGCGACCGCTCGGGTTCTCGGCCGGACTGGCAGCAGCGCTGTCGATGGGGGATCTTGGCGTGATTGCGCTCTTTGCCGACCCCGACACGGCGACGCTGCCGCTGCAGGTCTATCGCCTTATGGGAGCGTATCGGATGGACGAGGCCGGCGGGGCCGCCGTCTTGCTCCTTGCGCTGAGTTTCGGGGTGTTCTGGATGCTGGACAGGGGAGCGCGCCGTGCTGACGCTTGACCGGATTGCCTTCAGGCGCGAAGACTTCGTGCTGCACGCGAACGGGTCGGTCAATGGGCCGGGGATCGTCGCGGTGATCGGTCCTTCCGGGGGCGGAAAGTCCACGCTGATGTCGCTGATTGCCGGATTCGAACTCCCGGACGAGGGCCGGGTGCGCTGGAACGGAGCCGACTTGACGGAGCTGGCGCCTGGCGAGAGGCCGGTGGCGGTGCTCTTCCAGGACAACAACCTCTTTCCGCATCTCGATGCGGCCACCAATGTCGCGCTTGGCGTCTCCCCTTGCGCCCGGCCTTTGCCGGCCGCAAGGAGGAGTGCCGAAGAGGCGCTTGAGGCGGTTGGCCTTGACGGAATGGGCGCGCGCATGCCGGGAGAGCTTTCGGGCGGGCAGCAGAGCCGGGTGGCGCTGGCGCGTGCCCTTCTGACGGACCGGCCCCTCGTGCTGATGGACGAGGCGTTTTCCGCCCTTGGTCCGGCACTTCGGCTGGAGATGCTGACCCTCGTCACGTCGCTCCTTGCGGACAAGACCGTGCTCATGGTGACCCACGATCCCGAAGACGCCAGGCGCGTGGCCCGGCAGACGATTTTCGTGGAGGACGGAGAGATTCGACCGGCGGAAGACACCGGCGATCTGTTCGCGAATCCACATGGCGCACTGGCGCGCTACCTTGCGTGAAGGACGAGTCATCGTGGGGTGTCCGGCGACCGCGTTCGCAACGCTCTCGATTCGGACCGGTCAGGCAAATTCCTCGATCGAATAGCCTTGCAGGAAGAGGCAGGCGGTCAGGTCCGAATGATCGATCCGCAGGGGCGCAGCGCTTGCGACCACCGGCTTGGCATGCATCGCGACCCCCATGCCGGCACGGGCGATCATGCCGAGATCGTTTGCCCCGTCTCCGATCGCGATCGCACGGGACGCATCGGGCGAAAGCCTGGTCAGCACCTCAACTTTGGCGTCCAGGCCGAGAACGGGGCGCTTCACGTCCCCGGTGAGGCGGTCGTTCTCGACGAGAAGTTCATTCGCATGGACCTCGTCAAACCCGAGCAATTCGCTGACGCGTGCGGCGAACTGTATGAATCCGCCTGAGACCAGGGCCGTACGGGCGCCGTGTGCCTTCATTGTCTGCACCAGCGTCCTGCCGCCCGAGGCAAGGGTGATGCGGGTTTCGAGGACATGCTCGATCGCATCGGCCGACAGGCCCTTCATCAGGCCGACCCGTTCGGCGACCGCTTCGGTGAAGTCGAGTTCGCCGTTCATGGCTCGGACGGTGATTCCGGCCACCTCTTCGCCGACACCGGCTTCGGCGGCGAGCTCGTCGATGCATTCCTGCCCGATCATGGTCATGTCCATGTCGGCGATCAGGAGGGACTTCCTGCGATCGCCGCCATCTATGACATTCAGGTCCACCGCCTGGTCGGCAATTCCCCCTCGAACCTCGTCGAGATTGCCGGGCCGTGCCGCAACAGGAAACTCCGCGGCCTGGTCCGGCGCAAGCCACACGGCGTCACCGGTCGCGCCAAACGCGCCCTGAAGCGACGAGACCAAGGCCGGATCCAGATGTCCGCGAGGCGCGATCAGCGAAATGACGGGCATGGGTTGGCAAGCCCTGTAGCGTCGTTTCCGTTGCAGCGGCTCTAGCGGCAATTTGTGCCTTGCGAAAGGGTCCGTGCACCCTTATTCGCGGGATCGGGACACTCCTCCCCAACGAGGGGCGCATATCTGGAAGGATATTGAAGATGGAATTGGACAAACCGGCGGCGCGGCCGGGCAATCCGCGTTTTTCGTCGGGACCCTGCGCCAAGCCTCCCACGTTTTCCCTTGAACAGCTGAACAACGCAGCCCTGGGCCGATCGCACAGGGCCGCGATCGGCAAGGCCAAGCTGAAAGACGCGATCGAGCGAACCAGGGACATCCTCGGAATTCCCGCCGATCACCTCTTGGGCATTGTGCCGGCCTCGGACACAGGCGCAGTGGAAATGGCGATGTGGAACCTCTTGGGCGCCCGTCCCGTCGAGGTGCTTGCCTGGGAGAGCTTTGGCGCAGGATGGGCGACCGACGTGGTCAGCCAGCTGAATCTGGACGCGAAGGTGAAGACTGCGGACTACGGCAAGATCGTCGATCTGGACGACGTCAACTGGGACACTGACGTGGTCTTCGCCTGGAACGGAACCACGTCAGGCGTGCGGGTTCCAAAGAGCTTCGAGATACCTGCCACGCGTCAAGGCTTGACGATTTGCGATGCGACGAGTGCCGCGTTTGCGCAGGATCTGCCATGGGACCGGCTCGATGCGGCGACCTTTTCCTGGCAGAAGGCGCTGGGAGGGGAAGCCGCGCACGGCATGCTCGCGCTTGGACCGCGAGCCGTGGAACGTCTCGAAACATGGACGCCGCCGTGGCCCCTCCCGAAGATCTTCCGCCTGACCAAGGGCGGCAAGCTGATCGATGGCATCTTCGAAGGCGCAACGATCAACACGCCGTCGATGCTTGCCGTCGAGGATTACCTCAAGGCGCTCGACTGGGCGATCAGCGTGGGTGGCCTGAAGGGCCTGATCCAGAGAGCCGATGCCAATGCAGGCGTGATTCACGAATTTTGCGCCACGCGGAACTGGATCCGGAATCTGGCCACCGATCCCGACACGCGGTCGAACACGAGCGTGTGTCTCAGGTTCGATGACGACCGAATCCAGGATGGTTCGGCTTTTGCCAAGGCGGTCGCAAGGCGGCTTGAGGCGCAAAACGTTGCCTATGACATCGGATCCTATCGTGACGCGCCTCCGGGCCTGAGGATCTGGTGTGGCGCAACCGTTGACCAAGAGGACTTGAAGGCGCTGTGCCCGTGGCTGGACTGGGCCTTCGAAGCGGAAATCCAGGAATCGGGCATGCCCGCCGGGCGGGCCTGAGGCCGGGAATTCGCGCCGGTTGCGGGCCACGGCAACGCGCCGGGCCGGCAATCGCATTGCATGTGGAGACGAGAGAGGAACAGGCGGCAATGACACCAAGGGTACTGGTAAGCGACAATCTTTCCGAAGCGGCGGTCCGGATATTCAGGAACAGGGGCGTGGACGTCACGTTCGAACCGGAGCTGGGAAGGGACAAGGATCGACTGCTTGCAGCCATAGGCGGGTACGACGGGTTGGCCATCCGGTCCGCGACCAAGGTGACCGCGAAACTCCTCGACGCGGCATCCAGGCTCCAGGTTGTGGGTCGCGCAGGAATTGGCGTCGACAATGTCGAGGTCCCCGCTGCATCGAAGAAGGGCGTGATCGTGATGAACACGCCGTTCGGCAATTCAATCACCACCGCCGAGCATGCAATTGCCTTGATGTTCGCGGTTGCCCGCCAGATCCCGGCGGCGAGCGTCTCAACCCACGCCGGAAAGTGGGAGAAGTCGCGCTTCCTCGGGGTGGAACTGACGGCCAAGACCCTTGGCGTGATCGGTGCGGGCAACATTGGCTCGATCGTCATCGCGCGCGCCTGCGGGCTGCGGATGAAGGTGATTGCACATGATCCGTTCCTTACCGAGGAGCGCGCCGAGAAGCTTGGCGTCGAGAAGGTCGATCTGGGCGAGTTGCTGGCGAGGTCGGACTTTATCACGCTTCACGTGCCGCTGACCGACAAGACGCGGAACATTCTTTCCGCAGACGCAATCAAGCGGATGAAACCCGGGGCGCGCGTGATCAACTGCGCGCGCGGCGGCCTGGTCGACGAGTCCGCGCTGGCCGAGGCGCTCGAATCGGGGCATGTGGCCGGCGCGGCGTTTGACGTGTTTGCCGAGGAACCCGCGACCAGTTCTCCGCTCTTCAACCTGCCGAATGTCGTCGCAACGCCGCACCTTGGCGCATCGACGACGGAGGCACAGGAGAACGTGGCCATCCAGGTGGCCGAGCAGATGTCGGATTTCCTGCTGACAGGCGCCGTGACCAACGCGATCAACATGCCCTCGATCACCGGCGAGGAAGCCAAGGTCATGGGTCCTTGGGTGAGACTCGCAGATCATCTCGGCACCTTCGCAGGGCAGCTTACCGACGAGCCGATCCGGGCCATCAACCTGCTGTTTGACGGCGAGGTGTCCAGCATGAACACGGATGCCCTGAACGCGGCGGCGATGGCGGGCATCCTGAAGGCGTCCAACGAGGACGTGAACATGGTTTCGGCGCCGGTCATTGCGAAGGACCGGGGCATCAAGTGCTCGACCACGACCCAGGCCAAGTCAGGCGTCTTTGACGCCTACATCAAGCTGACGATCGTCACCGATCGGCGGGAACGGTCCATCGCAGGAACGGTGTTCAGCGACGGCAAGCCCAGGTTCATCCAGATCAAGGGCATCAACATCGACGCGGAGATCGGCGCACACATGGTCTACACGACCAACGAGGACGTCCCGGGAATCATCGGAACCCTCGGCACCACGCTTGGTTCGAACGGCGTCAACATCGCCAACTTCACGCTGGGCCGATCCGAGAAGAACGGCGATGCGATCGCGCTCCTCTATGTCGACGAGCCCGTTCCACAGGCGGCGCTGGAACAGTTGCGCGATACCGGCCTCTTCGCCCAGGTTCGCCCTCTGCAGTTCGACGTGACGTGATGGACGGGATTCCGATCCGTCATCTTGCATCCGAGGCGCTGGGAACGGGGTTCCTGGTCGCAACCGTCGTTGGTTCGGGCATCATGGCCGAGCGGCTGACGGACGACGTTGCGCTTCAGCTCCTCTGCAACACCCTTCCGACCGGGGCCATTCTGGTCGTTCTGATCACGATCCTTGGCCCTGTTTCAGGTGCGCATTTCAATCCGGCCGTCACGCTCGCCTTCCTGATCAGGCGCGAGATTCCCGGCCGTCGTGCCCTGGCGTTCATGGCCGCCCAGGTCGCTGGCGGCGTGTCGGGCACGTTCCTTGCGCACCTGATGTTCGTGCAGCCGGTCATTCAGGCCTCAACGACGGTGCGAACGGGCGGTGCGATGTGGCTCGCGGAAGCGGTGGCGGCATTTGGATTGGTGCTGGTCATCCTGGCGGGCATTCGACAGCGACCTGAAGCCGTGCCCTGGCTTGTCGGCCTTTTCATCGGGGCCGCCTACTGGTTCACGTCGTCGACGTCGTTCGCCAATCCTGCCGTCGCGATTGCACGGGGGTTCACGGACAGTTTCTCGGGCATTCGCCCCATGGACGTTCCGGGTTTCGTTGCGGCGGAACTGGTCGGGGCCGTTGCGGCCTCACTGTTTGCACGCTGGCTCTTCGAGAGAGACAATGCACCGGCAAGGGAGTGAGCCCGCGATGATTTACGCCATCGGAGACATCCACGGACATCTCGACCGGTTGAAGGCGGCGCATGCCTTGATTGCCGAGGATCGTGCTCGGGCCGGAGGCGCGTCCGGGAGAATCGTGCATGTCGGCGACCTCGTGGATCGCGGGCCGGACGCGAGGGGCGTCATCCAGTTCCTGATCGACGGCATCGCACGCGGCGAGGACTGGATCGTGCTCTGCGGCAATCACGACCGGTGTTTCGCCGAGTTCCTGTCATGCGACGCCGAGTCCTTTGAAGGGAATCAGAATGCATTGTTCTGGTTGAGCACAGGCATGGGAGGGCAGACGACGCTCGCTTCCTATGGGCTGGAGAGTGACGGTCCGAAGGACACCGCGTCTCTTTTCGCGCAGGCACGATCCCTTGTGCCTGACTCGCATCGTGAGTTTGTTGCGGGCCTTCCTTTCTGGCATCGCGAAGACGGGATGATCTTCGTTCATGCGGGCATTCGTCCCGGCATTCCGATGGACGAGCAGGACGAGGACGATCTGGTCTGGATCCGGGAAGAGTTCCACTGGCATCGCGATGACCACGAGGCGCTGATCGTGCACGGACACACGCCGGTACATGCGCCCACGCATTATGGCAATCGCGTAAACATCGATGCCGGCGCAGCCATGGGACGCCCCATTGTTCCCGTCGTGTTTGACGGAGATGACTGCCATTTGCTGAGTACGCGTGGCCGCGAGAGGCTAACTGCGCGCTAGGTGAGGGTTTCCGGCACGGCATTCGGTCCAGTGCTTGACGACTGACCGGTGCGGACTAGCTTTGGAATGACACTTGGAGGAGGAGCGCAATGGCTCAACGGTTGCATCTCGTCTTTGGCGGCGAACTTGTCGA
>JAJEAC010000084.1 GCA_022824315.1 Silicimonas sp.
GGGTTGATCACGGGAATGTCGAGCGGTGCGAAGTGCCGTACGTTCCGGGTGAGAACCGTAAGGTCGTGAACACCGGCCGTCGCCGCGATGGCAAGGTCGGCAAAGCCCGGCGCCTGACCCGTGGCGCGCGCTCGGTCCATCAGCAGCCCGGCGAGGCGCGCCGCGGGAATGTCGAACGGCATCACCCTGTCGCCGTAGAGATGAAGGACGACATTGAGCCAGTCGTCGAGACGGTCGGCGCGGACGAGGCCGCCGGATCGCCTCAGCTTGGCGATGCCCTCGCCGATCTCGGCCACGGTGACGGTCGACAGGAACAGATCGTCGGAACGCGCGTCCAGCCAGCCGGCCAGGGCGGCGGCACCTTTGCGGTTGCCGGGAGCGCCCATCGAGAGGACATTCGTATCCACCAGGTACAAGGCGGAACCTAAAGTCCGGCGTCGCGTAGCGGGCTCGCATCGCGCAGCGTGAAGTCGCCCTCTTCAAGCCCCGAGGTGGCAAGCAGGCGGCCGAACGACGGGACCTGGCTGAGGCGGTTCCATTCGTCGAGGCCGACGAGGACGGCCCGGGGCTGTCCGCGCCGGGTGATGACGGCGGTGTCACCCTTGGCGGCTCCTTCCACCAGGGCCGACAGCGTGGCCTTGGCTTCGCGCAGCTGTACCGTTCGCATGACTCCCTCCCGAACCAATGTAGTCACAATAGCTTGGGGCACCGGGATCGGCAACCGGCCCGGGACACCGGCCAGGGACACCGCATGTCCCGCCGCGGTGGTTCAGGACGCTCAAATCCAGAAACCCAAGCGTTGCTTGATAAATGGTCGTCGAGTGCGCGCCCTCCTCTCAGCCAGGACGTTCTGACCCGCACGTTGCGCCTCGCCACCGGGCCGTGCGAGTGGGCGATGGCCGCGACCCACTTCCGGCATCGGCCTGCCCTTTGCTCGCTGAGCAGAGGCAATCTCCACATAGGGAAATGCGGAGGCGCTGGGGAAGAATGCGGTTGGCGAAGCCGGTCCTAACGTCTGTTCAAGTCCTCCTGCCAATCCGTCGCGTCGCCTTTTCGGCGGAATTATCGCGAGGCCGAAGCGCAATTCCAGCTCGCTGACCGCCGTAGATGCAGGCTCGATGTCGCAATGCTAGTCAATCCATGACGTGACCGCTGCACTCGGAGTGGAGCGCATCGCCTGCACATTACCGACTGGGAAACCATCCTTTCTCAGTCAGAATAGGACTGCCACTCGATAGGTGCAGGCATATGGAGTGGTGAGGTCAATATCTTTGTCGCCCCGTGCATGGTCACAGCTTCGAGAATGAACCGCCGTGCAGCAAGAATGGCTGGCACTACATCTTGGCGAATGTCCAGTGCGTAATCGGCATATCGGAGCACACCAGCGGTGAAAAGGTCGGTTTGGTCGAAAATGGACATGGCAACATCAGGATCCTCTTGACGAGCCCTGCCTGCCACGCGCTCTTCGATGTGCTCGATGGCATGCCGTATGGCAGTCGCCGCACTCTCGATGCGACCAATTTCATCCGGTACGGCAATCGTCGTCCCGATGGTCCGTTGGGCGTCTGAAACCATGCGAACAACCCTTGCCAGCGACACGCACATGGATTCAGCCGCCCCCCAGGCTTCGGCAGCAGACTCGCGGACTCGAAAGGCGGTTTGGGGCGGTGTCCACTTACGGTTGGTGGACGCCGAATCCATTTTCTGCAGGCGTTTTAGATGGGACAGCGCTCTCTGGCAGTGTGCATGTCCTTCATCGAGCCGCCTGGACGCGGCAAGGAGGTAGTCGATAAATACTTTCTGATCAGCCTTGGGTGGGAGCGCCATCCAAGTCCAGACAACGTTTGCGGTGGGTGCGTAGCCGCCGGCTTCGGGTTCCGGGTCCGAGTGGCATTCGACATCCGCGATGGTGAATTGGATGCTGCCGACGGGGAAACTCAAGGACATTTCGTCGAATATCGGAATGCCTTGACCGCTATCGGGTTCGCCCGGCCGTAAGCTGCGCCCGTAAACCAAGTTTCCGACCCTGCGGTCGGGCACAACGCGGATTCGGGCAAGACAGTTGCTCGCATTCACTTCTGGACCCAGATGGACGCTGATGATCTTGAGTTCCTGACCCGTCCGAACTTTGTCTGGTGCGATTTGGTCCATGGCTTGGATGACCTGACGGGCACACTGGAGCGGGAATCAACCATATGGGCGTTCCATCGGCATGCCGGCGGGGAGATTTGCTCCTACCGAATATGATGCCGATGCCAAGAGCTGAATACCTTCGAACAGAACGAATATGTCAAGTAGGTAGCCAATCCAAGCTTACGTGACCAGTAAGTGATTGATCCCGGCCTTGGTATCAGAAAGCACCGGGGGCGTCCAATTGACGACGTGGCGCGTGGCGAGGGATCTGGCATGTCGGGGTGTATGAGTCGAATGCCAGGACCCTCAGGCCCGAAACCCGAGCGTCGCCGGCGCCCTCCGGATCACCTGCAACGTGGGAAACTCCCGAAGTCCACGGCATTTTTGACAGTCGGCGCTTTGCGAAGGAGGGGCGCTGGGAATCGATGGGGAATCGTCAGGTTTCTAAGGGCGGTCGGTCGCGGTCGTGCTATGTCGTCTCCGGTGATGGCAGGCGTGGGGGTGCGGGTTTCGGCAGCATCGGTCTGCCCGGCGTCTCGCTCCGCTGCGGCATCCGAATCCGGCAACCGGGACGACGGCGGTTAACGTGGCCGGCGGTGCGCGACCTCCGATGCGCGAAGCGGTTCATGCCGGTCTGGCCACCGCGCGGATCGCCGCGACGACGGATCGTCCGGCCGTGCGTTCACCCCTGTCCGTGCTCCGGTCAGAAAAATCGCGCGGCGCTTTCATTGCCGCCGGAATTGCGCTAATGATCGCAG
>JAJEAC010000098.1 GCA_022824315.1 Silicimonas sp.
ACGAAGTTCCCTTTTCATTCTCCATCATGAGAGATCTTGCCGCACATGTTCCCCGCTCCCGCCGGCATCATTCGCGCGGGCGTCTCGTTCGAGGGTGCCGTGCCGGAGGAGGAGGCCTGACGGGCTGTCAAGTTAAGTATATATGCCCCTTCTTTTGCTTCTTGAGACTTGTGCAGGGCGGAGATCGCGCAATCGTTTCCGAGCCAATCAGACAGCATCCGGTCGAGCATCTCGACATCGTGAGCCGCTGACGTTTCTTTCGGATAGGGCCACAGGGATCATGTGTCGGCTTCGGCGGTCATCATGCCCGCCGGCTGCAGGACCTCGGACATGGCGGGTCTGCCACCGAGGCCGAAGCGAGCTTGCAAGCATGGGACGATTGCACGTCGAGTGCTCAGTGATGTTCTCGAGAGTCGCGGCTTTGGTGGCCTGCGTCTGCAGCGGAAGTGATTCCTTTCAGCAACTCAATCAATTCTTCGGTTGCGGGCCTGCCAAGACTCTGCAGCAAAGCTGCATCCTGTCCTTCGACCTCTCGCCTGATCTGCAGCATCCGCTTCCGTCCCAGCGCCGTGGCAAGGACATTGATCTGACGATGATCGTGCCGGGCAACCTGACGATGCACAAGCCCGTCTGAAACCATCCTGTCAACCAGCTTGGTCAACGTTGGAGGATTCATCAGCACCACGTCGGCAAGCTGTCCCATCGTAAGGCGTTGACCGGTCTCCAGAGTTTCCAGAATCCGCCATGCCTCGATCTGCATGCCATGCTTCTTCAGGCGCATGTTGAGAGACACGGTGACCGTCCGGTGTGCCGCAGCCAGCGCGTACGAGAGGTAGTTCTGGATTGGATTCGGGTTCGATTCCATGAGGCTCACCACGGCATTCGGGGCAAATCTAGTTGACTTGGAAAATAAATTCAATTGGTATGTGGCAGTTGCTGATGCAGTCGGCAAGGATGGCCTGTGCCATGAACATGCTGCCGAGCGTTCCGACCGAACTGGAGGAACTGCGCGACGACCCTGTTTTGCGCAGCGTCGGAACGTATCGCATTGCACTTTTGATTCCCCTCTGCGGGGCAGCAGGGCTTTGGGCACCTTCATGCATTTCGAGTGCGCAGGTTGCCGTGGAAGAGTTGAACCGATCTGCCGGCATCGCCGGGCGCAAGGTGCAACTCATCATGATCGATGCGGCCATGGAGGCGAGCATATCTATTGAGGAAACTGTCAACGACCTGATCGAGACGGATTCCATCGATGCGATCGTCGGCATGCATATCAGCGCCGTACGTCAACGCCTCAGCAAGGTGGTCCGCCAACGGATCCCCTACATCTACACGCCGCTCTATGAAGGCGGCGAACGTACGGACGGGTTGTTCGCGATCGGGGAGATACCGGATGAGCAGCTCGGACCTTCGCTGGAGTGCATTCAATCGGAATACCGGCCGCGCAGTTGGGCGCTGATTGGCAACGATTACGTGTGGCCGAGGACGTCGCACAACTACGCAAAGTCAAGGTTGCGCGAGATGGCCGTGAGCCTGGCCTATGAAAGGTACCTGCCCTTCGGGCTGAACGGTATGCCCCGCGTAGTTGAGGAAATTGCAAGGTCCGGCGCGGAAGCGGTGCTGATCTCGCTCGTCGGGCAGGACGCGGTCGCGTTCAACCGGGCGTTCGGCCAGGCGCGGCTGCATGACCGCATGGTACGCCTGTCCTGCGCGATAGAGGAGAACGGCCTTCTTGGGAGCGGTGCGCAAAACAGCCAGCGAATGTTCGTCGCGTCCTCCTATTTCGGAACCCTTTCCACGGAGGCGAACGCGGCCTTCAAGGAGCAGTACTACCGGGTTCACGGAGAACAGGCGCCCATGCTGAACGCACTCGGCCAGTCGACGTATGAAGGCGTGCACTTTCTGGCCGGACTGTTGCGTGACCATGCAGGCATCTGGCGAATGCACAGCACGTCCGATGCCCCCCCGGTGGTTCACAGGAGCGGGCGAAGGTGCTCCGTGTCGGACGAACCCGAGCGTGCACCGATCTACTTGGCGCGGGCGGACGGTCTGCAATTTGAAGTCATAAAACGACTGTAGAACAAGGTGTTGAGAAATATAAGTTTCCGCTTCAATATATTACTTGAATTGGAAATTAAAATTTTCTACCCTGAACCGACATGAAGATGTCAGGCGCCTGCGCCCGGCGATCTTCGGACGGAAAGGAGTTTTGCCTTGGGCTGGGTCATCCTGCTGCTTCTGCTTGCAACCGCCGCGCTTGTCGCGATCTGGTTCCTCCAGCGCTACTATGCGAAGGCCAGTCTGGACATCGCCCTTGTCAGGACCGGATTTGGCGGTTCCCGTGTCGTGACCGAAGGCGGGTGTCTGTCCCTTCCGATCCTGCACCGGATCCAGAGAGTGTACATGGGTGCGATGACGCACCGTGTCAGTCGTGACGGTCAGGACGCGGTACTGACGCGCGACCAGATTCGCGCCGACATCGAGTTCGAATTCGAACTTCGCGTTGCCCCGACGCAACAGGGCATCTCGACCGCCGCGCAGACGCTCGGTGCCCGGATCGCCCGGGGCGGGGATTCGCTCGGCGACGTTCTGACAGGTCCGATGGTTGACGCCATCCAGCGGGCAGCGGCAGCCCGGACGCTGGAAGACATCCATCTGGACCGTTCCGCGTTTTCGGACGACGTGGCGGGGACCGTCGAATCCCAGGCGTCCAGGCTGGGGCTGACGCTTGTTTCGGCGTCATTGGTCGGAGTTGACCAAAGCGACCTCGGCCAATGGAACGAGAACAACGCGTTCAATGCACAGGGCATGCGGCGTCTGGCCGCGCTCGTTGCCGACCAGCGCAAGGAGCGCGTTCGCATCGAGACCGAAGCGGAAGTTGCCGTTCGCGAAAGCCGGCTGGCTCAACATCGGAGGCAGATCGAACTGCAGCGCGAGGAACGCGAGGCAGAGATCGCGCAGCAGGAACACCTCGCCAAGCTCGAAGCGGATGCGAAATCGCGGGAGGACCAGGCCCGCGACGACGCGGAACTGGCGAGCGAAACCACCCGTATCGAGAACGCAAGACGTGCGAAGGCCGCGCAGGTCGAGAGCGACGAGGCGCTGCGGAAGGCGGAGATGGCCGCCATCCTCGCGCTCGAGGAAGACAAGATCGCAAACGAGATCCGGATTGCCAAGAGTCGCACCGAAGAAGCCGAGGCGCGTGTCGCGGAAGAAGAGGCGCGCGCAAGGGTCATTCTGGCCGCAGAAAACGTCCAGGCGCAGAAGGAACGTGCCATTGCCGAACGCGAACGCGAGATCGCACACCTGAACCAGGAAAGGGACCTTGATCTAGAAGGCGCCCGGGTGAAGCGAGATGTCGAAACGCTCCTCGAAAGGGCCCGGGCCGACGCGACGGTGAAGACACGAGAAGGCGACGCCGAACGCGCGCGCATGGAAGCGGAAGCGGCGGGCCGCGTTGCGTTGAACAAGGCGGAAAACACCCTTGGGGACGCCGTGATCAAGATGCGCCTGGAGGAGCGCAAGCTCGATCGGTTGCCTGAAATCCTGACGCAGATGATGAAGCCGGTCGAAAGGATCGACTCCATCAGGATCAACCAGATTTCCGGTGCCGGCGGCCAGAACGGCGGCGGCGGCGTGGACGGGGCGTTCGGCGCCGCCATGGACCAGATTCTCGGCATGGCCGTGCGTCTTCCCGCCATGAAGCAGATGGGCGAGGAAATCGGGCTTGACTTCGATTCCAACCTGGCCGGTCGCACCGCCGACTACGCCAACCGCATCAAGGACAAGTCGGAAAGCGGCAAGGGAAAGTCCAAGCCGTGAAGCAATCCAATTCGGACGACATAATGGAGGAAACGCACATGTCACTGAATCGTCGAACGTTCGTGAGCAGCGCGGCGGCGGTCGCCAGCGCGTCCATGCTGCCCCGTGCGGCCATGGCGGCCGACGGTATCAAGCTTGGCTCGATACTGGACACATCCGGCATCTTCGATGCCTACGGCACGCCGATGGACATGGCCATGCGCCTTGCAGTGAAGGAGATCAACGCGGCCGGGGGCCTGCTTGGCATGCAGGTCGAGGTCGTCGCATACGACACCCAGTCCGACATGGCGCTCTATTCGCAGTACGGGCAACAGCTGACCCGGCAGGACCAGGTGGATGTCGTGCATGGCGGCATCCTTTCGGCCTCGCGCGAGGCGATCCGCCAGACCATGCGCAAGAGCCGGACGCTCTACTTCTACAACGTCCTCTATGAAGGCGGCGTCTGCGACAGGAACATCTTCATCAACGGCGTCACGCCCGCCCAGCAGGTCGAGGCCCTTGTGCCTTATGCAATGGGGAAGTCGGGCAACGCGGTCTACATCCTTGCCGCGGACTACAACTACGGGCAGATCACGGCGCGCTGGATCCAGAAATTCGTTGCTGACAACGGTGGCGAGACCGTAGGCGTTGACTTCTTCCCCCTGGATGTGAGCGACTTCGGGTCGACCATTGCCAAGATCCAGACGATCGGCCCCGACCTGGTCATCGCACCGCTCGTTGGCGGTGCACACCTGTCCTTCTTCCGTCAATGGGCGGCAGCCGGCATGAAGGACCGCATCCCGCTGGCTTCGACCACCATGGGCGTCGGCAACGAGCACAAGGTGCTGACGCCGGAGGAAGGCAACGGCATCATGGTCGCATACAATTACAGCCAGGAACTCGACACGCCTGCAAACAACGCGTTCAAGGATCGTTGGTCTGCGGAGTACGGCGACAGCAGCCTGATCCACGAGATCGCCGTGTCGAACTACCAGGGTGTCATGACCTGGGCAGAGGCCGTGCGCCAGGCAGGTTCGCTGGATCGAGAGGCCGTGATCGCTGCACTTGAAACCGGCCTGTCCATTGGCGGTCCCGCGGGCACGGTGACGGTCGACCCGAAGACGCACCACGCCGTTCTCGACGTCCACATCATGGAGATAGAGGATCAGGGCATGCGCGTGATCGAGACCCTGCCGCAGCGTCAGCCGATCGACACGCAGGCGGTCTGTGATCTGCAGGCCAATCCGGACGACAACACGCAGTACGAAATCCAGATCTGATCGCGTCCGAGGATTTGGCCGGGGCGGCCGTCGCCGCCCCGCGAGAAATGACGCTCCCTTCCGACGGATTCCTGTGCCCATGGACCTGTACGTCGTCGTCCTTGTCGAAATGCTCTACGGGGTCGCCTCGCTGATCCTCATAAGCGCCGGGTTGGCCATCGTATTCGGCATGATCAAGGTGATCAACCTCGCCCATGGGGAGTTCAGGGCGATTTTGTTTTCCGCCGCGTGACCGAGGCGAGGTGATTTCAAGGCTGGCCATTCCGTTTTCGATGTGGCAGCGTGCCGTCCATGGTGATTCTTCCGACGCCGGGTTCATCCATAGACCTGCGCGCTGTCACGGTG
>JAJEAC010000031.1 GCA_022824315.1 Silicimonas sp.
CGACGTTCGCGCCAGAAGGCGTACAGGCCCGATCCGACGATCAGCATGACGCCGGCCCAGGTCATCAGGTCGGGAATTTCGTCGAAGGCGAAATATGCGATGATAAGCGCGAACAGGATCCGCGAGTAGCGAAACGGCGCCACGGACGAAACATCCCCGCTCCGCATTGCCGTGGTCAGCGTCCACAACGCCGCCGAGAGCGCCACGATCATCCCAAGATACCAAACTGCCGTCTCGACGCTCACGGGCCGCCAACCGCCCTGAAAATGCATCATGAGCCCCCCTGCAAGCGTCATCGGCATCATTGACCAGGCCACGGCGAACGATGTTGAGATCCTTGCCGGCAATCGGCGGCTTGCAAGGTCGCGTGTCGCGAGACCAAAGACGTAGACGAGGACCCAAAGGAGGTTGGGGTCGAATGCAGTGAAGCCGGGGCGAAGAATCATCAGGACACCGACCAACGCAAGCCCGACCGCCGCCCAGCGGCGCCATCCGACGTCCTCCCTCAGGAACATGGCCGCGCCCAAGACAACCGCGAGTGGCTGCGCCTGCGCAAGCGCGATCACGGAAGAAAGCGGCGCCAGGCCAAGCGCAACGACAATGCCGATGCTCCCCACGATTTCGCCCGCCGTCCGAATCAGGAGCGCCGGGTTAAGCGCATCGGGCACCCAGAGCCGCTCGCGAGACCGCCACATTGCCATCCAGAACAGGCCGAATGTTGCGAGCGAACTGATGAAGATGACCTGTCCGGCACCCTGGGATTCGCTGGCAAGCTTGACGAATGCATCAACGGCCGCAAAACACGCCATTGCGATGATGGTCAGCAGAATCGCCCAAGTGCCGGATGTCCCGTGCCGCATCTACCGGCCGTACGGACTGGCATCGGCGGCGGCGTGACAAGCCGCATCCCCGATGGCACGAGCCCGTCCGGGCCCGACCACTCGCCTGATGCTAGCGCTCGATCGATACGTCAAGCATGACATCCGGGGCACCTGTGACGGCGCCGTTCGGACCCGTGCCGCGCTTGATGGCGTCAACCACGTCCATGCCCTCGATCACGCGACCTACAACCGTGTATTGGCCGTTCAGGAAATGACCGTCCTGAAACATGATGAAGAACTGGCTGTTGGCCGAATTGGGGTCTTGGGCGCGCGCCATTCCGACAATCCCGCGATCGAACGGAATGTCGCTGAATTCGGCCGGAAGATCGGGCCTGCTCGAACCGCCGGTGCCGGCGCGGCGCATGTCTCCTTCGGATCTGGCGAACTCCACGTCCCCGGTCTGCGCCATGAATCCGTCGATGACACGGTGAAAGAACACGCCGTCATAGGCGCCCCCTTCCGCGAGTGCCGCGATCTGCTCGACATGGGCGGGCGCCACGTCCTCGAACAGGTCGATTATGACGCGGCCATTCGCTTCGCCTTCGATGTCGATGACGAGATTGCGTCCAGGCCCGTCGTCCGCGGCAAAGGCGGGAGAGGCCGAAATCGCCACGGCAAGCAGGAACCTACGCATCGCCGGCCACCTTCACGCTGATCATTCGGTCCGGCTTCGCCGGAGGCTCGCCCCGGGGAATCGCATCCACGAGTTCCATGCCCTCGATCACGCGGCCGTAGACCGTGTACTGGCCATCGAGAAAGTGGTTGTCGCTGAAATTGATGAAGAACTGGCTGTTGGCCGAGTTCGGGTTCTGGCTTCGCGCTGCACCAAGCGTACCCCGGTCATGGGGAATGCGGCTGAATTCCGCCGGCAGGTCGGGAAGGCTCGATCCGCCCGTGCCCGCCTTCCGCAGATCCAGGCCGGCACCGTGACATCCGTGCTCGACATCGCCGGTCTGTGCCATGAAGCCGTCGATCACCCTGTGAAATATGACGCCATCATAGGCGCCCTTGCGCGCCAGTTCCTTCATGCGCTCCGAATGAGCCGGCGCGACGTCCGGCATCAGCCGGACGGCGACCGTGCCCTGCTTCAACTCGATCAGGATCGTGTTTTCGGGATCCTCAAAATCTGCCAATGAACCCTCCGTTCGTCCAGGAATCGCGCGACACTAGTCCGCGAGGACCAAAAGGAAAAGCCCGCAACGACCGGAGCAGGGCAATTGCATTGGACCGTCTCCCTGACCTTTGGATGACGGCGAGGGTCCCTGTCGGAGAACGGCAATCCCGGACACGGACAAGACGCGAGCGCGCGGGACTTCGGAGCACTCCCTGCCCTCTTGGACGGTCGCTGCACCGGCGGCGCGACCCGGCACGACGACAGCCAATTGCAGGCTCCGTCCCCGCCATCTGCAAGAACTTCGAGCCTCCTGACGGCCACCCGTTCAGGACGAGAAGCCATGCGCCGGATCCGCGGTGCATGGTGACGGGAATTGCCGGAACATGACAGGCCGCAGGAGTCTCCGCTCTCGAACGGACGGCGATGACGCGAACCGGGCGCAGCCGGCCGGCCAGATTGCATCCGGAATACCCGGCCAGCCTTGATCTGCCAGGGACCGCTTGCCGTTATCGGCGCCCCGAAATCCGCTTTGCACCCGGCAAGGCCCCGAATTTGGTTTCGCGGATGGCGACGTAGATGCCAGAGCCGATAATGAGGAGGATTCCCAGCGCGGACATCGTCCCCGGCAGTTCGTTCCAGATGACAAAGCCCCAGACGACGGCCAGGACCAGCGTGCCGTACTCGAACGGCGCCACCATCCCCGCCTCGCCCAATCGGTACGCCTGCGAGATCAGGTAGCCGCCTGAAGCGCTGCAAACACCCAGACCGACAATGACGGCCAGGTCCTCCGTTGGCGGCCACGCCCATTCCCGCAGCAGAAAATCGATTGCGGGGTTTCCCGTACCGGCAAATTGACCGCTGCCAAAGACCAGGCCCATCACCGAGCAAGCAGCGATGAAGGTCAGCTGGATGTAGAGCGCCATGGTCGAGGCGCGTTCCGTCAGGCCCATGTTTCGGGTCATCGTGTGCAGCGTGGCATAGCCGATGGCGGCCGCAATCGGCAGCAGCATGGCCCAGCGGAACTCCACGACACCGGGCTGCACGATCACCAGAACCCCGAAGAATCCGACCGCCAAGGCCGACCAGCGCCTGACGCCGACCTGCTCTTTCAGAAACAGTGCCGAGAAACCCGTGACCAGGAGAGGCGCCACGAAGAACACGGCCGTTGCCTCGGCCAAGGGGATGACCGCGATTCCACTGAAGAAGGCAAGGTTGGCCAGCACGACGCAACACCCCCGGAGAATGTGCATCATGGGCCGCCTTGTCCGAAGCCTCGACCAGCCGCCCTCCAGCGGCACGACGATCGAAAGCGTGAGCAACAGCGCGACGACTGACCGCATCAGGATCAACTGGTGCAATGGATAGTCGCCGCTCAGCCACTTCACGGAGGCGTCGTTGAGCGAGAAGGCGACGGACGCGAGGATCGCGCAGGAGATACTGATTTCCCTTGACCGGTCGGACATCGCCAACATTTCCCTTGGACACGCCTGAACTCGCCCGTAGCCGAAAGGAATCCGACACGTCTTTTCAGTTTGCGACGCGGCGTGGGCGTTTCAGGAGCACTTCTGTCGTTGATTGCCAGTTTTGGTGCGCCCGGTGGCTCGCCCCATTCTTGGGACGGACCGGCCCCTGTCGGCCAGGTCCGTCCATCTCAAGATACAGGGGAAATCGCGATCATCGGCGCTTCGCGCAGCCCGAGCCGGGGTCGCGTGGCCAATCCGGCGGCCTTCCAACCCGTCGAGGACTTGCCTGGAACTGCACGCTCCTGCCTGGCCCATGCGTCCGGTGCCTGCATTCAATTGCGAAATGCGCAGGCGTGCAGATGCAAAGGCGGACCATTCCAGGCGCCATTGCACCGCGACAGGGATTCTACGACTGCGACGGCAGGTCAGGTTGACGTCGGAAAACGGGCGGTTACTCAGGGCAGCAAAATGCACCCCGGAGACACGGTATGTCTTGGAAGACGCTGGACGACATGGACCTTGCCGGCAAGGTCGTTCTCACTCGCGTGGACTTGAACGTTCCCGTCGCGAACGGATCGGTGACCGACACCACCCGAATCGAACGAATCGCTCCGACGGTGCACGACGTTCTTGCCATGGGCGGCAAGCCCGTCCTTCTGGCCCATTTTGCCCGGCCAAGGGGCCAGCGCGTGCCCGAAATGTCTCTCGGCCAGATCCGGGAAGAGGTCGCGCGGGTGCTTGGCTTGCCCTTAACGTTCGCAGAGGACTGCGTTTCCAGCCTCGCGAAGTTCGCGGTCGCAGAGCTGGGCAGCGGCGAGGTGCTGATGCTGGAAAACACGCGGTTCCACGCGGGAGAGGAAGCCAACGACCCGCAGTTCGCGACCGCGCTGGCCGAGCTTGGCGATGTCTTCGTCAATGACGCGTTCTCGGCCGCCCACCGGGCCCATGCCTCGACCGAAGGCTTGGCGCGGCTTCTGCCATCCGCCGCCGGTCGATTGATGGAAGCGGAACTCAAGGCACTGGAATCCGCCCTGACCGACCCCGACCGACCGCTCGTTGCCGTCGTGGGGGGCGCGAAGGTCTCGACCAAGCTCGAATTGCTCGAGAACCTCGTCCGCAAGGTGAACACGGTCGTGATCGGCGGCGGCATGGCAAACACGTTTCTCGTGGCACGGGGCATCGATGTCGGCAGGTCGCTGGCCGAGCACGAGATGGCCGGAACCGCCCGCGGCATCATGGCAAGGGCCGAGGAGGTCGCCTGCGAGATCGTCCTGCCAACGGACATCGTCTGTGCAGCGGAACTCGCCGCCGGTGTCGAGTCGGTCACCGTCGATGCAGACGCCTGCCCGCCCGATTTCATGATCCTTGACGTGGGACCTCGAACCGTTGCGCAGATCAACGATGCATTTGCATCCGCAAGGACCGTCATCTGGAACGGCCCGCTTGGCGCTTTCGAGACCGACCCGTTTGGAGCGGCCACGGTTGTCGCCGCCCGCACGGTCGCCGCGTTGACGCGATCAGGCAGGCTGAGTTCGGTGGCCGGCGGCGGCGACACCGTGGCGGCACTGAACAAGGCGGGGGTCATGGACGACTTCTCCTACGTCTCGACCGCAGGCGGCGCGTTCCTCGAATGGATGGAAGGCAAGACCCTGCCGGGAGTGGCCGCCCTTGAACAAGTTTGAGTCGGATCGCGTCCGTTTGCGCCATTGACTCGCCGGAAGACGGCCCTAAGAGAGGCGCATTGCCAAGAGAACGGGGAATCCGATGCCTGAAGTGACACAGTCTGAGCAAATGCGAACCGGCAAGGGCTTTGTTGCCGCGCTTGACCAGTCCGGCGGATCGACGCCCAAAGCGCTTCACCTCTACGGGATTGAAGCCGACCGATTCGGTTCCGAAGACGAGATGTTTGACCTGATCCACGAGATGCGGTCGCGCATTGTGCGTGCACCCGCGTTTTCAGGCGACAAGGTCATCGGAGCCATCCTGTTCGAACAAACAATGGACCGGGATTTTGACGGCACTCCCGCAGCCGCCTACCTCTGGGAGACGAAGCGCGTGGCGCCCTTTCTCAAGTGCGACCAGGGGCTCGAGAACGAGGTTGATGGCGTTCAGCTCATGAAGGACATGGGCAATCTTGACGATCTCCTCTCGCGCGCCTGCGCAAAGGGAGTCTTCGGCACGAAGATGCGCTCGGTGATAAATTCGGCAAATCCTGAAGGGATCGCGGCCATCGCGGCGCAGCAGTTTGAGGTCGCTCGCCGGATTCTCGACCACGGGCTGGTCCCGATCATCGAGCCGGAAGTCACCATCACGATCGAGGACAAGGCCGCTGCCGAGGACATCCTGCGCGACGAGATAATGAAGGGTCTTGATGCGCTCGATCAGGAGGTCATGCTGAAGCTGTCGCTGCCCAGTGAGAACGACTTCTACGCGCCCTGCATCGCGCACCCGAACTGCATGCGCGTGGTCGCGCTGTCGGGCGGCTATTCCAGGGAGGAAGCCAACCAACGCCTCGCTGAAAATGCCGGCATGATCGCGAGTTTCAGCCGCGCCCTGACCGAAGGGCTGTCCGATTCCCAGTCGGACCACGAATTCAACGCCGCTTTGGCAGAGACGATCTCGTCCATCTACGAAGCCTCGATCTCCTGACCTGCGGCGCATCAATGGAACCGTTGGGTCTCGCCCTACTTCGCTGCGACCATTCCTGAAGAGCCAGTGCGCCCGAGCGCTTCTGCCATTACGCGGAACCACGACTGCCGGGGAGTCTTCATCGGCGGCGGCATGCCCTTGGGCGCGAAACTGCGGCCCGGCAAGGTCTCGATCGACGTAGACGGACATTCGGACCTGTCGAGTCGCCCGCTCGGCGTGAGGTCCGGGAATTTCTCAAGAGTCCGGACGCGCTGTTCTGGCACGGCACAGCCGCACGGGATGTCTCGCCACGTGCCTCACTGTCGCGCGTGATGATGAAATTACGGTGGTGGAGTTTCGATGCAATGCGCAAGATCGTGATTCCGTTACATCAGAAAACGGTCAATGTTGTCGTCTGCACTTGGATTGCCCCCAAAACCTTGCAACCAGTTCGCAATGAAAGTTCGTAGCGCTCTTGACCCTGGCGGCCAAAGAACCTTTAGTTTCTACAGGAGGCCATCGACATGCCTGGAAAGACTGTTTCATCCCATTTCGATGAGGATCTGGCATCTCTTCTTGAGGATGTGAGCAAGTCGGACGGACACGCCCCGTCCCGGATCGTCAGCACGGGCGCAAGGAATTTTCTTTCGATGTCCCCCACCTGCAAGACGGGTGGCAATCACGATGGAAGGATCCGCCACGCAGGCGGAGCGTGACTTCCTGGCCAGATTCGTCAGCCGTGCGGCCCTTCTTGCCTACCAAGCCATCCTGGAGGCACGGAACCTAGACCGGATCCGAGAAGCCGATGCGCATGACGGTACGAACACGACCCTCTGCTCCGAAGAGGACATCGAAGCGGAAGCGGCCCGCCTGTGCGCGATGTAACATCCAGGCTCTGTCTGGACGTCAACGTCTTCTTTGCGGATCTCCGATGCAAGGCGCGGCGTCTGCGTCCGACGGCCTGTTCAGACTTGGTCAGCTATGCAACAACAGGCAGGTTTCCGGGCGGTGCAACGCAACTGATCATCTCGGCCCCGATGATCGAGCAGTGGGAAAGCGCTCTGCAAAGACATTTCGGCTACGACCGCTCTGACGCCTCAGAGGCGGCTTGGCTACTCCATGACATCGCCAAGGAAGGACCGCTGCCCCTCTCGACACTCGTCGTCGTTGGCTCTGGTTTCGTTCCATTCGCCTCCGGTTGGGAAGCGGAGGCTGCCGCGAAAGGCACGGCGTCGCGCACAGACGGAAATGTTGTGGGAAGGATCTTCGACGAAGTCGAGGACGATCGGCATGTCCTGCTGGCGGCGATCGCAGGAAGGGCTGATATACTCGTCACGGCCAACATGCGAGATTTCCGAACGGGAAAGATATTGGAATTTGATCGTGAGGACATGTTTGTCGTTCCGGCGCCCGATCATGATCTCCTTGTCGGAACTCCGAGCTTTGCCGCGAACTGGTTGCGGCGAGGCATAAATCCAGACTGGACCCTGGTATCATCCCATGGGCACGAATTTCGCCCGAAATCGGATGGTCCCGAAGGACGTTGAGGCAGAAAGGCGTGTTGTTGAGATTGCGACGAGGTGCGCGACTGTTCGACGATCCGACGAATCCGTTCAAGGCATGATCCTGCCGCTTGGCGACTTCGGTAAGGCAAGTCCGAGCAGCAGCCCCGTGCAAAATTGCCAACTTGCGAAGGGCCGTTGACGTTTCGACGCCTGTATTGTAGGCAAAAAGTGAAATTGCCTACAACAATGCACCAAGTCAAATGCCATGAACCCTCCCGAGAGATTGCCAGTATCGATCCAGACACTCCATGCGGAATTGGCCGACAGGGCCTGGACTGGTAACTTTCAGGAAATCATGAGGTCAGGAGGAACGCCCTACAAGCGCAAGGTGAAAGACCGGGCTTACTGGTACTGGCAGCCAACGACAAAGGCGGGAATCCGACCATCGGCGCGGTATCTGGGACCGGATTCCCCGGATCTTCGTCGTCGGATACAGGAACGGATGAACCTGGCGGCGGCGCGAAAGGACCGGATCGAGCTGGTCCGGGCCTTGCGTTCGGCGCGGCTGCCGACGCCAGATGGATTGAGCGGAAACGTGCTGGCTGCGCTTGCCGATGCAGGTGCGTTCCGCCTACGAGCCGTGGCTGTCGGCTCCGTCGCCTTCCAGTGCTACGGACCGATGCTCGGATTCAGGGCGCCGGGCGATCTCGGACGCACTGGCGATGACGACATTGGCCGGATTCCGTCGATCTCCCTAGCCGTAGACGACGAAATCGACGCGGATCTCCTAACTGTCCTTCGGACCGCGGATCCCGGGTTCGAGGCTGTTCCGTCGCCGTTCAATGCGCGTCTGGCCATGCGTTACGCGATCCGGGCGGGAACACAGGAGACATTTTCCGTCGATGTCCTGGCGCCCCTGCGCGGTCCTGACAGGAGCGGCCCGACACCGCTGAAGGCCCTGAGGGGCGATGCGCAACTTATCAGGTTCCTCGATTTTCTGATCTACAAGGAGATCGAGGCGGTGGTCCTGCACGGTCCCGGCGTGCCTGTCAGGATTCCAGCCCCGGAGAGATTTGCCGTCCACAAGCTGATCGTGTCACGTCGGCGTCTCCGGTCTGCTGCAGGCCAGGCGAAGGCGAGGAAAGACCTTGCCCAGGCGGGGATTCTGCTTCAAGTGCTGGCGGACGACAGACCGGACGATCTGGACGTTGCCTGGAGAGAACTGCTGGACAGAGGTCCGGCGTGGAGACAGGCTGCGATTCAGGCGCGGCAGGCTCTGCCACCAAACCTTTGCGACATCCTGAAGGAGCCGAAGTAATTGCGCGTCGAACCGTCTTGCATCGGGCCAGATCCTTGCTCCTCCTCAATGCCGGACCTCGATGCAGAACAACGAACTCAGGTGCCATGTGCATTCAGAAATGCGCAGGCGCAAATTCGACATCGAGCGCCGTGCCAAGGAAGCAGGGAGGGCATCAATGAGTGACAAGGCGACCCGTCACCGCGACAAGATGAAGAAAATCAAGGCGGCGCGCGACCGGATGATGGAAACGAAGACCGAGGAAAAGGGCCTGATCGTGGTCCATACGGGGCCGGGCAAGGGAAAGTCGTCCTCCGGATTCGGCATGCTCGTCCGCTGCATTGCGCATGGCATGCCCGCCGCCGTGGTCCAGTTCATCAAGGGCGCGTGGGGCACGGGAGAACGCGACTTTTTCACCGGGCACTTCGCCGGCAAGATAACTTGGGTGACCAGCGGAGAGGGCTTCACCTGGGAAACCCAGGATCGCGAGCGCGACATCGCTGCGGCGAAGGCGGGCTGGGCAAAGGCCAAGGCCCTGATCCGCGACCCGGAAATTCGCTTCGTGCTCCTGGACGAAATCAACATCGCGCTCCGCTACGAGTATCTCGACATAGACGAGGTCGTTCAATTCCTTCGCACTGAGAAGCCTGAGATGACCCATGTCGTGCTCACAGGCCGCAATGCCCACGACAAGCTCGTCGAATGCGCCGATCTCGTGACCAACATGCAGCTCGTCAAGCACCCGTTCCGGGACGGCATCAAGGCCCAGAAAGGCATCGAGTTTTGACCTTGCTGCATTGCGCGGCGCAGCATTTGAACGCGAATCGCATCCGCACGTCGCGCCTTGTATCATCATGCCCGACCATGACGGACATCATGGGCGGCAGGCCGCCGTCGCGGCCACTCGGACCATGACCGGAGGCCTCATGCTGCAAGGCACCGGCTCCAATGTCGGAAAGTCCATCCTCGTCGCAGGTCTGGCACGCGCCGCCCGGAACAGGGGCATCTCCGTCGCCCCATTCAAGCCGCAGAACATGTCGAACAATGCCGCTGTCACCGCAGATGGCGGCGAGATTGGACGCGCCCAGGCGCTTCAAGCCCTCGCGGCCGGTCTCCAGCCTCACACCGACATGAATCCCGTCCTGCTGAAACCGGAATCCGAAACCGGCGCCCAGGTTGTCGTTCAGGGCAAGCGGCACTCGACCATCAAGGCCCGGGAATACGGAAGACTGAAGCCAGACCTCCTGATCCCCGTCCTAGAGAGCTACCGGAGACTCCGATCGTCCCATGATCTTGTCCTTGTAGAAGGCGCAGGATCTCCCGCTGAGGTGAACCTGCGCGAGGGGGACATTGCCAACATGGGTTTCGCCCAATCAGCCGATGTTCCGGTCGTTCTTGTCGGCGACATCGATCGTGGAGGAGTCATCGCGCAGCTTGCCGGCACCAGGGCCATCCTTGACCCCGCTGATGCGGAGCGGGTCGAGGGTTTCATTGTCAACAAGTTCCGAGGTGATCCCGCCCTGTTCGCGGACGGCTACAGAATCGCCGAAGACAAGGCTGGCTGGCGCGGCTTTGGCATCCTGCCTTGGTTTCAGAACGCGTGGAAGCTACCAGCCGAGGATGCACTCGACATCAGTGGGACCGAGGCCGGCGACTGTCACGTCGTTTGCCTGCGCTTCAACCGAATCGCGAATTTCGACGACCTTGACCCCCTCGCGCAGGAAGCAACGGTGCGCCTCACAATGCTCGGCGCAGGCCAGGCCATTCCCGGCGACGCGGATCTCGTGATCTTGCCAGGAAGCAAGTCAACGCGCGGTGATCTCGCATTCCTGAAGGATCAAGGCTGGGACATCGATCTTCTCGCGCATTCACGGCGGGGCGGCCGGGTTCTCGGAATCTGCGGCGGCTACCAGATGCTGGGCCGAACCATCAACGACCCCGATGGAATCGAGGGCGCGCCAGGCTCAACCCCCGGTCTCGGCCTGCTCGATGTCGAAACCGAAATGACGGCGCAAAAGCGCCTCACCGAAGCCCCCGCGCGGCATGTGGAGACGAACGCGTCCTTTCTCGGCTATGAAATCCACATAGGTCGCACCACAGGCCCCGACACCGCCCGCCCGTTCGCCATCGCGGCAAGCGGACCGGACGGAGCCACCAGCGGGGACGGGAAGGTCTCGGGAAGCTACTTCCACGGCATGTTTCGCGACGACGGTTTCCGCGGCGCGTTTCTCAGAAGTCTCGGGCAGGAACCATCGGGTCTCTCCTATGCCACCACTGTGGAAGATACGCTTGACGATCTCGCCCGACACATGGAAACTCATCTCGATCTGGACGCTCTCCTGGCGCTCGCCCGATAGGCACCGCGAGTACGCGGTTCAGTTGCCAACCTCACAGGAGCGCCGCTTCCACGCGCGGCCAGTGATCCGGGCCGGGAATGCCTAGGCGCAACCAGTTTCTTGAGTAAGGAAACGTCCTGCTCCAGATCCGTTCCGTCGCGAGCTGCACCTGCGCATCCTCGGCGTCCGGCACCCGGTAAAGCCGGAACAACTCGCTTCCGCCGACGGCCTCCCAACCTCCCGTCTGGGCAAGATCGTCCAGTCTTGCTGCATCCCTGCCAAGTCTTGCCGCTGCCGCCTTGCGCCATGCCGCATCGGCCAGTGCTGCCCGCCCGACACGGATCGCGACCCCCGAAACTGGCCAAGGGCCCGCCAGTTCGGCCAAGGCCGCCAAACGGTCCTCGCTACCCAGAACAAATCCCAAGCGAAGGCCGGCGAGCCCATAGAACTTGCCGAAGGATCGCAGCACGAGCGTGTTTTCCGGAATTTCCCTGGCCAAGGAAATGTCCGGGCGGGCATCGACGAAGCTCTCGTCCATCACGAGAAGCCCGACCTGTGTCGCAATGGCCCGCAACTGCTCGGGCGCCAGGATTCGCCCATCCGGATTGTTCGGATTGACCACGACGGCAGCGTCCGCTCCTGCGAGTGCAGTCGGACGCTCAACAGTCTCGACCGTCCAGCCGCTTCGCGCGAAGCTCGCTGCATGCTCGTTGTAGGTCGGGCCGAGCACCCGGACCAATCCGGGCTTGCAGGACACGGGAATCATCTGGATTGCGGCCTGTGCCCCGGCGACGGGCAGCACCCCTGCCACACAGCCATATGCCATGCGGGCCGTTTCGCGCAGCAATTCCATGTCGGAACGCACCGGCAGGTCAGTCCAGGCTCGATCATCGAACTCGGGCAACGGATAGGGGATCGCATTGACGCCGGTCGAGAGATCGATCCATTCCTCGGGCCCGCCGCCCCACCTGGCCATGGCCGTGTCGAGATTGCCCCCGTGATCGCGCATGGACGGCTTCTACAGCACCGCCAGCAGGACCAAAAGCACGGCCGCCAGCATCATTGCCTTGCGATAGACACGAATTCCGGCCTCGATGTCCTCCGGGCCCGGTTCGCTGCCATCCGGATTGAGGAAGGGGTCGCCGCTCGGGCCCGCATGGCCTGCATAGATTCGCGGCCCGGAGAGCTTCACGCGAAGCGCGCCGGCCATGGCGGCTTCGGGCCATCCTGCATTGGGCGAGCGGTGGTGACGAGCGTCTCGAAACACGATCCGGAGAACCCGGCGCGGCGCACCGGCAGCGCAGGCAAGAAGAACCGCGGTCAACCGCGCCGGAACGAGGTTGGCCAAGTCGTCGATCCGTGCGGACGCCCAGCCAAACGCCTCGTGCCGGACAGTTCGATATCCGATCATCGAATCAAGCGTGTTGACCGCCTTGTAGGCCGCGATGCCCGGCAATCCGAAGAAGGTTCCCCAAAGGAGCGGAGCCACGACACCATCGGAGGCGTTCTCGGCAAGACTTTCCAGCGACGCCCTCGCCATGGCGGGCGAATCCAGCATCGCCGGATCACGACCGACAATCTTCGAGACTGCCTCCCGCGCACCTGGGACATCGCCCTCTGCGAGCGGCTTCGCGACCGCCCGAACATGCTCGTCAAGCGATCGTGCGGCCAGGAATGGCCAGGCCAGCACGCCCGCAATCGCCATGCCCAGCAATCCTTCGGGAAGCACCATTGTGACGCACCATGCAAGGCCACCCGTGGCCGCAATCACGGCAAGTGCCGCGGCGATGCCGTTCCGCTTGCGGACTGCGTCCGGCGAATCGCTCCGGTTGAAACGGAGATCCGCCACGGCAATCACCCGCCCCATCCAGCCCACCGGGTGCCCGATCCGGCGATAGAGCCAATCCGGCCAACCGATCGTCACGTCCAGCGCAAGCGCGATGAGCATTGCGATCGCGCTCATGCGGCGCCTTTCGTGGCAAATCGCAGAACGTCGGCGTAACCCTCGGCCCGCAATCGATTTTCCGCTTCCGCCGGTACCTTGCCAGGCTCGAACAGGAGGCCCCTGGCGGACCCCGTATGCGCTCGGCACCATCCGAACGCCTCGAGATCCTGCGCCAAGGACGCCGTGCGATCTTCCGCCGGGCCTCTCATGGCCGTTGTCCGCTCGGCGGACACCGTGGCGATGCGGGCAAGCTCCATTCTGTCTCCCGCCTCTGCAGCCGCAATCCAGTTCGGAACAAGATCCGAAATGTCGGCAAAGCGCGAGTCGTCCGGCACCGTCTGAATAGGATGTCCAAGAAACCCGCCAACCACGGCAAACGCTGGCGGTTGCGGCATCGAGCGCACCGCTCGCGCTTCCCTCGACGCCCAAAGAAGCGTTTCCGGCCTGTCCATCATCAGCGGGTCGACGGCACCCTCGGCCTCAAGACACGCATTGGCCAGCGCCTCCGGCGAAGCGCCAATGCCCATCGCCCTTGCAAGCGCGAGAAGCATGGCCGTCGACATTCCGGCTCCAGCGCCCGGCCTCGCGTCCGCGATCGCTTCAATGTCCGCCCTTGGAGGCTCGGCACCCAAAGCCTGCAGGAACGCGTCGACCACGGACGGAGACAGCAGCGTAGGAAGGTCCGGGCGTCTCCCGTTGGCCCGCACCAGTGAGATGCTGGCACCGAGCGTCTCGCATGGCAGCGTCACGAGCACGACGGGACCTTCCGAGCCTAGCCGGCCTTGCAGCCACTCTCCGAAATGCCCGGTGACGCGATGCGCTGGTCTCATGCCGGCCTCCAGTTCACCCCTGCCACCGAAATCGGCACACCGCGCGCACAGCGGAGGCGCGTGATCGAGAGCGGACGGACTTCAAAGGCAAGCCCGGCTGTCGCCTCGCCCAGCACCAAAGACAGCGCAGCGCGCACGACACCTGCATGGGTTATCGCGACGACCGGTCCGGCTCCGGTCATCTCGGCCAAGTCGCGCAGGGCGGGGCTGGCGCGGTCGCAGAGGTCGCCGAAGCTCTCGCCGCCTTCAGGCCGCAGGCCGACGACTTCCGCTCGCGAAAGGTCCCCCAAGTCCGGAATGTCCTCATGCGCCCTTCCCTCCCAGGCCCCGAAATCCTGTTCCCAGAGCCGTTCATCCTGGCGCATGCGTGCCCGAGGCCACAGGTGCGATGCAGTCAGTCGGCAACGCAATGCAGGGCTGGTCCAGATCTCCTCGACCGAAGGCAGCAATTGAGCGAGTCCGGCCATGGCGGTGGTTGCGGCATCCGCCAGCCCGGCATCCGAACGGCCGCACAGGCGTCCGCCGGTGTCGGCATCGGCATGGCGGATCAGGACCAGATCGGTGGAGGAAAACACGCCGCCCGCTCGCTTTTCTTCACAACGGATTTCTGCAATGTCATGCGGCCATGGGAATGTCGATACTCATTACCGGCGGCGCACGTTCGGGAAAGAGCCGGCTTGCCGAAGGCTGGGCCACGCGGGACGGCGCCGCGATTTACATCGCCACCTGCCGTGCCGGAGATTCGGACATGACGGATCGCATCGCCGAACATCGTGCCAGGCGCGGCCCGGAATGGAAGACCCTTGAGGAACCGCTTGATCTTGTCGACGCGCTTGACAGCACGGATGGCCAGGGAACGCGTCTCGTCGACTGCCTGACGCTTTGGCTGGCCAACCTGATGGAGGATGAACACGATTGGCGCAAGTCCGTCGAAGACCTCGTCCGAACGCTTCATCGCCAGACGTCACCGGTCATACTTGTCACCGGCGAAGTGGGTTCGGGAATCGTGCCTGAGAGCCCTCTCGCCCGCGACTACCGTGACGCTTTGGGACTCGTGAATCAGGCCATTGCCGATGCCGCCGACGAGGTGTATCTGGCCGTGGCCGGATATCCATTGAAGGTCAAGCCCAATGCCTTTGGCCAGCGTGACAGCTCTGCATCAGATCGCTAGCCTGGTGCAGGAACTTCCCACCTTCGACAACGACAGCGCCGAAGCGGCGCTGGACCGGCAAAACCATCTCACCAAGCCTCCCGGCGCCTTGGGAAAGCTTGAGGACCTGTCGGTCTTCATGGCCGGCTGGCAGTGTTCTCCCCGGCCTGAGATCAAGATTGCCCAAGCCCTCGTCTTCGCGGGCAACCACGGCATATGCGTCCAAGGTGTCAACCCGTACCCGCAAGCCGTAACCGCGCAGATGGTTGCCAATTTCGAGGCTGGCGGCGCGGCGATCAACCAGCTCTGCAAGGCGAACGGCGCAGACCTGTCGGTCATCTCCCTTGACCTGGATCTGCCCACCGAAGACTTCACGCAAGGTCCCGCCATGACCGATGCGGACTGCCTCGACGCCGTGAAGCGCGGCGCCGAGGCCGTGAACAGCGCCGCGGACATCCTGATTCTCGGCGAAATGGGCATTGGCAACTCCACGGTTGCCGCTGCAATTTCTGCAGCGGTCTTCGGCGGCGACGCCCGAGAATGGGTTGGTCCGGGGACCGGTTCGGATGCGGACGGCATCGCCCTCAAGACACGCGTGGTCGAAGAAGGCTTGGCACGTCATGGCAACAAGGCGCCCCTCGACAAGCTGGCCGCACTTGGCGGACGGGAGCAGGCGGCCATCTGCGGCGCCGTGCTTGCCGCACGGGAAGCCTGCCTCCCTGTCATCCTGGACGGCTACATCTGCACCGCTGCGACAGCACCGCTCCATGCGGTGGACCCGGAATTGCTGGCCCATTGCCTGATCGGACATCGGAGCTCCGAACCCGGGCATCGCCGGCTCATAGATGCCATGGGCAAGGATCCCGTCCTCGACTTCTCCATGAGACTTGGCGAGGGAACTGGCGCGGCATTGGCACTTGGCGTCATCAGAAGCGCGCTGGCCTGCCACAACGGAATGGCGACCTTCGCGGAGGCGGGAGTGGCCGGGGCATGAACATGGCCCGTGCGAGATGGGTCGAGATCAAGCTTGCCTTTGCCTTCCTGACCCGATTGCCATGCGGCCCGGAGCCTAGCGAACGCGTGGAGATCGGCAACGCCGCGTGGGCCTTCCCGCTTGTCGGCATCGCCGTGGGTCTGTTCTCCGGATCGGTCTATCTTGCTGCAACCTTGGCGCTCCCCACCCTGCCATCGGCGATTCTCGCAATGATTGCGGCGATTCTGGCAACTGGAGCGCTGCACGAGGACGGACTTGCCGACCTGGCTGACGGGTTTGGCGGCGGCACGTCGCGGAACGACAAGCTTCGGATCATGCGCGACAGCCATGTTGGCAGCTTCGGCGTGGTCGCGATGGTTGCGACATTCGGCCTTACGGCCAGTGCCATGGCGACCGCGCCGGCCGAGATGGGTACCCTTGCCTGGTTCGCCACCATCGGTGCCTGCAGTCGGGCTGCGATGGTCCTTCCCATGGCACTGCTGCAACCCGCCCGTTCGGACGGGCTCGGGCATGCGGCGATGCTGGCATTGGGTTGGCGATTCTGGATCGCGATCGCATTCGCCGCCTGTGTCGCGTTCTTGACTTTACCCGTAGTGATCCTTGCCACGGTCCTGATTGCGGCGCTTGTGCTCACGCTCGCGAAGCGGCAGATCGGCGGCCAGACCGGCGACGTGCTGGGCGCAACCCAGAAAGTCAGCGAATGCGTATGCTGGCTTGCCGTCGCAATCCAAGTGAGTGCATCTTAGCGGAACATCATCGCCAGGCCTGCCGGGTACGCCGTACGAACGAGCAGGCGACGACCGCGGACGCACTGAAGAGGACAGGACCATGAACCAAGCCGCCTCCTCTCCATTGAGATTGCCTGTCTCTCTCAAGAACGCCGTTGCGGATGTGTCCGCGAAGAGGGTACCAGCATCAACCAATTCGTAGCTGTCGCTCTCGCCGAGAAGCTCGCCGCAATTCGAACGGAGCGCTTCTTTGCTGAACGGCGCGCCGGTGCCGATGCGGACGTCGCGCAGCGAATTTTGTTTCGGGAAGGGAGACAACCTCCGGATCCGGAAAATCGGTTACCGATGGCCAGATTGAAATCCTGCAGGAAAAGAGAACCGCTCCGTGAGGAACGGCTCCTTTGAATTCGTTGCGGCGAGCAACCGGACCGGGTTTATGGTCCGGGTCACCGCAGCTCCCAACCGGCACACGGCCTGATGGGTCGCAGGTTGCGTCATGTGCATTTCGACCGTCGGAATCAATCCGCCGTTTCGCCTTTGAGTGCAACGCCAGATGCCGAGGAACCAAGCTCATCGACCGCGAAAAGCCGCTGGCCGCAGTCGAGATATTCCCACCCAACGACATCCGTCAATGGCATCTTGCGTGCCGTTCGGTTCCGGCGTGTGATGCCGCCAGGATTCGGAGAAACAGGCACGCATGATGAGTAAGCCAAGGAATGCCCTGACAGGGGCCGATGCGATGGTGCGGATGCTCGAAGCCCATGGCGTCCAGCACATTTTCGGGCTCTGCGGGGATACGACGCTGCCCTTCTATGACGCCCTGTACCGTCTTGACCACGGGATATCCCACGTTCTTACCCGCGACGAGCGCTCGGCGGCCTACATGGCCGACGGTTATGCGCGGGTTACCGGGCGCCCTGGCATCTGCGAAGGTCCCTCGGGTGGCGGCGCAACCTATATCCTGCCAGGCCTCGTGGAAGCCAACGAGAGTTCCATTCCGGTCCTCTCCATCACCTCCGACGTGAGCACCCGCTCAAAGGGCCACTATCCGTTGACCGAGCTCGACCAGGAAGGGCTCATGCGACCGCTGACCAAGTTCAACCAGGTCATCCAGCATGCCGACCAGGTTCCCGACGCGGTTCGCACGGCCTTCCGAACGATGACCACCGGGCGTCCCGGCACCGCACATCTCGGCTTTCCAATCGATGTTCAGCGTGGAGAGGCCAATCCCGAAGACATTTGGTCCGATCCCGCGCACGCCGCGTTTCCAGCATTTCCCAGCGGCCCGGACACGGCAGCGATCGATGCCTGCCTCGACGCGCTGCTTTCCGCTCGCTTTCCGCTGATCATCTGCGGAGGCGGTGTCGTCCTGGCAGGCGGTGAGAACGAGCTGAGAGCGTTCGCCGAAGCTCTCGACATTGCGGTTGCCACGACGATCAGCGGCCAGGGCGCACTTCCCGAGACGCACCCGAACTGCATCGGAGTCGTCGGCTCGAATGGCGGCGTTCCCGAAACCCGCGAGGTGGTCGAGCAGGCCGACCTCGTGCTCTTCGCAGGATGCAGGGCCGGGTCGGTGACAACCGAGCTCTGGCGCTATCCGGCAAAAGGGACGCGAATCCTCCATATCGACAGTGACCCAGAAGTGATTGGCGCCTCGTACAAGACGGAAGTGGCAGTGGTGTCGGACGCACGCCTCGCCCTCGCCGCACTGAACGCTGCACTGGCCGCCAGTGCCGATTCGCGCAGTTTCGCCGCCGCCGCCGCGGTCGCGGATCCAAAGGCCCGGAAGTGGAAGAATTTCCACGCCCTGGCGGACAGCCTGGACACGCCGATCCTGCCGGAACGGACCATAGCGGCGTTGCGCCGCATACTCGACGACGATGCCATTGTGGTCGGCGATCCCGGCACGCCCTGCCCTTACCTTTCAGCGTATTACGAACTGAATGCATCCGGTCGCAGGCTCTTCTCCAACCGCGCGCACGGCGCGCTCGGCTACGCGCTCTCGGCGGCCGTCGGCGCCGCAGTCGGCGCACCCGGACACAAGGTGGTCAGCCTCATGGGCGACGGCAGCTTCGGCTTCACCTGCGGCGAACTTGAGACCGTCACCCGCCTGGGACTGCCCGTGACCTTCATCGTGTTCTCGAACTCGTCCTATGGCTGGATCAAGGCCGGCCAGAAATCCACGTTCGAAGAGCGCTACTATTCGGTCGATTTCGGCCGCACCGACCATCGCGCGGTGGCGGAGGCGTTCGGGGTCACGGCGTTTCGCGCCGATGACCCGGAAATGCTTGAGACCACGTTGCGCAAGGCGATCGAACACCCGGGGCCCACGTTGGTTGACGTGATCAGCCAGCCGCTTCAGGACGCCTGCGCACCAGTCAGCGAATGGATAGCCTGATGACCGTCGCCAAGCACCGCATAGAAGGGTTCCGGGTCCACGTGGTGCACGTTCCGGCAAAGGCGACGCACTCCCATGGTTCCGGCGATGTCTCCGGCATCAACGCAGCCCTTCTCGAACTTTCCACCGACACCGGGCTGACCGGCTGGGGAGAGGCATCTCCATGGCCCGTCTTTACCGGGACCGTAGAAGCATCGGCGGCGGCCCTCCACACTCACCTGCGGCCGCATGTGCTGGGAGAGGACCCGGTGCAGGTCACGCGGCTGATGCATGTCGTCGACTCCGTCCTTGTTGGACATCCCGAAGCCAAGGCGGCGCTTGAATGCGCCCTGCTCGACCTGTCCGGCCAGATCGCGGGACTTTCCATCGCGGAGATGGCAGGCGGCATCTCACGCGACGAAATCGAGTTGAGCTTCTCCGTCGCGAATCCCGATTTCGATGCCGATCTCGATGATGTCGCGCGCCTGTGGGAAGACGGCGTCCGCCTCTACAAGCTGAAGACCGGCTTCAAGGATCACGCATTCGACCTGATGCGCCTCGAACGGCTCCGTGCGCTCTACGGAGACGAGATCGGCCTTCGAATCGACTACAACCAGGGGCTTGCCGCCCACGACGCCATCCGCATCGTTCGCGACCTCGAGGCCTTTCGTCCGGATTTTGTCGAACAGCCGGTCAAGCGGCACGAACGCGCAGCACTTGCCGCCATCACTCAAGCTGTCGACGTCCCCATTATGGCGGACGAAAGCGTGTTCGGCGTGGTCGACGCCGTGGAAGGTGCACATACGAGGATCGCCGACATATTCTCGCTCAAGATCATGAAATCCGGCGGCATCCGGCGTTGCCTCGAAGTGGCCGCCATCGCACGCGCCGCCGGAATCGGGGTCTATTGCGGCTGCATGTTCGAGACCTCCATCGCGCATGCTGCAGGAACGCACCTGGCGGCGGCACTGCCGGAACTGACTCTTGGCTGCGAGTTCTACATGTCCGCCTATTTTGCCAGTGCCGACATCACCGACCCCAAGCTGCCGGTGTCGGACGGCAAGGTCCGATTGCCGCAAGGCGCCGGCCTGGGCGTCAGGCCGGATCCGGACGCGCTGGCGAGGCACCGACTCGAATTGCTGGACAGGCAGTGAGGTGTGAGGTCGGCCTTGCTACCTCGGCAGCTTCCTTCCGACGCCAGTCACGATTGACCTGAAGCATGCGGATTGGTCGGTAGCGCGCGTGGGAGCAAATCGACGCCGTTCGCGCATCTCGGTACTCTCAAGGCTACGGACTCCCGAGGAACCGAAAGATGCCGGACGGGATCTCCGATTCTTGCGGCAGCCCGTTGGATGAAGCTGGCATGCGTCGTCTCAAAAACGCCGTTCACGCCCAAATTCGCCCTCCCGATGTCGAATTCAAGCGGTTCCGGGAAGGCAGGGCACACGAAGAGTGGCGCAAATGCGCATGCTGATTTCATTTGCGGCCTTGCTCCTGTCCGTCCTGCTGCTGCAGCTCGGATCGGGCGGGCTTGCGCCTCTTGACGCCATCTCGGGTCTCCAGCTCGATTTCACGCGTTCCGAGATCGGACTCCTGGGTTCCGCACATTTTCTCGGCTTCTTCGTCGGCTGCATTTGGGCGCCGCGAATCCTGAGCAATGTCGGACACTCGCGGACCTTCGCGGCCTTCACCGCCGCAGGCACGATCGGCATCCTCAGTCACATGCTGATCATTGACGCAACGGCCTGGATGATCATGCGAGTGCTGTCAGGAATATGCATCGCGGGCTGCTACACGGTCGTGGAGAGCTGGCTCCAGGCGAAGGTCACCAACGCAACAAGGGGCCGGACCATAGGTGTCTACCGTGTCGTCGACATCAGCGGGTCGCTGGCCGCCCAATTGATGATCTCGGTTCTCGAACCTGCCAGCTACGTTTCGTACAACATCCTCGCGCTCATCTGCTGCGCCGCGCTTGTGCCGCTCGTCCTGACGCGAATCGAGCAGCCGCTGGTACCAAGAGCCCAGCGCCTCCGGCCCGGGCTTGCATGGGAACGCTCGCCGCTTGCGGTCGCCGGCGTCGTGTCGGCGGGCCTGACCACCGCTGCCTTCCGAATGGTCGGACCGATCTACGGCGTCGAAGTCGGACTTTCGAACGACGAAATCGCGCTGTTCCTGGCGGCCTTCGTCCTTGGCGGGGCGCTCAGCCAGTATCCGGTAGGCTGGGCGGCCGACCGCTACGACCGACGCATCGTGCTGGTCGCGCTCTCGGTGCTGGCAATCATCTCCTGCGTCGTGATGGTCACGTTCGCCGCAAATGGCACAGGGTCGGCGTTTGCTTCCGCAGGACTGTTCGGCTTGATCACGTTTCCCATATATTCCGTTGCCACGGCCCATGCCCACGACTTCGCCAGCCAGGACGAGCGCGTGGATATCTCGGCGGCGTTCATCTTCTACTATGCCGTTGGCGCAATCGCTTCGCCATGGTTCGTGGCATCCCTGATCGACAGGTTCGGCCCGTCTGCCATGTTCTCGTTCGTGTCGCTGGCGCACGTTGTCCTGATCGCGTTCAGTCTCATCCGGATGCGAAGCCGCAGCGCAAAGACCCGCACTCGTTACGTCTACGCGCCAAGAACGTCGTTCGTCATCGGGCGGCTTCTGGGGCGGATTCGCGAAGGAAGGGACAGGTGAGGCCATCCCTGATCCGTGGGCGATTGCGTCCATTGCGCGGAATCTCGTGCCATTTTACATTTGCGGCAGGTGCGTAATTTTCGTGTCTGCATGTGTGTTCAAGCACCGCCGCGCCAAGGCCCCAAGGAATCCGATCCGGACGTGTTGCCAAACTCTGCCCGGCACCGCATCGCTCCTTCTTTCGATGCCGACCTAGCATCCGGCCGGGGCCGCGGCAAAGGCGCCGCCGCCCCGGGCCCGGACGACAGGACCCGACGATGGGGAGGGAAAACGATTCCGGCAAAGCCGCCGCGCACCCGCGGTCGATGCAGGAGACGCGCCTCAGGCGCGGATCGTCCGATGCTGCAGCACGACGGAATCCGAGCCGCCGGACGGCACGCACGGCAATGACCTCACGACAGGAGTCTCACAACAGGAGCCGTACCATGGGAAAGG
>JAJEAC010000147.1 GCA_022824315.1 Silicimonas sp.
CTCTGGCAGGGGTAGGGCAACAGGCTACCAAATCGCTGGTTCGGCCGTTGTGCGTGCCCATCTCTCTGTGCCCTACAATCGACGTCCGCCGATTGGATACCAAGCCGGGTTTATTGACGCCTACATTCCCGGAAAGACGTGGTATCTGTCGCAGGCTGAACGCGACCGCATGTTGGAGGCCGGTCGGCCCCGAGGCGGCGAAATGCCGGCGGGCACTTACGCGCGACGCATTCTCGAACAGCTGTTGGTCGATCTCAGTTGGGCGTCTTCACGCATGGAAGGCAACACCTACGATGTCCTGCAAACAGAACGCCTGATCCGATTCGGCGAGGAGGCCGATGGCAAGAACCGCAAAGAAGCCTTGATGATCCTTAACCACAAAGATGCCATCCAATTTGTCGTCGAAAATCTCGAAGAAGTCAGCCTTCGCCAACACGACCTCTTTTCGGTCCACGCGCTCCTGTCCGACGGCCTCCTTGCTGATCCGACCATGTCCGGACGTTTGCGCGCCATGCCGGTCGGAATTTCGCATTCCAGCTTTCGACCGCTCGACGAGGCGGTCACGATTCAAGAGGAGTTCGACATCCTGATCCACAAGTCTCTGCAAATCAGGGATCCCTTCGAGCAATCCTTCTTCCTGCTCGTTCACATTCCGTATTTGCAGGCCTTCGCCGATGTCAACAAGCGAACCTCGCGCGTGGTGTCTAACATCCCGCTCCTAAAGTCAGGCCTCGCTCCGATGTCATTCACGACGATGGATGACCGGGCCTACATCGACGGGCTGATCGGCGTCTACGAGTTGAACAACGTGTCGCTGTTTCGCGAAGTCTGCATTGACGCCTATCTGGCTTCTGCAGAAAGGTATCGGATACTTCGTGCCGAGGTGGAAAGCCCTGAGAAGGCCGCGCTGACTTACAGGGAATTTGTCCGTGCCGCCGTCCATCGATGTGTCGTTGAGTTCAAGGAGTTTCGACATGAGGAGGTTCTTGCAATGGCGGCTGAGTCAGGTGTGCCTGAAGCAGACAGGGACGGGGTTGTCGCGTATGTCAAAGATCAACTGGCCGGCCTGCACGAGGGTAACGTCATACGCTTCGGGCTGAAAGCCGAAGACCTCGAAGGCGTCACCTTGCAATGACTTGGCTTCCCAACTGTTTCCCTTGGTTTGACGGTTTTCGCCGTCGGAGTCGACGTTCGAGGCTCCGCGCTATCTGTGCCCGCAGTCCGCGAAGCAAGCGCACGCGCGCCAAGGGTCGCAGCATGAACATTCCGTCAGTCTGGCCTACTTGGGCCTGCCTGGGCGCCGCACCGAGACCCGCGAACAAGGCGATACCAGAGTCCGTCGCGTCTGCAATACGTGGGGGGCCTGCCGATGCTCCAGAGCTTGAGGCCAAGCCGTGCCAGTTCCCCGGGCGAACAGGACTTGCATCGCTCACTCCGGATTCACCATGCCCTTCCTGATCCGATCTGGAAATTTCGGGCTTTGGGCTGAAAGCGGAAGGATGCCAAAAGGTTGCCATTCTGCGCAACAGACAGCCTTCGAGAAGCGCCTGGACTTCGAAGAGGATCAGCGTGAGTGAAACAGGATCCACAAGGTGAACACTCCGGCCCGTGAACGATGCGGCACCTCGGGCAAGCCTTGCGACAACCCGCACACATCTCGACCGAGGGCTGGCCCCCTGCCCCGCGATTCGCATGCCACGGCGGGTCTGTCGGCGAAACGGGCGTTCACCTGAACTCGCCTATCCCCGTGGCGATTTCTAGGGGCAAGGACTTGATCCTGCCCGCTCTTTTTGAAACCGGCGTACAGGCATGGGGGGAACCGGCACTATCCCGTAAAACCGGTTCCAGTACAGCCATTGGCGGGGAGAAAATACCCCGCTCGGCGCGGCCTCCAGCGCCTGCCTTATCCGCTTGTCGCCGACAACACGGCGCGTCGTTTGAATGTCGGACAGGGTGCCATGACTCAGCACATGCGTCAGAAAGCCTCTCTCATCGGCCATCGAGTCGGTAGGCGTCTTGAACCATACAACCCGCCGCGCCACATGATGCAAGGCATCCATTTCGGAAGGGGTCACGACTTGATCTCCGGTTCTCGGTCACGTTCCTCCAGTCGCCTTGCGAGTCGGTGGAGGTCAACCGACGCCACATCACGCTCGAGATCACGCTTCAACTGGTCCGGCAAGCTACGCACATCGCCATCTTCAAAATAGCCAAGGGCCTGCAACGACGGAAGCGGAGCAAACCGATCACCATAGGCTTCATGCGCATCCGCCAGCATGTCTTCCAAGGACATGCCTGCCTGATGCAGCATGGCATGAAGGTCCAGATAGTCCTTTTTCTCGGCGCGCTGCTGGACCACCGTCAATTTGGTAACGGCAAGGTCACGCAAGGACGCAACCCTTAGACCGGTGTCCTCCGTCAACTCCGCACTTTCCAGGCACGGGAAATCGACGGGCTTGAAGAAGGACAGCTGCACCGGCGCGTTGCTACGGCAGACCCGGCAACCAAGAGAGTGTGGCTCGATCTGGTAGGCCTCTGCGTCACGCAGGTAGGGCACGGATGACAGCAACTCCTGCGGTGAGAACGGCAGTCTTGTAAAAAAATCGAAATCGACCGACTCTCGGTGTCCCAACCGCAAGGCAATGGCCGTGCCACCGTACAAGACGAATGAATCCGGCGTTTCCGACAGCTCTGACCACAACGACAACTGCGCATCAGCCAGCACATCGAGGCGAGGCACGAAACGACGGTGACGCGGCATTGTCATGCAGCATTTATAGCGACTTCCCGCAACCATGACCAATGCTTCCCGGGAATATCGGGCACATCCCGGGTCCGTGCTCAGGCGGTTCGGCGGGAACCGGCCCTGGCAAGACCGCTTCTCACTCGATCACCGACCCTCCAGGAATTTGATCGAAAGCGGCACTCCGCAAACACCGAATCCAAGCCGGTCGTCCGACGGACCATCGGTACCGTCCGGAACCGATGTCAACGACCACCTCATCGGTCGTCGTTTCATCACGGAACACGCCAATATGCGCTCACGGAACTCCCGCGACGCCCTGAGGTCCACGGCCGACCGGATACGCCTCCAAATTGAACCCAGGCAGATCGACTACACTACAGAGCGCCGTCCGCACGCAGTTTCTCGTACTTGGCCTGATCCCACCACCAGTAATCGATGCCCCTCGCGTAGGGTGGCTTGATCTCCGGTCGGCCGAACACGTCCCAATAGGCAACCCAGTGCGATCCCTTGTACCAGTTCGGCACCCAGATCATGCGATCCCGCAGAACCCTGTCGAGCGCCTTGACACGCACTTCCATCGCCGCCCGGGTTTCTGCACCGATGATCTCGTCGATCAGGGCATCGACAACTGGGTCGGCCAGTCCCGTCAGATTGAACGTCCCAGGCGTGTTGGCGCTTTCGCTTGAAAACAGGATTCTCAGCTCGAGTGACGGGCTCAGCGGCAAGATGAAGCGGGCGACGTAGATGTCGTAATCGAAGTCTTCCTGCCTCTGTTCCAGTTCCGCGCTGTCGATCAACTCGAAGCTCGCTTCGATGCCGAGAAGCTTCAGGTTCTCCGCGAACGGCAGGACAATGCGCTCGAAGGCCGGCCCGTCATCGATGAACTCGATGCTCAGCACCTCGCCGTCGGCGTTGCGTCGCAAACCGTCATCGCCAATGGTCCACCCTGCCTCTTCAAGAAGGGCGTTTGCCGCCCGAACCAGCCGACGATCGGTCTTGCTCGTTGTACTGACAGGCGGCACGAATGCCGGTTCGGTAAAGACGGTCTCCGGCAACTGGTCGCGATAGGGCTCGAGCACTGCGAGTTCCTCGCCCTCCAGCATGCCCTCCGCCTGCATCGGTGCATTTTCCCAGAAGCTGTCGAGCCGGGCATAGGATCCGTAGAAAAGGGTTTCGTTCGACCATTCGAAGTTGAACATCATCCCGATGGCCTCACGCACTCTCCGGTCCTGGAACTTGGGACGGCGCATGTTGAACCAGAAGCCCTGCGCGCCGGAGGGTCGGCCATCATCAAGCACCTCGCGCTTCACCCAGCCCTTCTCCAGCGCCGGAAAGTCATAGGCCGTCGCCCAGAGAGCCGAGAAGAACTCTTCGTGAAACAGGTAGACGCCCGCCTTCAACGCCTCGAACGCTGCAGTGTTGTCGGCAAAGTACTCGTAACGGAAGCAGTCGAAGTTGTACGTGCCCACGTTCACTGGCAGTTCTGCAGCCCAATAGTCAGGATTGCGGCAATAGACGATCTGGCGACCTGCATCGACCTTGTCGACAAGGTACGGCCCCGAGCCAAGAGGCGGCTCCAGCGTCGATCGCGTGAAATCCACGGTCTGATAGTAGTGTTCCGGCAGCACGGGCATCTGGCCGACCTCGGAAATCAGGTCCCGCGTGGCGACGCCCTCCGCGAATTCGACCCGAACCTCGCGTTCCGAAAGCGCCTCGATGCTGGCCACGTCCTCAAGCGCGATCCTGTAGTTGGGGCTGCCATCGGTCTTCAGCGTCCTGATCGTCCAGACAACGTCCGATGCCGTCACCGGCTCTCCGTCGGCGAAGAACGCGTGGTCACGCAAGGTAAACACGACCCAGGACCGGTCCTCGGGGAATTCCAGCTTTTCGGCGAGCAGACCGTAGACCGCGTCGGCCTCGTCATAGCCGCGCACCAAGAGCGAGTCATAGATCAGTCCGAGACCCTGTGCCGGCTCGCCGGCGAGGATGAACTGGTTCAGGCTGTCGAAGGTCTGGCTTGCCAGGAAGCCCCGAAAGCTCATCGTGCCCCCTTTGGGTGCATCCGGGTTCACGTAGTCGAAATGCGGGAAGTCCGGAGGGTACTTGAGTTCGCCAAAGGCCGATATGCCGTGGCTCGTGATCGTGTCCTGATGGCTTTCGGCAAATGCCGCGCCGGTCAGGCCGAGAAACATGCAGAATATGGCTGCGCGCATTGAATGCTCCTTTGCGAATCGGTCCTGCGGCCGACTTTCCCACAACGCGTTGGCCGCATCCGACTGTCGACTGCGGCGGGCGCATCGGCCACTTGTGCATTTCAATACATGCGGATTAGCTTCGCGACAATGACTCGCTTGTTCACAGACAGTAACCGTCCCGTTCATCTAGGCCCCTATCCGCTGGAGCGCCTTCGCCGATCCAGGACGGCGGATGTCGCCGACCTTCCCCGCCCCGAGCCGCTGTCCTTCAGGAAACCCGACACTCCGGAGTGCATCGCGAACGCAATGGCGGAGTACCAGGCGATGATGGACGCGATCAGGGACGGCCTTGTCAACAAGGCTGTTGCCGAGTGTCCGGTCGACCCGACAGAAAGGGCTCGTCATCTCAAGTCGTTCGGGTACTTCTCGGACTCCGCGATGGTCGGCATTTGCCGCCTGCCCGACGACGCCATCCTGGATGAACCGTGGCGGAACCCTGACATCGACCGTTTGGCCAATGACCTGAAGACACGCCAGACGAAGACGCTTGCGAGCGGCATTGACATGATCATGGCGGACCTGAAGGAGTCGATGGAAGCCCCGCCGTCGACCATTGCCGGTCACACCCATGCGGTGGTCTTTCTCAATGCACGGCCGCGACCGATCAGGGACGGCGAACTGGGAACGGAGTGGCTCGAGGGAGCCGAAGACCATGCCGCCTGCCTCCGTGCATCGGAAACCGCGGTCATCCTGGCGAACTACATTCGCCTTCTTGGCCATGACGCAAAGGCGCACAGCGCGACCTCGTCGGATGTCGACCTGAACAGGTTGGCCGTCGAAGCCGGTCTTGCGATCGCGAAGCATGGCGTTTTGCGCAATCCGTTTCTCGATGACTGGTTTGGCCTCGCTGCGCTGACCACCACCTTCGAGATGACGCCTGACCTTCCGCTTGCAACGAAGCAGCCGCTGATCGGCACACGCGGCCCCGCTTGGTGGTCGGGCTACCGAACCTCGAAGAACGCGTTCAACAAGGACCCCTTCAGGCGGCGCAACTATGTCGACGGCCCGCACCCGTTCGAAACCCTGAAGCGCGTGGACGATCCCACGACCTTCATCGACGAGCAGCGTGTGCCCCGCGTGCCGAAACGAACCGACATGTTTGCGCGTGCCCAGTTCGGGGACATGGGAAAGGCGGTTCAGGACGGCGCAAGGAACGGGCATTACGCCCGGAAGGCGCCGACGGCAATGGCGCAAAGACGCATGCTCGGGGCCTTCGTGCTCTTGCAGGACGGTGCGGCCGATGCCGGACATCGCCCGTCGGACGCGGAACGCAACGCCGCGAACGTGAAGGCGGCAAGCTACTTTCTGGGAATTGATGCGGTCGGGATCAGCCGCTGCCCCGACTGGACATGGTACAGTCACGACGCGACCGGCGCACCCATCGACCCGCCGCACGATCAGGCGATCAGCATGATCATTGACCAAGGTTACGAGACGATGGAAGGGGCCAGCGGAGACGACTGGATCAGCGTCGCGCAGTCCATGCGAGCCTATCTCAGGTTTTCCCTTCTGGGAGGCGTCATTTCAAAACACATCAGGAGCCTTGGCTACGGGGCCAAGGCGCACACGGTCCTTGATGGCGAGGTTGTCCAGCCGCCGCTCCTGCTGCTGTCGGGCCTTGGCGAGGTCAGCCGCATCGGGGAAGTGATCCTGAATCCCTTCCTCGGCCCCCGCCTTAAATCGGGCGTCGTGACCACGGACATGCCGCTCGCCCATGACAAGCCAATTGACTTCGGTCTCCAGGCATTTTGCGAGGCGTGCAACAAGTGCGCGCGGGAGTGTCCGTCGGGCGCGATCACGGCGGGTCCGAAGCTGATGTTCAACGGATACGAGATCTGGAAGTCCGACAGCCAGAAATGCGCAACCTACCGCATCACGACACCCGGCGGCGCCATGTGCGGCAGGTGCATGAAGACGTGCCCGTGGAATCTTGAAGGACTGTTTGCCGAGAAACCCTTTCGCTGGGCAGCCATGAACGTGCCTGCGCTTGCCCCTGCCCTTGCGCGCCTTGATGACCGGCTTGGCAACGGCGGTCTCAACCCGATCAAGAAATGGTGGTGGGATATCGGTATCGAGGAAGACGGCGGCTACCGGCCCGCACGCGAGCCGGTGAATGCCCGCGACCTGCAGCGGGAGCTTGACCTGAAATACGAGGACCAGACGCTGGCCGTCTATCCAGCGCATCTCACGCCGCCGCCTTGGCCCTACCCCTTTCCGATGGACCGCGAGGCGGGGATCGAGGCCTACGAGGCCATGCTGACGCCCGAGGCGTACAAGGCGCGTCTGGAACGCGGCGACACCGATGGTCTCGCGCACGAAGTTCTTGACCATGCGGACAGTCCGGTCCTGAAGATGGTCGTGTCGAAGGTCGATGCTCGCGGCGGTGACATTACGATCTATGAGTTCCGCGACCCCGATGGCCGCGATCTGCCCGAATGGACGGCAGGCGCGCATCTGGACATTGTCGTGGCACCGGAGTTTCTTCGGCAGTATTCAATGTCCGGCAATCCGCAAGACCGTTCGGTCTATCAGATCGGTGTCCTGCGGGAAGATGACGGGCGCGGCGGCTCGACGCTGCTGCATCGGATATTCACCGAAGGTCGCAGGGTCTTCCTGTCGAAACCGATCAATCACTTCCCTCTTGAAGAAAGTGCCAGGCAGACGCTTCTCATGGGCGGCGGAATCGGGGTCACGCCAATGGTGGCGATGGGGCATCGATTGCATGAGCTCGGACGCGACTTCACGCTTCATTACTCGGTGCCGTCGCGTGACAAGGCCGCCTATCTTGACGACCTCCTCGCCATGCCTTGGGCCGAGCGTGTCACGCTGCACGTCTCCGACGAAGGCAGCCGGGCAGACCTGCAGTGCATTCTCGGGCCTTACTCGGACGGCACCCACGTCTACACATGTGGCCCGGATCGCTACATGTCCGCCGTCATTGAGGCTGCCGAACGACAAGGCTTCCCGGAAGAGGCTCGCCACCTCGAGTACTTTTCTGTTCCCGAGGTGCCCGAATACGAAAATCACCCGTTCACGCTGAAGCTCGCCCGGTCCGGGATCACGCTTGATGTGCCTGCCGACAGGAGCGCGACCGATGTCCTGACCGAACGGGGCATTTCCATTGACGTGAAGTGTTCGGACGGGCTTTGCGGCGTCTGCAAGTGCGGCCTGGTCGCAGGCGAGGTCGAGCACCGCGACTTCGTGCTCTCGGCTGCTCAGCGCAAGGACTCCATCATACTCTGCCAGTCTCGCGCCGCCGAGCCGGATGGCGCCATAGAGGTGGACATCTGAGGCAGCCCGAATTCCACGCGCCGTCCACCCGATGTTGGTGCGGCAGTTAGCGCGAATCCGAAACGAATCGTCCGCTATCTCGCCACAAGCTTCATGGGCGGTACCGCGTTACGATCTTACGATGGCGGTAACCGCCTCACCGGGATGAAGCTGCGTTCAACCGTCATCCTGAATTTCCATGAATTCCGTACAGTTCAAACAATGAGTCCGCGCCGTCAAAGTCTTCCACCTGGGCGGGGCACGGCTTGGCCTTCGTCATTGAAACTGCTTGAATCTGTCCCGGGAAACGCCTGAATGAACCTCTTCAGCATGTCCGGAGGATCGCGAAACACGGTCATCCAGACCGAGAAGAAGCCCCTTGGAGGCACAATTTCGTCAGCGATCAGATTGCGAATCCAAGGGTTCTTTTCTCGTTGTTCTTCGTAGTGACCAAGACATCGGCTTGCCGTATCCCAGACATCTCTTCGCAGGTCTGCACGCTTGTCCCGGTCGCGCGGCTGGTCACCTTTGTCCTTAGCATCAGGATGTCGGTCCAGCCTAACGAGTCTGACGACATGCCTCATCAATTGAGTTTGCGCGTCTGTCAGATCCGGAAACAGCCCGATGCGGCCGCCTTCGAAAAATTCAAGCCCTCGGAATGTACTGTCGGTGTCCGGCATGGCAACCTGAGCGAGGCCCACGGACTTCGTGCGTTTGGTTCTGTTGCAACTCGTGCAAGCAATGAGGAGGTTCTTCCATTTGCACTCAAGTTCCGGCTTCAAACTCTTCGGTTGCACGTGCTCGATTTCCGGAGCGTGCCGGATCGGTTGTTCGCAATAGCTGCAAAAAAGTCCAATCCGGTCGGCAAGGTCGTCAAGCGCATCCCGATAGTTTGGGTAATCGTCTTGCGCGGAAGCGCATTTCACTACCGGTCGCATCAACGGCCCGTCGACTTGGCCAGGCGTTCGATTTTCATCATTGCTTCAAGGCCCGGATCCTGAAACTGCCCTTCCATATGGTCCAGTTCTGCCTCAAGGTGCGCCCGCTCATCGGGGTCGGCACGAGTTGAAAGTTCCGCGACCAAGTTCAGATAATTCTGCGCACCGCGCATCTTCTGCATATATGGTACCGAGCGATCGCCAGCCTTGACCTACTGCACGTCCTCGACGATTTCTCGGAGCGGTAGATTGTGAACCCGATAATCCAGTTCCATTTCGTTCAAATCCAGCAGAACGCCCTCGCTTAGCGATTGGATGATGAAGGGTGTATGGGTCGTGGCGACGAACTGCAATTTCGGGAACGCTTCCAGAAAGGCCGGCACGATTATGCGTTGCCGGCGCGGATGAAGGTGAAGGTCGATTTCGTCGATCAAGACAATTCCCTGCACCATGCCTACCGCCTCAGCCGCCAGATGAGGATTGAAAATTGTAGCCTTGAACGCGATATCGCCAACCATGGACAGAAAGTTGCGTTGTCCGTGGCTCAGGTTCTCGTAAGCAACGGTTTGCCCGCGGTTGACAAATCGGACTTCGAGGCGGTCACGAGAGGGAATATGTTACTTCGATTGGTTCATCAAAACAGGCTTCAACGGCCTTTCGCCAGGCGGTGAGCAGCGGCGATGAATGTCCCGTCTCGAGTTCTTTCAACCTTTCGCGACGCAGCCAGTTCAACAAGTCCGTCGGCGACACGCGCGGCTCGTGGCTGTTGCGGTAGGCATCGAATCGTGACGGTCGTGTCCTTCTCTTGACTGCCTTGGGCTCGACCCAAAGGCGCCCGGTTCCATAGTAGGACAGCAGAGGCAATGTGGGATTGGCCCGATCCTTCACCGCCTGATATGCCTCTCCCGCGATCGACGAAAGCGCGCGCATCCTTGGTGGTGGTGCGCCCGTTCTTGCTGCCCAGTGCACGCGTCCAGCACACGTCCTTGGCCTCGCCGGACACTGGATGCGTGATCCTGCCTTCAGCCTCCACCATGACCGGATAGGCATGGTTGAATTCCGGCGTACCATCGAAATCCCGCTCGAATTCGCGCACCTCGCTTTGGTTGACATGTCGCATGGCGACATCCGGAATGCCCAGCATGAAAGAGCCAAACGCGATGGACAGTGCGTCAAGCAGGCTGGACTTGCCTACGCCATTGTTTCCGACGATCAGCGTGAAACGGCGGTTCAGCCTCTGATCCAGCTCAGAGAACCCCTTGAAATTCAGTAGTTTCAGACGATCGATCCGCATTCGGGAAACTTCAGTCGCACAAAGCTCGAAGGGTCAAGCAGACCGTCCTGCCAGATTGCTCATTCCGGTTCCCGGATTGCGCTTGCCGTGGCGATGTGCAGCAGGACCTGCTTGCTGGCCAGTGAGCACGGTCCGTTCACTGCCTGAAATTCGCGATGCCTTGCGACGCACCCAATTGAGCGCCAAGCATGCAAAATGAGAGCGCTCGCTGTGCTGCCCTCATTCACGCTTTGCGCGATGCGATCAATCAAGTTCAATCCGATTGGGCCACACCCGAGTTTGTTTCCCTCAAGGATTCGGTGAGACATGACACTGCGTTCGGCCAACGTGCCGGCAGCCGGGAAGTCCGCGCACTGACCATCGGATTCGCTGGGCGGAACTGGATTCGAATCTTGAGAGTGCGGACCCGACCAATCCGCCGTCAGTGGATTTGTCAGTGCCGCACCGTCACAAGCGGTCAACCGACCAGTTCGAGTCCCGAGAAGAAATACGCGATCTCGACCGCGGCAGTTTCCGGCGCATCCGAACCATGCACCGAGTTCTCTCCGATGCTCTCGGCAAATTCCGCGCGTATCGTGCCAGGGTCGGCATCCGCCGGGTTGGTCGCTCCCATCACATCGCGATTCCTGGCGACGGCACTCTCGCCTTCGAGCACTTGCACCACGACCGGACCAGAAGCCATGAACCCGCAGAGCTCGTCATAGAAGGGCCGCTCGGCATGCACTTCGTAGAACTTGCCCGCCTGCGCCTTGGTGAGGTGGATGCGCTTCTGAGCGATGATGCGCAGCCCGGCTTCCTCGAACTTTGCGTTGATCTTGCCAGTCAGGTTTCGCTTGGTCGCATCGGGCTTGATGATGGACAATGTGCGTTCGATCGCCATGTGGAATCCTCGTCATTCAGTTGTGCAGGGCATCATGCATCCCCGTGGAATTCGCGGGTCGCTAGCACGGAAGCCCATCGAGGAAAAGTCGCTGCGGACAGCTTTGGCATCTTCGAAGCATAAGCGGGCAGCGTTCGCAGTTCGCAGGGGGTGTCATCAGCATCTTGATCCGGCGGAAGACCGGACCGCAGGGCCGCAGATGTTGCAGAGCGCGTTCGCGCCATTGCGCACTGCGGACGAGTTGAAGCCCGTCACGACGGGCAGCAAGACCCGCCAAGCGGTGTCGATCATGCGGAGGCGATGGACAACTCGGCTGCTTGTTCGAGGGGTTATGGCGTTGCGGCAAGGGAGTCAGCGTGGGTGATCGCGAAGGCTCAAGGTCGCTGCAATTGGTGGCGATGAATTGTCTGCTGAACCGAGTGGCTCACGCCTTTCTTGTCACCGGGGTACGTGTGGAGGGCACTTCAGCGCCTAAGCAGGGCATTCGCTGCCAGGCTCGCGAAACGTCGTCCCCATGGTCAAGCGCCTCAATCAGGATGAAAGTCCCGTTCGGGGTCGAGCGGCGCATGATTGGGAGGCTTGAGAGAAAATGTACGGGAATCCGGGCGGACATGCGGCGGGACGCACAATGGCAAGGATGTCCTTGATTCGCGCGTCGTGAAGCTACATCTACGACGCTCGTTTGGGCGTGAGGCACATCAGGCCGAAGCACAGCAATGTCAGCAGAAACGCCAGGAGGAACGGCGCACCGGGCAAATAAAACGACGAACCGTCCTTGACAAATTCACGGAAGATCAAGGTCATGATCAGCGGTGAAATGATCATTGCCAGGGAAACGACGCCAGTCAGCACGCCCTGCAACTCCCCCTGCTGATTGTCCAATGCAGTTCTGGACATGATTCCCTGCAACGCCGGAAGGGCAATTGCGCCAAGCGAACCGAGAGGAATGAGGACAAAGACCTGCCAGGTTTCGGTGATGAACCCGTACCCGAGAAACCCGACCATTTCGAATCCCAACCCGAACAAGACGGCCTGTCGTTCGCTCATGTACCTGAGAACCACCCGGATCAGCCAGCCCTGAACGAAAGCTATTGCGACGCCGTAGACCGCAAGGGTGACTCCGATCATCCAAGGCTCCCAGCCAAAGCGCTCCAGCGTATAGAAGGACCAGATCGCCGGATAGACGGTGAATGCGACCTGAAAGAAGAACATGATCGCCAGGAGAAGCTTCAAACCGGGTAGCCGCCCAACATGGATGAGGCCGCCAAGCGGATTTGCCCGTCTCCAGTTAAATGGTCGCCTGATTTCGTCGGTCACGGTTTCGGGAAGGACAAACCAGCCAAACACCATGTTACCAAGCGAAAACGCGGCGGCTGCATAAAAGGGTGCCCGGGTTCCGAATTCGGCAAATGCCGCTCCGAACAAAGGTCCCAGCACGAAACCGATTCCGAATGCGGCACCGATCAGGCCAAAGTTCTGCGCCTTTTCGTCAGGCTCGGATATGTCGGCGATATATGCCGCGACCGTCGGCTGAGTTGATGCTGTCAATCCCCCGATGACCCTGCCTACGAACAGCAGCCAGATGGTGTGGGCGACACCCATCACAAGGTAGTCTATTCCCATGAAAAACAGCGAAATCAGCAGCACCGGTCGCCTTCCATAGCGGTCGGACAGGTTTCCTATCGTCGGGCCGAACAGCAACTGCATGACCGCAAAAACCGATGCGAGAACCCCGCCCCAAACCGCGGCGGAGCCGAGCGTGCCGCCTCCCACTTCCAGTATGAGATCTGGCATGACAGGAATGATGATGCCGATGCCTATTGCATCTATGGCAACCGTTGCCAGCACGAAGAACAGTGGCAACTTGCCCCCTTGGGACCGGTTGGTCATAGGGCGTCCAGTACGAATGTCACCGGCATGGCTCGTGCTGGAGGACCATTCGGCAAGTCCGGCTCAGCAGATTCCCGGACCGTCCCGCATTTGCGGATGCAGGCAGTCACCAAAAAGCACATCACTTCGGGCGAATTCATCGTAGAATTCGATGTGGAGTCCGCAGCCGATAGGCAGGCTTGCACACCCTTATTCCCATTCAATCGCGTGACCGATCAATTCGAATTGAATGGCCCCTCCTGCCTTGGTCGTTCCCAAAATCAGCTCGTTGGGAGTGGATGCAGCCAACTGGATTTTCACGACTCCCTCCTTCGGTCCGCCCCGCCGCCCTCTGCAGGCTCTCTGCTCCGCCAGAATGCTGCAAATGGGGTAGAGGCACTTCCTCGATGACCAACGGCAGCCCAAGCGCCCTGCACACACCTGCTTTCATGCCAATTCCTCACTTTGAAACGCCCGGGAGCGGCGGCGGAAGGCAGTCTTGCCAGAAAGCTGAACATTACAACACCAAAGTCGCGGTACGCTCGAACATGACAGACCCCGGGCTACTCAGAAAACTCCCACCAGCCGGCGAACCCGAACCGGTAACGTCAGGATGAATTCCCGGGGACTCGCAGATTCACCGACAGACACGTCAATCAGGAAGGACCACCTGTCGACGGCTGCGTAGAACGGCGTGATTCCGGCGATTCACCGCGCTTTTTCGGAATCGTGTTCCTTTCCCGTTGTCACGGTTTCATTGTCCGGTTCCGGTCGTCTCGCTGATCACGGCCCGTCTTTTTCCCGTTTGTCGTTTCCATGCCGGTGCCGGTCTTTCCGCCGGCGGCTGATCC
>JAJEAC010000200.1 GCA_022824315.1 Silicimonas sp.
ACTGCCCGAAATCCCGCCCCGACCGAAAGGGAGGCGCGGACGGATCGCGAAGTCCGACGCGCACAACCTGCACGAGCGCCTCGCAAAGCACGAGGAGTCCGTGCTGCGCTTCATGGGGGATCCGGATGTCAGCTTCACAAATAATGCCGGCGAACAGAAAATCAGGATGGCGAAGGTCAAGATCAAGGTGTCCGGATGCTTCCGGACCTGGAGCCACGCCGAGGCATGGTGCCGGATCTCAAGCTATCTCAGCTCGATGGCCGCGCTCGGATACAACCCTCTCGTCGCAATCCAGATCGCGCTCGCCGGAAACGCCGCAGACATGATCAAATTGCACAACCCCAAACCCGCCTCCAGGGAGGGGTGAGCAGTTACGAACACCACCAATATGGGGAAGCAGTTCCGCAATGGCCGCGCTGATCGTGCGTGATCGCCCCAAATAGTCGTGCCCTGACCGCGTGAATCGTGTCCGTCACGCGGCTCGCTGCCCCGACAAGCGCCGCCGCTTGCGCCAGGATGTCTCATTGAGGCTGCCGGTTGATTTGGCAGTTCCAGACTAGGAATTCAGGTGAGGCGCTTGGGAACTTGACCCGGCGGATTGCGGCGGGGGTTGGTGTCGGTGTGTCTCGGCGTCTCGATTGCCCGAGCTTTACGCGCAACATTGAGTCCATGCGCAAGTTTTCTTGCGCATACGATTGATATTTGCGCCTACATTGCCGCTTGGGTGGAGGAACATGTCGACGACGCGGAGCGCGAGCGATTTCGGGAGGTCGTGGAGCGGGAGCTTCTGAGGCTTCACGACGGCAATTTCTCGCGGTACCGCGTCAGGCCATCCGAATTTTCCAGTTGGCAGGCGAACCGGTACGGACAGGAGCTGTTTGGTTTGCGTCTTGGGCAACGCGGCGATGCAGATTTTTCAGCCCGGGCGGTCAAGGCATCAGTCGGAGAGACGGGGACTCCATCGTCCGCGCATCAGGGAATCCGGGTTTGGCGTTGAGTTTCAGGGTTTGGGTGAGTTTGAACGCAGGGTCGAGAACTCCGCTAAGAGATCGCGTAGTCTCGTCACAGCGCATTGCTGTTGCCGTGAGCGAAGTTCGGGATGATTTCGGGCATCCAGCATGTTTCCGGCGGGGCAATGGGCCGCGCTTGCTGAGAGGGCAATCTCGCATTCATTTGCCTGACGTCCGGGTCTTGCAATTCGGATTCAGCACGAATATGAATGAACAGTCATTCACTTTCACGATGCACACATGCTCGAAAGCAAGGACACGAAGGCAAAGATCAGAAAGGCGGCGCTTCGGCTGTTCGCGGAGCGCGGATACAACGCGGTTTCGATGCGCGACCTCGCCGACGCTATCGGCATGCGGCAGGGTGGCCTCTACAACCACTTCGAAGGCAAGCAGGCGCTTCTGTCCGACCTTATGGAAACGCACATGGTTGCTCTCCTTGAGGCACTGGACACGGCAATGGCCGGCGTCGGCGGAACCCGCCCCCGGCTGGAAGCCTTCGTGCGTCACCACGTTGCCCATCACCTGAACTACCCGGATGACGTGTTCCTCGCATACATGGAGATTCGTTCCTTGGACCCAGGAAACCGGGCACGGATCGTCGCTCTGCGGAACCGGTACGAACACATGCTGCGAACGATCCTCGATGATGGATCCGCGGAGGGCCTGTTCGCCATAGGAGATGCCGCCGTTCACGCGAGAATGCTCCTGGCAATGATGACCGGCGTTACAGTCTGGTATTGTGAGAACGGACGGTTGACACGCGACGAGGTCGTGGAACTCTATCTCGGTGCGGCACTGCAATCCGTCGGATTGGCGACGTTGCCGCCATGAAGATCGAGAGCCGCATCGACACGGCTTCGGATGACTTCGCCGCAAACCGGGCGGAGATGGAGGTCCGTCTGGCCGAGTTCGAGGCGGCGGCGGAGATAGCCCTCGCGGGCGGCGGGGAGCGGGCCCGCGCCCGCCATCTCGCACGCGGCAAGATGCTGCCCAGGGACCGGGTGGAGGGGCTGCTCGATCCGGAATCGCCGTTTCTGGAGATAGGGCTGCTCGCGGCGCATGGCATGCACGAGGGCGAGGTGCCTGCGGCGGGGGCAATTGCCGGCATCGGCCTGGTCGCCGGTCGGCACGTGATGGTGTTCGCCAACGATGCAACCGTGAAGGGCGGCATCTACCATCCAATGACGGTCAAGAAGCATCTTCGCGCCCAGGAAATCGCCCAGGCAAACCGATTGCCTTGCGTCTACCTCGTCGACAGCGGAGGCGCGAATCTGACCAGCCAGGACGAGGTATTCCCGGACCGCGATCACTTCGGACGCATCTTCTACAACCAGGCGAACATGAGTGCCGAAGGCATTCCCCAGATCGCCGTTGTCATGGGATCCTGCACGGCAGGCGGCGCCTATGTCCCCGCCATGAGCGACGAGACTGTCATCGTCCGCAACCAGGGCACGATCTTCCTGGCCGGGCCGCCATTGGTGATGGCTGCAACCGGCGAGGAGGTGAGCGCGGAAGAGCTCGGCGGAGCGGAGATGCACACACACGTGTCCGGCGTTGCCGACCACCTCGCGGAAGATGACGCCCATGCGCTCGAAATCGCGCGCCGGATCGTGTCCCATCTCGGCGCGGCCTATGGCGCCATTCCGGACCGGCAGGCCCCGGAACTACCCGCCCATGACCCTGCGGAACTGATCGGCGTCGTGCCTGCCGACCAGCGCACGCCCTATGATATTCGAGAGGTCATCGCCCGCGTGGTTGACGGTAGCCGATTCGACGAGTTCAAGGCCCGGTTCGGAGAAACGCTCGTTTGCGGATTTGCCCATGTCTACGGCATTCCCGTCGGCATCGTCGCCAACAACGGAGTGCTGTTTGCGGAGAGCGCCCAGAAGGGTGCGCATTTCATCGAGCTTTGCAGCCAACGCCGCATTCCGCTGGTCTTCCTGCAGAACATCACCGGGTTCATGGTGGGTCGTCAGGCCGAGCAAGGCGGCATCGCGCGGCACGGTGCAAAGTTGGTGACGGCCGTGTCCACAACCGCTGTGCCGAAGGTGACGCTGATCGTCGGCGCATCCTATGGCGCCGGGAACTACGGGATGGCGGGGCGCGCCTATTCTCCCCGTTTCCTGTGGACGTGGCCAAACTCCCGCATTGCCGTGATGGGTGGCGAACAGGCGGCCCGTACGCTGGGCATTGTCAAGCGTGAGGCCATGGAGAAGCAGGGCAAGGAATGGTCGAAGGAGGAAGAGGCGGCCTTCCGTGCCCCGACGGAGAAGATGTTCGCCCGTCAGAGCCACGCACTCTATGCCAGCGCGCGCCTCTGGGACGACGGAATCATCGATCCCCGCAACAGTCGCGAGATACTCGGACTGTCGCTCGGTGCCGCGCTCAACGCGCCGATCCCCGAAACCCGGTTCGGCATTTTCAGGATGTAGCCCATGCCAATCGAAATCCTTCAAGCAGACATCACAACGCTCGACGTCGACGCCATCGTCAACGCTGCCAATCCGTCGCTGCTCGGCGGAGGCGGGGTGGACGGCGCGATACACCGGGCCGCCGGCCCGGGACTTCTCGAAGAGTGCCGGACCCTAGGCGGGTGCGAGACGGGTCAGGCGAAGATCACCGCGGGCCACAAACTGGCGGCCCGCTTCGTCATTCATACCGTCGGCCCCGTCTGGCGGGGCGGCGACCAGGACGAAGAGGCGCTGCTCCGATCCTGCTACGTGAAGTTGCTTCGCCTTGCGGAAAGGCATGGCTGCGCCTCCATCGCCTTTCCAGCCATTTCGACGGGTGTCTACGGGTTTCCGGCCGATCGCGCGGCCCGCGTGGCGCTCCGGGCCGTCAGGCCGACGCATCTCGACTGCAAACTCGTCTGCTTCGATACCGCAATGGAGCGCCATTTGCAGGATGCGATGCAGCACTTGAACACCGATGCCGATTGAGAGAATCCTCATTGCCAATCGGGGTGAGATCGCCGTGCGCGTGGTCAGGACCTGCCGAGACCTCGGCATCGGGACAGTGGCCGTCCATTCGGATGCTGACGCAGGGGCCCTTCATGTGGACATCGCAAATGATGCGGTGCGCATCGGACCTGCGCCTGCGGCCGAAAGCTACCTGAACGGCGAGGCGATCATCGAGGCCGCACTCGCGACCGGGGCCGAGGCCATACACCCGGGCTACGGGTTCCTTTCCGAGAGCCCGGACTTTGTCGAGGCGGTTGAGAAGGCCGGCCTCGTCTTCATCGGTCCCTCGGCTATGGCCATCCGCGCCATGGGCCTCAAGGACGAGGCAAAGGCCCTGATGGAGGATGCGGGCATTCCCGTTGTCCCGGGCTATCACGGGTCCGGGCAGGATCCGGCCTTTCTTGCAGAGCGTGCTGCGGAGATCGGTTTCCCCGTCCTGGTCAAGGCCCGCGCCGGCGGAGGCGGCAAGGGGATACGCCGCGTTGAGCGGCTCGATGACTTCGAGGAGGCATTGGCAGGTGCACGGCGCGAGGCAGAGGCCAGTTTCGGCGATCCGGCCTGTCTCATCGAAAGGTGCATCCAGTCGCCCAGGCATGTCGAGATGCAGATCCTTGGCGACGGTTACGGCAATGTCGTTCACCTGTTCGAACGCGATTGCTCGCTGCAGCGACGCCACCAGAAGGTCATCGAGGAAGCGCCTGCGCCCGGAATGACGGACGAGCTGCGCGCGGCCATGGGTGAAGCCGCCGTAGCCGCAGCAAGGGCGGTTGACTACGTGGGAGCCGGGACGGTTGAGTTCATAGTCGACGGAACGGAGTTCCCGTCAACGGACGCCTTCTGGTTCATGGAGATGAACACGCGGCTCCAGGTCGAGCACCCGGTGACGGAACTCGTGACGGGGCTGGATCTCGTGGCGCTGCAAATCGCGGTCGCCGATGGCGCCGCCTTGCCGTTTGCCCAGAACGACCTGAACATCGCAGGTCACGCGGTCGAAGCGCGCCTATATGCGGAGGATCCGGCCAACGGCTTCCTTCCGGAAGTCGGTCGCCTTGATTGCCTGCGCTTCGGCGATGGTGCGCGCGTGGACTCAGGTGTCAGGGAAGGTGACACGATCTCGTCCCACTATGATCCGATGATGGCGAAGTTCATCGCCCACGGCGAGACCCGGGAGGACGCGTTGCGGCGACTGGGCAAGGCTCTTGAATGCACAAGGATCGCAGGAATCGAGACCAATCGGGACTTCCTTGTCCGCCTTGCAAGTGACGAAGACATCGCGAGTGGCGCGGTGGACACGGGATTGATTGGCAGAAAGAGCGCATCCCTGGTGCAGCCGCCGGAGGCCGAGGCATTGGACCTTGCCCTTGCGGCTCTGGCGGTGCTTCGCCCCGAGCCCCGCGCTTCTCGTGATCCCTACAGGACGTTGAGCAATTTCCGTCTCTACGGTCCAGCGCGACAAGTCGTGCATTTCGGGGAGGACGACTTCGTCACCGTCGAGACGATCGGTGGCCATCGGCATGTGCGAACGCCACTTGGCGAGGTCGCGATTTCGGAGGTGTCCTGGAAGGGCGACGAACTGACCTGCGTTGTCGACGGTCGCCGTGTGCAGGCGCATGTCAATCGTGACGGACGAGTCGTGACCGTGGACCGGAAAGGTGGCATGCGCCGATTCACCATGGCCGCTCCAGAAGGCAGCGGGCATGCCGATTCCGCCGACGCGATCCTTGCCCCACTCGCCGGTCGCGTCGTGAAGGTGGTTGTTCGTCCGGGCGACGAGGTCGCGAAGGGCGCGCCGCTGGCCGTTCTCGAGGCAATGAAGATGGATCATGTCCTGAAGGCGCCACGGGATGGCGTGGTCGCACGCGTGAGCGTGAGCGAAGGCCAGCAGGTCATGCAGGACGCGCCGCTACTCGAACTGGAGACCTCCGCATGAGCGATCGGGTGCTGATCTTCGAAATGGCGCCGCGCGACGGTTTGCAGAACGAGGCGCGTGTCATTCCGACAGAGGACAAGATCGCGCTTGTCGACGCCCTTTCCGGATCCGGTCTCGGCAAGATCGAGACGGCGAGCTTCGTTTCGCCAAAATGGGTGCCGCAGATGGCGGACGGCGCTGAGGTCATGGCCGGAATCACCAGGCGAGACGGCGTGGCCTACACTGCGCTGACGCCCAACATGAAGGGTCTTGAACGCGCACTTGCCGCAGGTGCAGACGAGGTGGCGGTCTTCGGGGCTGCATCCGAGACGTTCAGTCAGAAGAACATCAATTGCTCCATCGCCGAGAGCTTCAAGCGCTTTCGCCCGATCGTGGACCGCGCGGCTGCCGAAGGCGTGCCAGTGCGAGGCTACGTGTCCTGCGTCACCGACTGTCCCTACGAGGGCGCGGTTGCACCGGGTTCAGTGGCCGAGGTTGCCAGGGCGCTGCTGGACATGGGGTGTTACGAAATCTCTCTCGGAGACACGATCGGCAAGGGATCCCCGGAATCCGTCTCGGCCATGCTCGATTTCGTTCTCTCGGAGGTTCCGGCAGTGCAGGTTGCGGGACACTTTCACGACACGGGCGGACGTGCGCTCGACAACATCATGGCGGCTCTTGCGCTTGGCATTCGGACGTTCGACGCTTCGGCCGGCGGGATTGGCGGCTGCCCCTATGCCCCGGGAGCGCGAGGGAACGTAGCGACCGAGGCGGTCGCGGGCTTGCTGGACGCGGAAGGATTTGAAACGGGAATTGACGCCGACGCGCTGGGGGAGGCCGCCCGCTTTGCGCGGCGCCTGAGAGCCGGTTAGAAATGCGCATGCATAAGTTCCAAGCGATATCCGTTGACGTCGACAAGCGCGGCGTCGCCGATCTCAGGCTCAACAACCCGGAGCGGCGGAACGCATTGTCAGCACAGATGATGAACGAGCTTGCCGCCTTCACACGGCTCGTGTGCGACCGCAGGGACATGCGGGTGGTCGTCCTTTCGGGTGCTGGTGGAATGTTCTGCGCGGGCGGCGACCTGACCTGGATGAAGGCCCAGATCAACGCGAACCGGAAAACGCGCATGGCGGAAGCGCGACGCCTGGCCATGATGCTAAAGGACCTGAACGAAATGCCGTTGCCTCTCATAGGCCGTGTTGAGGGCGCGGCGCTCGGCGGTGGAGTGGGAATGGCCTGCGTCTGCGACATTGCGATCGCGTCCCGCGACTGCAGGATCGGACTGACGGAAACGCGGCTCGGACTGATTCCGGCCACGATCGGCCCCTATGTCGTTGCGCGAATTGGAGAGGCGCGCGCGAGGCAGGTGGTCATGAGCGGAAGGGTGTTCCGCGGTGACGAGGCAGCGGCACTGGGCATCGTCGCAAGAGCGGTGGAGCCGGAGGAGATGGATGCGGCCATCGCCGACGAGGTGGCGCCATTCCTGGAGCTTCCGCAGGGACCTCCGGGTCGCGCGAAGGCACTTGTCCGTTCACTGGGGCCGCGGATCGACGATGCGGTCATCGAGGCGTCGATCCAACGTCTCGCGGACACCTGGGAAACGGAAGAAGCGCGCGAGGGCATCGCGGCGTTTCTGGAAAAGCGCAAGCCACGGTGGGCTGGCACGGGAGGAGCCTGAGGATGGGCGCAATGGATGTTTCGGACCCGATCATGATTTGCGGTGCGGCGCGCACGCCGCTTGGAGCTTTTCAGGGCGAGCTTTCGCGTGTTCCGGCGACGGAGCTCGGGTCAATTGCGATTGATGCCGCCGTCCGCGACGCGGGAGTCGACAAGGCCAAGGTCGACGAGGTCCTGATTGGCAATGTTCTGCCCGCCGGTCTCGGGCAGGCCCCTGCGCGACAGGCCGCCCTCGGTGCCGGTCTGCCGGATTCGGTTCCGTGCACGACGGTCTCCAAGGTGTGCGGTTCCGGGATGAAGGCGGTCATGCAGGCCCATGACGCGATTGCCGTCGGAACCGTCGACGTGGTTGTGGCGGGCGGCATGGAGAGCATGTCTGGTGCTCCCTACCTCCTTCCCGCCGGCCGGTCCGGTGCCAGGATCGGCCACACGAAGATGCTCGACCACATGATGCTCGACGGGCTGGAGGACGCATTTGAGATTGCTGCGGACGGCAGCAGGCGGTCCATGGGCACGTTCGGTGAAGATTGTGCCGAGAAATTCCAGTTCACGCGCGACGATCAGGACGCGTACGCAATCGAAAGCGTGACGCGCGCGAAGCAAGCTGCCGCCGAGGGACGCTTTGACTGGGAAATCGCGCCGGTCGCCGTGAAGGGGAAGCGTGAGAAGATCGTGGACAGCGACGAAGGTCCCCGGCAGATAGACTTGGACAGGATTCCCAGCTTGCGTCCCGCCTTCAGGAAGAATGGGACAATCACGGCAGCCTCTTCCTCGTCTATGAATGATGGTGCTGCAGCACTGGTGCTGGCACGCGCCTCGGTTGCCGAGGCGATGGAATTGACACCGGTCGCCCGGATCGCGGGACATGCAGCCTTCGCTGGCGAGCCCGGCTGGTTCACTACTGCTCCGGTCTTTGCCAAGCGCGCACTTCTCGAAAGGGTTGGCTGGGATCTCGACACCGTTGACCTGTTTGAAATAAACGAGGCATTCGCCTGCGTTCCCTTGGTGTCGATGCGGGAGATGGGCATAGAGCATGAGCGCCTGAACGTGCATGGTGGCGCCGTGGCGCTCGGCCACCCGATCGGGGCATCAGGCGCACGCATCATCGTGACACTGCTCGGTGCCATGCAGGCGAGACGGGCGCGGAAAGGCGTGGCCTCGATCTGCATTGGGGGCGGGGAAGCAACCGCGATCGCGATCGAATCCGAATTCCAATCCTGAGTCACCGTGGTTTCGACATTGAACGCGCAATTTCGGCTGATTCCGGTTGTCCGGTGATTTGCGATAAGGATTCTTGATGGCGCGGCAGAACTGCATTGACCGGAGGCAGCACTGTCAATCAACATGCACGGCCTGCGAGAGGCGGTGCGCGTCCGCTATCGCCGGCCAGATGATTTCGAGGCCGTCGCGTTGGTTTCGGGCGAGGACCTGCGCGCATTGTGAGCGCGGTAGGAGGTGTCTACGGAAACGTGCCCGAAGTGCGCGGGCGTGAAGTATGTTTGCGGGAGCCAAGATAAGTCACAATGAGACTTGACCGTGGATTCGACCAGGTTCGCCAATCGGGATACGTAGTTGCAAGGCTTGGCAGAAGGGCATTCGGGCAATGGGAATCGACACGTCGACGCTGACATTTGCAGGGGTTGTAGTACTGGGACTGCTGGTCGCCTACGCCCTGTTTCGTCGTCCAAGAGGCGATGCCGGCGCGCTGCAGTCCGAGATGTCCTCCTTGAAGAGGGACGCCAGGGAGAAGGATGAACTGCTTGTCGAAGCGCGAAGCAGCGCCGACAAGCACGAGGCGCTTGCGATCGAGCGAAGGGCAGAAACCGAGCGGCTGAACGGCGACTTGTCAAAGCTCCGCAAGAGACTCGACGAAGAGACGGAGAAGCAGATCGGGTTGTCCAAGCGAATCTCGGAACTTGAAACCGAGATGAAGGCGGAACGAGCGGCATCGGAAGAGAAGATCGAGATGCTGACCAGGGTCCGTGAAGACATGGAGGCCAAGTTCAAGGCGCTGGCAGCGGAAGCCCTGAAGGTACAGGGTGAGCAGTTTTCGAAGGTCAATCTCGAGAGGCTCAATGTGGCGCTGACGCCACTGAAGGAGCATGTCGGTCACTTCGAAAAGGAACTCAAGGCCGTCCACAAGGCCACGATCGAGGACCGAGCCAGGCTCAAGGCCGAAATCGAACAGCTCAGCAGGCGGTCCGAAGCGATTTCCCATGAAGCGGTGGCGCTGACACGCGCCTTGAAGGGCGATCGGCAGCGGCAGGGCGCCTGGGGAGAAATGATACTTGAGAACATCCTGGAACGCTCGGGCCTGCGCGAGGGAGAGGAATACGATACCCAGGCCCACAGGGTGAGCGACGAAGGCGACCGGCTCCGCCCGGATGTCGTCGTGAAGATCCCGGGCGGGAAGACCTTGGTCGTCGACAGCAAGGTGTCGCTGGTGGCGTACACGGATGCGGTGAACTCGGAAGACGAGGAGGAGGCATCGAACGCGCGCAAGCGGCATGTCGACTCGCTGAAGCGCCACATAGACGACTTGGATGCAAGGGGCTACCAGCATGCCGAGGACTCCACGGTCGATTACGTCATCCTGTTCGTTCCGATCGAGGGTGCGCTTTCCGAGGCGCTGCGCGTGGACGGCCAATTGACCGAATATGCGCTGGAGAGGAACGTCACGATCGCGACCCCGACGACGCTGATGATGGCGCTGAAGACGATTGCGCATGTCTGGGCGGTCGAGCGACGCAACCAGAATGCCGAAGCCATTGCCGAACGGGCCGGACGGCTCTACGACAAGGTCGTTGGCTTCGTTGACAACATGACGGATGTCGGCAAGCGGCTTGATCAGGCGCTGGACTCGCATAAGCGAGCGTTGGGGCAGCTTTCCAGCGGACGGGGCAATCTCTTGAGTCAAGTCGAAAGGCTGAAGGATCTCGGCGCGCGCACCAACAAGTCCATAGGCGTCTCGTTTGACGACAGCGAGAGCGCAGCCGCGCAGATCGAGCACGATCCGGACAAGTGACCACGTCGCTTTGCGACATCGGCTGCCGACTTCATGGCAGCGAGCCGCAGAACCATGCCTCTGACGACTTTGGCGGGTGCCGTCACCCTGGCTGCAGCAGACGGCCTTTCAATCAATAGGTTGACGAGCGGCGCGAAAACGCATTCTCTGCCGTTTGGGACAGAAAATGATGGACTTGCCATCTGATGTGAAAGAGCGTCCCATTTTGACCGACAAGACTTGGCGTGGGTGGCCGGGGCCGCGCAAGTTCATGGAATCTGCCGGCACGAATCATGGAGAACTTGAATGAACAAGAAGACGCTGCAATCTTTCGCGGTTGGTACTGCGATTTCGCTTTCCGCGGCATCGGCCGGAGCGGACAGCCACGGCATCACCGTGGCCTACTTTCTGGAGTGGCCGATGCCTTTCCAATATGCCAAGGTTGAAGGCATGTATGACGAGGCGCTCGGTGCACCGGTCACTTGGGTGAGCTTCGACACCGGCACCGCAATGTCGGCGGCGATGGCATCGGGCGACATTCAGATCGCGGTGAGCCAGGGCGTGCCGCCCTTCGTGGTTGCAACTTCTGCGGGCCAGGACCTGCAAATCGTCGACGTGGCAGTGAGCTATTCCGAAAACGACAACTGCGTGGTGGCAAGCGCACTTGAGATCGACAAGAACTCGGCCGGCGAACTTGCCGGGAAGAAGGTCTCCGTGCCGCTTGGCACCGCGGCGCACTACGGGTTCCTCAACCAGATGAACCATTTCGGCGTCGACATCACGACGATGGAGATTGTCGACATGGCTCCTGCGGAAGGTGCTGCGGCCCTTGCGCAAGGCTCGCTCGACATGGCGTGCGGCTGGGGTGGCGCACTTCGCCGGATGAAGGAACATGGCAATATCCTGCTCACGGGCGCCGAGAAGGAAGAGCTGGGAATCCTTGTCTTCGACGTGACCTCCGCTCCGGCATCGTTCGTTGCCGAGGAAAGCGAAATGCTCGCGAAGTTCCTCGCGGTCACGGCGGAAGCCAACGCGATGTGGGCGGATGAATCGAACCACGCCAAGATGCTTCCCGTCATCGCACAGGATGCTGGCATGTCCGAGGAAGACACGATGTCCACGCTCGCGACGTTCGTGTTTCCGCCTGTGGAGGAGCAGCTCAGCGCGAAGTGGCTGGGCGGCGGCGCCCAGAATTTCATGAGGGGCGTGGCCGAGGTGTTCGTTGGCGCAGGATCGATTCCTTCCGCTTTGGACAGCTACGAGAACGCCGTGAATACCGGTCCGCTCGAGGCCGCAAAGGGCATGTAATCTGCCTCTCGCCCGCACGAATCCTCTTCGTGCGGGCACTTCAAGGCGGGGACGCTCGCCCGCCGACGCTCAAGGACCGGAGGAGATGCGATGTCGGGGCTAGAGATTCAGGACGTGTCGATGCGATTTGACCTGCCGAACGGCGGGCATGTGCAGGCACTTCAGAACGTGTCGCTCAGCATCAAGCAGGGTGAGATAATGAGTGTTCTAGGGCCTTCCGGCTGCGGCAAGACCACGCTGCTCAACATCGTTGCCGGGTTCCTCGCACCGACCGAAGGCGAGGTCGTGCTCAACGGGCACAGGGTCGAGGGGCCGGACGCGGAGCGCGGCATGGTGTTCCAGCAGGGTGCGCTGTTCGAGTGGATGAGCGTTCGCGACAATGTCAGCTTCGGACCCCGAATGGCCGGCAAGAGGGCTGCGGAGTGGCGAGAGAACGTGGATCACCTCCTCGATGTGGTCGGGCTCCAGGACTTCAAGGAGAAGATGGTCTATGAGCTGTCGGGCGGGATGCAGCAGCGCGTTGCGCTCGCCCGGTGCCTTGCGAACGATCCGGACGTCATCCTCATGGACGAGCCGCTGGGTGCGCTTGACGCGCTCACCCGGGAGAAGATGCAGGGCCTTGTGCTGAAGCTCTGGAAGGAGACGGGCAAGACGATCATTCTCATCACGCACTCGGTGGAGGAAGCCCTGTTGCTGGGCGAACACCTTCTGGTCATGGCGCCCCGTCCCGGCCGCATTCACCGGGAATACCATCTTCCATTTGCCGATCTCGGTGTGGGCAAGGATCTCCGGGAGATCAAGAAGCTTCCAGATTTCGGCGAGAGGCGCGAGGAAATCCTTGGCATGATCTGGGACATGGAGGAGGAGATCATGGGCCGCAGCGAGGAGGCTGCCTGACATGACACAGATCTTTTCGGACCTGATCCGTGAACTTGCCGTCCTCTTCCTGTCGGTTGTCTCCGCCCTGCCCGCGATCATCGGCTACGTGGCGATCATCCTGCTCTTCATGTTGGCCTGGCGCGTCATCCGCAATCGGCTGACGCGCGCACAGGACTACACTTCCCTCAAGACCGTGACGTTCGGCGACGAAAGCGCGGTAATCTCGGACAAGTCAGCATCGGTCATATCGGTGGTCCTCGTGTTCGTGATCTGGGGCGCGTTCACGGGCAGCGGCTGGCTGCCGGGCTTCCTTCATGCGCCAGGACCGTTCGTGGGCGAGGCGGAATTCGTCTACACGGTCGAAGAAGGGAACGGTGCGCGTGATGACGCGGCCGTGACAGTGATCGTGCATCGCACCGGCGAGGTGCCCGAGACTCCCGAAGTCCCGCCGGGCGACGGTTTTGCCAAGAATGACGTGCTCATCGTCCAAGCCTACCGCACCAAGCTGCTTCGATGGGACGCAAATGACGAAGCCACCCGCAATGATGGCGCGAAGATCGTTGCCATAAATGGCGTTCCGTTGACGCGCGAGGCCGATGTCGACACCGGATTCGGCCGCGTCGCGCTGACGGACAAGGGAACTCTCAACTTCGAGCCGGGCAAGGGCTGGCAGATGGAGGATATCTGGCTTCCGGCACCGGACAGCGTGTGGCGCAGGCTTCTGTCGATCAGCCGCGAGGGATACCAGAACGTCACCTTGGCCGAGCACCTGAGCTATTCGCTTTTCCGGGTCATTGTGGGCTTTCTCCTGGGCGCGCTTGTCGGCATCCCGCTTGGCTATGCGATGGGGCTATCGAACTGGTTTCGCGGCTGGTTCGATCCAATCGTCGAGTTCATGCGACCGGTGCCGCCGCTGGCTCTGATTCCGCTCGTCATCATCTGGGCCGGCATCGGCGAGCAGGGCAAGATCATATTGCTCTTCCTGGCCGCGCTCTGGATCATGGCAATCGCGGCCCGCGCCGGGGTTTCAGGCGTCGCGATATCGAAGGTCCACGCCGCGTATTCACTGGGCGCATCCCCGCTTCAGATCATGCGGCATGTCATCGTGCCGAACTCGCTCCCGGAGATCTTCACCGGCGCAAGGGTCGCCATGGGGGTCTGCTGGGGCACCGTCGTTGCCGCCGAACTTGTCGCGGCGGAAAAAGGCGTCGGCAAGATGATCGTGGCGGCATCCAAGTTCCAGGACACCGATGTTGTTCTCATGGGCATCATACTGATCGGGATCATCGGGTTCGGCATCGACATGCTGATGCGCCGGTGCGAAAGATGGCTGGTGCCATGGAAGGGCCGGATCTGACCTGGAGCAATGGAGTCCGAAGCTGGGTACGATCCGCCCGTTCCGGATTGCACGTGGCAATTCTTCAAGGTGAGAATTCAAGTCGGACGCATCTGCGGTGCTGGAACGGTAGGCGGCATCTCAGGCCGGTCTTCATAAAGACCGGAACCTGGCGCCGTGACTGGAATTTGCCCACAGCAAAACGGTGCCGTCGTCGGCCACGATCCGGTCGATCCGACCTTGGCGTGCGGATTCCTGGCCTGAGCGTCCCAAGCGATTGCAATCAGTCCCTTGCCTGACGGTCTGAAGCCGGGACAATCCGGTTCAAGGGCCGTCCACTTCAAGGCCGTTTGCGCGTGCAATGAAGTCCGCGAGCATTGGCACGAACCTGTCGCCTTCGCCGGCTGCGTCCATTGCGGCAAAGGAGTTCCTGACCGCCGACTGGATCGGGTTGAGCGCCCCGACCGAATTCGCCAGGCTGGTCACGTAGCGCATGTCCTTGTGCGCGTTCGAGATCGCGAACCTGTGCGCGTTCTCATCGCGTTCCAGCGTCCACTTCATGAAGGTTTCGTAGAAGCCGTTCGTCATGCGTCCAGGCCGTATCACGCTGTCGACCTGCTCCGGCGTCAGGCCAGACTTGCGTGCAAGTGCCAAGGCCTCCGCGTAGAGCGCGCCGTAGCCCATCGCGATGAAATTGTTGATGAGCTTCATCTTGTGGCCGAGTCCGACCTCGCCGAGATGCACGATGACGCCTGCCCAGCACTCGAGCACGGGCTTGATGCGCTTGAACGTTTCGGGACTGGCGCCAACCATCGCATCGAGCGTTCCTTCCCACGCCTCCTTGGGCGTGCGGGACAAGGGCGCGTCCGCCATGTGTCCGCCTGCAGCCTCGATTTCGCCCGCCAGTGCCAGGGTGGAGACCGGGTCGGAGGTCGAACAGTCGACAATCACCGCATCTGGCCGGAGTCCGTCCAAAAGTCCGCCCGGGCCCCTGACAAGTTCTTCGACCTGCAATGAGCCAGTCACGCATATTTGTATGATTTCAGACTGTTCTGCAAGTTCCTTGACACAGTTTGCCTCGGCTGCTCCGCGCGCAACAAGGTCATCGACCGCCTCTCGCTTTCGATGCGCAACGACCGTCAGAGGATAGCCTGCCTCGACGATGTTCTTGGCGATGCCGTGCCCCATGAGGCCGACACCGATCATGCCAATGGCGGGCTTCGTCATGTCTCACTCCTCGGCCAGATACATGCGCATGCGCGCCAGCGCCTCGCGGATGTTGTCTTGGCTGTTGGCGTAGCTGAGACGGAGGTAACCCTCGCCCAGGATGCCGAAATCGGGACCGCCTATGGTCGCCACGCCGGGCTCCTCCAGGAGATCCGACGCAAGCTCCTTGGCCAATCGGCCGGTGCCAGTGATGTTCGGAAAGGCATAGAATGCACCCTTTGGCGTGACGCAAGAGACGCCTGGAATGTCATTCAGGAGATCGACCACGAGTTTCCGGCGGGCATCGAACTCCGCCACCATCTCGCCCACCGCCTCCTGCGGCCCGGTCAAGGCCTCGATGGCAGCATGCTGGGCCGGCGCATTCACGCAGGACCACGCATTCACGGCGAGCTTTCGGACCTTCTCATAGAGTCCGGCAGGCCAGACCGAATATCCCATCCGCCAGCCGGTCATGGCATAGGTCTTTGACCAGCCGTTCAGCAGGATGACGCGGTCGCGGATCTCGGGATAGCCGAGAAGCGGAACATGATCCTCTCCGTCATAGAGCATCTGGTCGTAGATCTCGTCGGAGAGGAGAGCCACGTTGGGCCGTTCGGCAAGGCCGGACACCAAAGCGTCGACCTCGGCCCTTGGCGTGACGCCGCCACACGGATTCGCGGGAGAGTTCAGAATGACGAGGCGCGTGCTCGATGTGATGAGGGAAAGCGCTTCCTCTGCCGAGAAAGCGAATCCATTCTCTTCCCGTATCGGAATCGGAACGGGCCGCGCGCCGGTGAACTCGATCATCGAGCGGTAGATCGGAAATCCTGGATCGGGGTAGAGGATGTCCCTCCCGGGCTCGCCGAACATCAGGATGGCAGCGAACATCGTCACCTTGCCTCCCGGCACGATCAGGACGTTGTCCGGGTTCACCTCGATCGCAAAGCGCCGGTGAATGTCGGCAGCGACGGCCTCCCGAAGTTCCGGGATGCCGGTCGCGGGCGTGTAGCCATGCTGGCCATCGCGGAGCGCCTTTACCGCTGCCTCCACGATGTTTGCGGGGGTCGGGAAATCCGGCTGGCCGATGCCCAGGTTGATGACGTCCTTGCCGTCTGCGGCCAGTTCTCCCGCCCGCGCGAGCACGGCGAATGCGTTCTCCTCTCCTATGCGGTCAAATCCGCTGATCGTGCCCAGCATGCATCTGCTCCTAGTATGTCGCCCGCCCGCCCGAAATGTCGAAGACGGCAGCGGTCGTGAAGCTGCATTCCCTGGACGACATCCAGGCCACCATGTTGGCGATTTCCTCCACCTCGACGAATCGCCCACGCGGGATCTTCGACAGCATGAACTCAATGAACTCTTCGGTGACCTGTTCGAGGATCTCGGTGTTTGCCACGGCCGGCGTGATGCAGTTTACGGCGATGTCGTGTTCGGCCACCTCCTTGCCGAGCGCCTTGGTGAAGCCTATGACCCCGGCCTTTGAGGCCGCGTAATGCGTGGCCTTCGGGTTGCCTTCCTTGCCGGCAATCGACGCGATGTTGACGATTCGCCCGTAGTTTCGGGCCTTCATTCCCGGCAGCACGGCCTTGTTCGTGTGATAGGTGCCCGTGAGATTGACGGCGATGACCTGGTCCCAGACTTCGGTGTCATATTCCTCGATTGCGGTAACGGGTCCGGCAATGCCGGCGGAATTCACGAGAATGTCGATGTGATCGAGCGCCGCCTTCGTCTCGGCGCATGCGGCCGTGACGGACGCATAATCGGTGACGTTGCAGAGGACGGCCCGTGCTCCATTGATGCCGTCTGCCGCGGCCTTGGCCTTCTCGACATTGATGTCCCAGAGGCATGTCCGGGCGCCGGATTTGGCCAGCCTGTGGGCGCAGGCGAGCCCGATGCCCTGTGCGCCCCCGGTAATGACCGCGGTTTGCCCGGAGAAGTCATAGACGTTCGCCATCACATTACCGCTCCTATCTGCCAGGGCACGAATTCATGGTCGCCAAGCCCCTGCGCTTCGGACTTTGACGTCGCGCCGCTGGCGACCTTGAGGAAGAATTCGTAGATCTCGCGGCCCTTTTGATCGACCGTGGCCTCGCCGGTCAGGATGTCGCCTGCGTTGATGTCCATGTCGTCCCTCATGCGTGCATACATTTCCGAATTCGTTGCGACCTTCACCGTTGGCGCGGGTTTCGAGCCAAACGCCGAGCCGCGACCGGTCGTGAAGCACACGAGGTTGCAGCCGCTGGCGATCTGTCCGGTCACGCTTGCCGGGTCATAGCCGGGACTGTCCATGAAGGTGAAGCCCCTTGCCGTCACCTGTTCCGCATACTTGTAGACACCGGCAAGGGGCGTGGTGCCACCCTTCGCCGCCGCCCCCAGCGACTTTTCGAGGATCGTGGTCAGTCCGCCCTTCTTGTTGCCTGGCGAGGGATTGTTGTCCATCGAGCCCCTGTTGCGGGCGGTGTAGCCTTCCCACCAGCGCACGAGCCCGACGAGCCTTTCGCCGATTTCCCGCGATGCCGCGCGCCGGGTCAGAAGGTGCTCCGCGCCGTAGATTTCCGGCGTCTCGGCAAGCACGCCCGTGCCACCCTGCGCGACCAGAAGGTCGCAGGCATGGCCGAGTGCGGGGTTTGCCGTGATGCCGGACCATGCATCCGAACCGCCGCATTGCAACGCGACCATCAATTCGGAGGTGGGGCAGGGAGTGCGCGTGGCCTGGTTGGCCAATGGCAGCATTGCCCGCACCCTTTCGATGCCAAGGTCGATGGTACGCTGGAGACCCGCGACGTTCTGTATGTTCATCGTCTGAAACAGGGGGCCATGTTCGAGACCGTACGCTTCGAGAAGCCAGTCGATCTGGTTCATCTCGCAGCCGAGACCCACCATGAGGACCCCGGCATGGTTCGGATGCCGTGCGTAGCCCCACATGACGCGCTGCAGCGCCTCGAAACCGTCGCCATCTCCCTGCATTCCGCAGCCCGTGCCGTGAACGAATGCCACGACGCCATCCACATTCGGGAAGTCGGCAAGCTCGTCGGGGCCGAACGCGTCGGCGATGCGGCGGGCCGCCGTCGCCGAACAGTTCACCGAGGTCACGACGGCGATGAAGTTGCGGGTGCCGACGCCCCCGTTGTCGCGGCGATATCCCATGAACGTGTCGCGCGCCTCCTCCGTCACCATGTCGATCGGGCGAAGATCGGTGCCGAACTCGTAGTCCATGTCCGTGTTGCGGAACTCGGTGTTGTGCGTATGCACATGGTCTCCCGGTGCAATCTGCCTGGAGGCGTAGCCGATGACCTGCGCGTATTTGCGGATTTCGTCGCCCTTGGGAATCGCGCCTGTCGCCACCTTGTGACCCGACGCGATCGGTGCCGTGATCCTGGCACCTTCGATGACCGCGCCGACGTCAAGGTGCCGGGTCGCCGTGACCACGTTGTCGGCGTTGTTCAGCCGGACATATGACGGATGTTGAACCATGGCATGATCTGCCGCACATTCGCCGGAAACGGTGTCCGCGCCGCTGGCGCGTTCCGGGGGTCACGCTGCGGGCATATCCTCTTCTATATAGGTTTGCACGATCGAAGCGAAGTCCGGATCGGCGGCAAATCCAAGCTTGACGGCGCGTTCGGGAGCGAAATTCCTTGGCCAGCCCGCGACGATCTTCATGATCGTTTCATCAGGTTCCGACCTAATTAGGGAAACGGCGCTTTCGCCCGCAACGTCACGAAGGGCTTCGATCTGTTCCGCCACGGTGCAGGACACGCCTGGCATGTTGAGCGCCCGGTGCCCGCCAAGCCTGTCAAGATCCAGTGTTGCCGCGTGCCTGAGAAACCCGGCGGCTGAACGGGGAGAGGCATGCCAATGACGAACGGTGTCTTGCACCGGCAGGATCGCCTCCTTGCGGCTCAGCGGTTCGCGGATGATTCCCGAAAAGAAGGACGATGCGGCGCCGTTGGCCTTGCCTGGCCGCACGCAGACGGTCGGCAGCCGGATGGACATGCCGTCGAAGTAGCCCTTGCGGATGTAGTCGCCGAGCATGAGTTCCGAGATTGCCTTCTGCGCTCCGTACGACGTCTGCGGCATCGTGGGAAATTCGTCACCGATCTCTTCGGGGAACGGCGGCCCGAACACCGCGATAGAGGACGTGAATATGATCTTTGGGCGGTAGGTGCCTTCGGATGCGGACGTCTCGGCGCGAAAGGCCTCGAGAAATCCTCTGAACGCAACCATGTTGACATTCCAGCCAAGTTCGAAATTCGCCTCGGCCTCCCCGGAGACGATCGCGGCGAGGTGGTAGACAAGGTCGAATCGCTCGGCTGCCATTGACTTCATCAATGACTGATCGGCCACGTTTCCGTCCACACGACGTGCCGCAGGCGCGCCGATCTCCGGAAAGGCCATGTCCAGGAGTGTGACCTCGTCGTCGCTCGACAGGGGGTTCGAGGCCAGCAGCCGCGCCAGTTTCTGGCCTACCATGCCGCCGCCGCCGATGATCAGGACTTTCAATTGCGCCTCCTTGGTTGTCCGGCAGAGATTGTCTGGAAGACCGCCTGATTTCAAGTGCTGCTGGTCGTTCGACACCGGTTCCAAAACGGGCTAGGTGAACTGTGACGGCACGGAACAGATGCCGGTAATGCGGAGGATGACCTGGATGAAATTGGTGCGTTATGGAATGCCTGGAGAGGAGAAGCCGGGGCTGATCGATGGAGACGGTGCGCTGCGCGACCTGTCCGCGCATGTGGCGGACATATCGGGCTCGATGCTTGACGATGCGTCGCTCGACCGGTTGCGCGCGATAGATGCGTCCTCCCTTCCGAAGGCGGAGGGCGAGGCAAGGTTGGGCGTACCGGTCAGCGGCATTGGGAAGTACATGTGCATTGGTCTGAACTACCGAGACCACGCGGAGGAAGCGGGAATGCCGATCCCGGAGCACCCGATTCTCTTCATGAAGGCGAATTCCGCCATTTCGGGACCCGATGATCCGGTGTCCATTCCGCGCGGTTCGACCAGTTCCGACTGGGAGATCGAGCTAGGTGCCGTGATCGGCAAGACGGCCAAATATGTGAGCGAGGCGGAAGCGTTGAACCATGTGGCCGGGTATTGCATCTGCAATGACGTGTCGGAACGCCACTTCCAGATCCACCTGTCCGGGAACTGGACCAAGGGCAAGTCTTGCGACACTTTCGGTCCCACTGGTCCCTGGCTGGTCACGAGGGACGAGATTCCGGATCCTCAGTCCCTTGACATGCAGCTCGACGTGAACGGCAGGCGCATGCAGGCGGGCAATACCAAGACCATGATCTTCACGGTGGCCGAGATCGTGTCGCACCTGTCGCAGCTGTTCACGCTGCATCCTGGCGACGTGATTTCGACCGGAACCCCGCCGGGCGTCGGCATGGGTATGAATCCGCGAAGATACCTCAAGGCAGGTGACGTGATGGAACTGACGATCGACGGGCTCGGCACGCAGTGCCAGAAGGTTGTGGAGGATGCCTGAGCGGCCCGCTCTCTTGCAACTCGGCAAGATCTCGGAGCGCATGGCGAAGCGGCTTGCCGCCGGATTCGATGTCGTCCAGCTGCCAGCCGACCATGAAGCGTTCCTCGCTGAGCGGGGTTCGGAATTCGCTGCGATCGCGACGATGAGGGGAGTTCCGGACGACGTTCTGGCCGAGCTTCCAAACCTCAAGGTCATTTCGAGTTTCGGCGTGGGCTACGACAACATCGACGCCACCACTGCGGCGAGCCGCGGCATTCTGGTCGCTCACACGCCCGAAGTCCTGAACGACGAGGTGGCGGACACGGCGATCATGCTTTGGCTTGCGGTCAGCAAGGAGTTGCTGCCCGCGGAACGCTGGGCGCGTTCGGGTGCCTGGGAAACGAAAGGCAATTATCCGTTGGCGCGCACGATCAGGGGCCGCAAAGTCGGCATTCTCGGTCTTGGACGGATAGGGCAGACAATCGCGAAAATGACGGAAATGTTCGGAGCCGAAGTGCATTATCACAGTCGCTCTCGAAAGGGCGTGCCGTACCAGTACTTTGACAACCTAGCGGACATGGCGCGCGCGGTGGACGTGCTTTTCGTCATAACTCCGGGCGGCGAGGGAACCCGACGCCTTGTGAATGCCGAGGTTCTGGACGCGCTCGGGTCGGAGGGCATCCTCATCAACGTTTCCAGGGGGAGCGTGGTCGACGAGGCGGCCCTAGTTGAAGCTCTCAAGGAAGGTCGCTTGGGCGCGGCGGGGCTTGACGTGTTCGAGGACGAGCCGCGAATTCCGGATGCATTGAAGTCCATGGAGAAGGTGGTGCTGTTGCCGCACATAGGCAGCGCGACCGTGGAAACCCGGCAGGCCATGGGCGATCTGGTCTGTGACAATCTCGATGCATGGCTGGTGGACGGGAAGGTCGTGACGCCAGTCCCGGAATGCGTCCTTCTGAACGAGCAGTGACCGCCGACCATTTCGCGCTTCACCAATCGCATTGGGAAACGGGTTCTCAGTTCCCGAACTCCGGACCGCCTTGCCGTAACGGAGGACCGACTCTCCGAACATGGCCGGATGCGCAGCAAGGGCACCATAGTACTTGCGGACCGCGACGATGGATCGGTTCGTGCTGAACCCGCACCGGCGGACGCATCACGACCCTTTTCCGATGCATCACACCGGGAAATTTCCAATGCCGCGAAGCGCTTGCCCCTGCGGAGCGCATGCTGTAAGTCCATTTGTACTTACGGACGAAGGCGCGTTCGATGCCCAAGATCACGCAGACCGGAAATTCCCACGGTGTCGTCATTCCTGTGGCCACGCTCGCGCAGGCCAATCTTGCGGTTGGCGACAGCGTCGTCATGGCACCTTTGCAGGATGGAATCCTTATCGCGCAGGAGACCTCCGCATCCGGGCGGATGGTGGCGGCGATGCTGGAAAGCATGGACCGGTATGCTGAGACATACCGTACGCTCGCCTCGGAGAGGCTCAGCACTTGACGGAAGAGACTTCGCTGGATGCAGCGCACCTGGTCGAGACCGTCGCCGACCATGTCCTGCCGACGGCGCGGTTGGTGGCCCTGTTTCACGGAATTCAACTGCGCCGCTTCGGCGGGGCGCCCGGACTTCGCGATTCCGGGCTGCTTGAGAGTGCAGTTGCGCGAGGAGCGCAGATGCTCGCCTATTCAGAGACCGGCGATATCATCGAGGCAGCCTGCGCGATCGCCGAGGGCGTCATCCGGAACCATCCGTTCGTCGATGGGAACAAGCGTACTGCCTTTGCCACCTTCGTCTCTACCCTTGCCGTGAACGGCTACCGCCTGGAAATGGAGCCGATCGACGCGGCGCAGACCATGGTCGACGTCGCGGCCAAACGCATGACAACCGAGGAATTCCGAAACCTTGTGCGGGCGCACGCAGTACCAGAACCAACGATTGACCCGGCCAAGGAAGAACCAACGACTGGCGAGACGGACTTCGGAACGTAGCGAAAATACTTCGCACCGGTCCAATCATCAGCTGCGTTCGCTACCTGAGATGCGCTTCGAAGGAGGTCAGAGTTCGATCTCGGGCAAGCTTCGTCGCGCCGTCGTCATCGCGACGTGTCGTGTTGTTATGGCACCCGCTGTTCACGTTCGGGTAGAAGTGAATGCTGAAATTCTCGCTGTGCTCCCATGCGTGGCGCCGTAGTCTTCCCGATCGGCATTCGTCCCCTCGTCATGCTCGGCAAAATGGATCGGCAGTGGCGCCTCGACCTGTGGCCCATCGGCGACACATGGCTTGCGTCCGCAGAACGGTACCGGAGCGGCAAGTTCAGGATATGCAACCGCGAACGTATCGCAGATGCCGCCGTCGTAGGTGGCGACCAGGTGCCGATCCGTCCGGCCACTTCTGTCGATGGCTGCAAATAGGCGCGGGATTCCGACGACTCTCCGAGCGACCAAGCGCAGGGCCTGCGAACTCAGCCCGAGCACACGTACGTCACGAAGCTGGAGGAATCGATGGTTGCGGATGACGGGTCCGTTATTGGCGGACCATTCGACCATTTCGTCCCGCACACGGCACTGCCCGTGCGTCGACCCAAAGCCGATTCCGCAGAGAACGCCGAGGCGGTCCGAACGGACTCCGCTGTGCATCTGGCAACCGAGCAGCCGCGCGCATCCTTGGCCTTTGGCGCGCCTACATCATCGCCTCTCAAGGGCGGGCGGGCGGTCGTCGCCGTCGCCCATAGGGTTCTTCACGTCCGCTTTAGCCCTTTCATCCCGTATATCGGGAACCGTGTTCGCCGCATTCAGCGACAAGGGCCGCGATCATTTCCCCGTCCATGCCCTCGATTGCCGGCATCGCTCCGCCCGGCCTGGGACGAACCCACAAGTCCCCGCCCTTCTCCACCGGCTCCAGGCTCAGCACGGGCTGCGCCTCGTCGTCTAGCTGCAGCTTGCCGAGACGTTCGCCTGGCATCCGCAACAGGATCTCCCTCGCCTTGTCGATCGCGGCCCGAAGTCCCGCCGTCGGTTCACCCGTCGGCAGATCTGCCGTTGTCAGGATCTTTGCTTCATAAGTGTCCCGTGCGACCGCCGAAACGAGGTTGCGGGCTATCATCTCGACAAGCGAGAGCGGCGCTTCCTGGGGGAACTTTCCGCTGGCGGCGCATGCCATCCGCCACAGGGGCATGACGTGCCTGTCCAGCATCCAGAGGTCAAAGAAGTCCCGCATGGCCACTCGACCGGTCGCAGCCAGTGTCTCGTTGGCAGGCAGGTCTGCGAAATGCAGACGTTGACCGAAGGCCGGATCGGGGACAGGCGCGAAATACTCCAGGGACAGGGCTTGGGCCCATTGAAGGATCGCCGTGCCTGTTCCTGGTTTCGTCACCCGGCATTCCCGGAAACCTTCAAAGGACATCGTCTCTTCGACGGTGAACCCGGCGATCCTGAGTGCCTGTGCATCCAGCTGCATGACGGGTTCAGGATCGACTGAGGCGACGATGTCCTGATCATCGGTCAGGTGGAACCCGTGCTGCTGGATGACCGCGCTGCCGGCGAACGGGCTGGACGCGGTCCGGTTGTTCCGGATGACTTCCAGGATTTCCTTCTGAAAATCTTCAAGCGGCATGCCCGTCTTCCAATCCGGTCCTCTCAAGGATGTCCGCCGCGAGGCGTGCCGCGTTCAGGTCGCCATGCATCTGCAGGCTGGCGGCGATTCCGCGCATGCCCCTCGTGGTGGCGTGACCGGGTATGTTCCAAAGGCATCTGGCGCCGTAGAGATCGTAGGCCTTCTTGCGCAGCGCCAGCAATTCCTCGCCGATGTCCTCATATTCGAGATCGATGCGGAAGCGACGCGAGCGAAGTTCCGCTTCGCAATGAAACCGTTCAGGGATCGGTATCCTGCCAGTGAATTTCCGGGGCCGCATTGCCCCACTTGCCTGCCGGTCGTTCATCCCGTTTCTCCTGACCGGCAGTGATCAGGCGCTCACAAGGACGAATGCAATTCGAACCCAACCCAAATCATCCCTCAATGTGTATATCATGCGGAGCAAGGGAGGCTGGGCGGATCGTGCCGGACATCGGGGATCAGGAGATCCGATAGCCAATGACGGGTGGGGACAAGGAATGAGGCGTGCAGCCGACGATGGCTCTCCGTAGAGCCCTCCATGTCCATGGTATACGAATTTCCCGCCATGCTGGCGACGTGTCCGGTCGCCTCGATCAGTGCTCGCAAATTCCGTGCTGTCGTGCCCGTCAAAGGATGCTTCTGGCACCGATGGAAAAATCGAATCCAATTCGGTGGCGTGGAAGCCTTGGCCCAGGCGTGGATTGCGCAGGTCTACGTCGAGGCGTTCAGGCTGCCTCTTGGCGAAGCACGACAGGGACATTGTGGTTCAAATGAACGGCCGCCAGTCTTGTTTGCTACCTGAGATGCGTTTCGAAGAAGGCCAGAGTCCGGTCCCAGGCAAGCTTTGCCGCCTCTTCGTCGTAGCGAGGTGTCGTGTTGTTATGGAATCCGTGGTTCGCGTTCGGGTAGAAGTGAACGCTGAATTCCTTGCCGTGCTCCTCGAGCGCGGCGCCGTAGGCTTCCCAGCCGGTGTTGATCCGCTCGTCATGCTCGGCGTAATGAATCAGCAATGGCGCCTCGATCTGCGGCACATCGGCGACACGTGGCTGACGCCCGTAGAACGGCACCGAGGCGGCCAGGTCAGGATAGGCGACCGCGAGCGCGTTGCAGACGCCTCCGCCGTAGCAGAATCCGACGCAACCGACGCGACCCGTCGAGACTTCGTGATCGCGCAGGAATTCAAACGCAGCGAAGAAATCCTCCATCAGCTTTTCACGATCCAGCTGACGCTGCATTTGGCGACCTTCGTCGTCGCTTCCCGGATACCCGCCGAGCGGCGTCAGCCCGTCGGGTCCGACGGCAAGATATCCGGCCTTGGCCACCCGGCGGACCACATCCTCGATGTAGGGGTTGAGGCCGCGGTTCTCGTGCACGACAAGCACTGCGGGCAGGCGTCCTTCGGCACCGGACGGTTTCGCCATCAGCGCCTTGATCGTCCCATGGCCGTCCGGGCTCGGGTAATCGACGACGGCGGTTTCGATGCCTGGATCGTCGGGCGCGACCTCCTGCGCCCAGGCATAGTTCGGCTCAAGCTGTTCAAGGATCATCGTACCGGTGACTCCGGCCGCGGCGTATTTCCCGGCTTGCGAGATGAATTCACGCTTCGATAACGTGCCATGCACGTAGCCGTCGAAGACCTCTAGGATTCGCTGGTCAAAGTCCGATGCGCGTTTGCGTATTGCCGTCATGGTAAACTCCTGGGCGTGCGTGGCAGCGGCGGCCATGCGGCCGATCGTGCACAGGGCGCTTGGGCGAGGGACTCACCATCACCCTTGTCACGCACGTTATCCCTGACACTGAGAATTGCAAGCACAAGTGCATGGCACTGCTTGCTGGGCTGCCGGGTCGGGGGACACGACGTGCGGAGACGGCAGAAGTGGTCTGGACCTTGCGTTCCAATCACAACGAAGCTCGCATTTCGCTCGCGTCGGCATCACTGTTCAAGTCCTGGTGGACGTCCTGTGCCTGATGGGGAATGCCAACCATGATATGCCGGGCTGGCCGCCGAAGCACTTTCGGGAGATATTCGTCAGGTGTGCCGACTTGATCCTGATGGAAGAGATGCAGTTTGGTTGCGAGGGCCTGCATTGGCGGCCAACCGGTGGCAGAATGAGTTCGAGGCGGCGCATTCATGTACGAGGTGCGCACGCTGATGCAGAAGGAAAGTGCCGTTCGGCTGCTCGGCGAGACAGGATGAGGAGGAGACATCTCTTGCAACGACCTGCATCTCCGGGTTGCAGGCTTCGAGAGAGCTACGGGAGACGGGAATGACCGACCTTGCGCCACTCGACGAGACGATCACGCTTGACCAGCTCAACCGCGACCCGTTTCCGATCTACCGACGGCTGCGCCGCGAGGCGCCGGTGCTGCGGGTCGCGGCGGCAGGCCGGACCTTTCTGACGAAGGCCGACGACACGAAATACGTCAAGGACAACCCGAGACTCTTCAGTTCGGACGATCCGAACACGCCGATGAAGCGGGCTTTCTGGGCGCATACGCTGATGCGAAAAGATGGCGAAGCGCATTTGCGCGAACGCATGGCCATGGCACCCGCCTTTGCCCCCAAGGTGATGCAAAACGAATGGATGCCGCAGTATCGCAGGATTGCGGAAGACTATGTCGCGCGGCTGCCTCGCGGCGAAGTCGTTGACCTCTTTCCGGCGCTGTCCGGACCTTATGCGGCGCGGGGCCTCGCCATCCTGCTGGGGCTTGAGGACGCCACGGACGAGGAGATGCAACGCTGGTCGCAGGCGCTGATCGATGGGGCGGGGAATTTCGGGTGGCGGGACGAACCTTTCGAGCGTGTCGACCGCGCCAACGAGGAGATGCATGCACTCTTCGATCGGCTGCATCAAAGGCACAGGGCGAAACCGAACAATTCTGCGTTCTCGGTGATGCTGAATGCCGAGAACCCGATCCCCGATTCTCAGATCCATGCCAATATCAAGATTTCCATCGGTGGCGGCATCAACGAACCGCGCGATGCCTTGAACACGACACTCTACGGCTTGCTGACCAATCCGGACCAATTGGAAGACGTGAAGCGCGATGCTAGCTGGGGCAGGGCGTTCGAAGAAGGCATCCGCTGGGTTGCGCCGATTTCGGTTTCGTCGCGCCTGGTCAAGGAGGACACGGAGATTCGCGGCTGCCTGATCCCGAAGGGGGACACGGTCATGACCATTCAGGCCAGCGCCAACCGGGACGAGGATCTCTACGAAGACGGCGAGGCGTTCATTGTCGGCCGGGACAGGAATCCGCACCAGTCCTTTGGCAACGGTCCGCATTTCTGCCTGGGGGCGCATGTCGCCCGTCGCGCCATCGGACAGATCATGCTGCCCATCCTGTTCGACCGATTTCCGAACATGACGCTTCCGGATCCGAGTGCGGTGATCTGGCGGGGCTTTGGTTTCCATGGTCCCACCTGCCTACCGGTTTTGTTGAACTAGTGATCCGCAGAACTGGGCCCGGAATGCGGCGGCAATCGCTTGCAGACGTCGCGAAATGAGACGCACGTTGCGCTATGACGAATGTCCGGCTATGGGCATGTCCGTGGGATCAGGCGTGATCAAGGACCGGTGAAAGTCGGTGATCTGCAGACGCATGAAGAAGGGCGGCGCCCAAGGGTCGGTCGGCAGTTCAAACAGAATTTCTCAAACGCGCTTGGACCTGCCCGTGCGGCTGATTCGGCCGAAGGGAACTGTCATCACGGCACAGCGCTGTTGCAGCCTGAACAACCGGATGACCGACATGTTCGAATGGAGGCGTGCCGCATGAAACGGAAAAATCAGGATAAATCCAACCTTGGTCGGCACGCTTGCCGTCCGCCGGGTCCTGCGTCGCCCTGCTTCCCGAAGCTGCCGGAAGACCTGGTGCCAAGGGATCCTGCACAATGAAAAAACGCTCACTGGGTCAAGGCGGGCCGTCAGTCTCGGTCCTTGGCGTCGGCGCGATGTCCTTTGCCGGCATCTACGGCAACGCGACCGTGGAGGAAAGCCACGCGATCCTGGATGCCGCACGCGATGCCGGCGTGACTCATATCGACACGTCCAACGTCTACGGCATGGGACGCTCGGAGGAGATCATCGGCAGCTACCTTGCCCGCCGAAAGGGCGAAACGCCTTTCGTGCTGGCTACCAAGGCCGGCATTGCACGCGACCCCGAGACCGGGCGCAACTTCGACAACAGCCCCGCACATATCGAGGCCGAACTGGACAAGAGCCTCGCACGACTGGGCGTTGACCAAATCGAGCTCTTCTATCTTCATCGTCTCGATCCAGACATGCAGGTGGAGGAGGTCGTCGGCACCTATGCGCGCATCGTCGATTCCGGCAAGATTGGACAGATCGGGTTGTCGGAAGTCGCGCCGACCACGCTGATCCGCGCGTCCGAGGTTCACCCGATCGCGGCGGTGCAGTCCGAGTATTCGCTGCAGACGCGGTCGCCGGAACTGGGCTTGGTGCAAGCTTGCGAACGGCTTGGGGTCTCGCTCGTCGCATTTTCTCCGGTCGGGCGTGGATTGCTGACCGATGCCCCGCCGACACCCGAAACGACTGAGGCATCGGCATTCATGACGTCCAATCCACGATTTTCCGGCGGCAACCTCGAACGCAACCTGGTGGCCAGCCAGTCGTTGCGAGACCTGGCGGGCGAGGCGGGCTGTTCCACCGCGGCACTGGCGATTGCCTGGATCTTGGCTCAAAGCCCGTCAACGCTGGTGATTCCGGGAACCCGGAACTGCGACCATTTCGCCGAACTGGTGGAAGGGGCCAACCTGGAGCTGGGTGCGGACCTGAAGTCCGAGATCGAACGTCGGCTGCCGGTCGGATGGTGTCATGGCGACCGCTATTCCGCGCGGCAGTGGATCGGTCCGGAAAAATACTGCTGATGCCCCAGGATTGACCCGACCGACTTCGATGGCACGGAACCGTGCTCGCGAGTGATTCGCCGCGAGCATCGGCCAGCCGGGTTGCCCCTGTGGGCTTCAGGAAATCCAGTGTCCGGACGTGGTTCGCGCTTCGCTGTCTTGATCAGTTCATTGGCCCGCCGACAAGTCTTCACGTCATACGGGTGCCGATGACGATGGTGGCACGCCGCATTCACGGTCGTTGTCGCATCTGATCGGGCAGCCAGGTCGCAAGATCCGGCACCGCGATCAGCACGAAGACCATCAGGACCATGATCATGAACATCGGGATCGCGGACTTCGCGATGAAGTTCATTTCGTGATGTGTCATCCCCTGCAGCACGAAGAGGTTGAAGCCGATCGGCGGCGTGATCTGGGCCATTTCAACGACCACCACGATGAAGATGCCAAACCAGATGAGATCGATTCCGGCATCGCGAATCATGGGTTCCACGACAGCCATCGTCAGCACCACCGAGGAGATGCCGTCGAGAAAGCAGCCGAGAATGATGTAGAAGACCAAGAGGACCATGAGCAGCTCGAACCGAGAAAGCTCCCACTGGGCAATCAGGTCGGCGAGGCCGCGCGGCAGTCCCGTGAACCCCATCGAGAGCGAAAGGAACGCCGCACCCGCAAGAATGAGCGCAATCATGGCGCTCGTCCGGGTCGCTCCCATCAGGCTCTGGGCGAAGGTCTTCCAGTTGAGCGATCCCTGGCCGGCGGCGAGGAGCAGTCCTCCGATCACGCCGAACGCAGCAGCTTCGGTGGCGGTGGCATAGCCAAGGTACATCGATCCGATGACCACAAGGATCAGGCAGACCACCGGGATCAGGAAGCGCGAGTTCGCGACGCGTTCGGAAAACGACATCGGTGGTTCCTCAGCCGGATTCCAGGACCGCGACACACGGCTGTAAATCGCCACGTAGGACATGAACATCGCCGCCAGAACAAGGCCTGGCACGATGCCTGCGAAGAAGAGCTTGGAGATCGATTCGTTTATCGTGACCCCGTAGACGATAAGGGTCAGCGAGGGCGGAATCATGAGACCCAGCGTGGCGGCACCGGCAAGCGTGCCGATGACCATCGGTTCCGGGTAGTTCCGTTTCCTGAGTTCCGGAATGGACATCTTGCCGACCGTTGTCAGCGTCGCCGCCGAGGATCCCGAGACGGCAGCAAAGACGGTGCAGCCGACGATGTTGGTGTGAACGAGACCGCCAGGCAGCGACTTCATCCACGGGCTGAGACCGCGGAACATGTCCTCCGACAGGCGGGTTCGGTAGAGGATCTCTCCCATCCAGATGAACAGGGGCAGGGCGGTCAGAGTCCAAGACGACGACGATGACCAGATTGTCGTCAGCATCGTGTCGCCAACTGGCCTGGTCGTGAAGAGCTCCATGCCGACCCAGGCAACTCCGATCAGCGACAGGCCGACCCAGACGCCAGATCCCAGCAACAGGAAGAGCACGAAGAGGAACAGGACGATGATCGAGGCGTCTTCCATGAACTATCCTCCCAATCCCTGCTCGATCTGGTCCCTCGAAATGCGGTGCTCGCCCTTGAAGATCAGGTTGAGGAGATTGTCCGTGAGCGCCACCGCGAAGATGATCGCTCCGGCAAGGACAAAGCTCTGGGGAATCCAGAGTTCGGTTCGGTCCTGACCTTGGCTGATGTCGTTGAATCTCCAGGACCAGTAGACGAAGCGCACCGCGAAGTAGACGAAATACCACGCCGTGACGGTGCCAATGGCAAAGCACCAGATTTCGAGCATGCGCTTCCCGCGCGGCGGCAGGGCATTCAGCACGATCGAGACCCGGATATGGCTGCCCCGGCTAAGGGCGTTGGCGAAGGCAAGAAACGACGCGGCGGCCATGAAGTAGCCTGCGTATTCAGGTGCGCCCGGAAAGACCTCGCCAGTCCAGCGGGCGAGCATCTGGATCACGATAAGGCCCAAAATCGCTATGAGGCAGCAGGCGGCAAGAACGCCGGCCGCAACGTAGGTCCAATCAAGTGTGCGGCGGACAAGTGTCATGGCCGCATGCCCTCGCGGATGTCGCGCCGGCGCGGTGAGTTCCACCCGATCCTTGCTGCATCAACTGATCCTGTTTGACGTCGACGCCCCCCGCCCGGATGCACCGGGGTCCCCAACGCGTTGCTCGACCGTCTCGACTTCCTTGCCACATGTGCATGCAACCGAGCCCGTCCGGCGGAAATCGTCCAAGCTTCTCCAGCGGCGGTCGGCCAGTCCCAGTCAGCTGGTCGATGCGCGGGGCGCCTCTTTGCTGTCATTGCATACTCGCCTGCAAGAATGTGAACGGGCCCGACGTGCGAGCCCGTCCGGATTAATCACTTCAGCGACATGAACCTGTCAACCACGGCCTGACCTTCGGCGCCGGCAGCTTCAAGCCACTCGGCGGTCATGACCTTGCCGATCTCCTGCAGTTCGGCCTTCATCTGGTCTGATGCGGGCGCAACCGTCATGCCCCCGTCCCGCAGGCCCTGAAGCGTGAAGCCGGTGTACTCCTTCGCTCGCCAATTGCCGGCATACTCGGCAAGTCCTGCGCAAGCATTGATGACATTCTTGTTCTGCTCTGAAACGCCGTCCCAGACGCCCGAGTTCACCATGACATAGTTGCGCGGCAGCCATGCATCCACTTCGTAGAAGTAATTCAGCGATTCCCAAACCTTCCGGTCATAGCCCGTGGAGCCCGACGAAACCATTGCGTCAGCCACACCGGTGGCAAATGCCTGGCTGATCTCGGCCGCCTCGATCGTGACCGGCAGCATGCCTGTCAGTTCCGCAAGCCGTGTGGTTGCGTTGTTGTACGAACGGAACTTGATTCCCTTCATGTCCGCAACCGAATCCACGGCATCGCGGAAATAGAGACCTTGAGGCGGCCATGCCACAGCATAGAGCAGGTGCAGGCCCTGATCGGCCAGAATCTTCTCAAGGGTGGGCTTCGCGGCTTCCCAAAGCTTGTCGGCATCATCGAAACTCGTTGCGAGAAACGGCACCGAGTCGAAGCCGAACAACGCATTCTCGTTCTGGTGGCCGGAAAGCAGACGCTCGCCGATCGGAACCTGACCGGTCTGGACCGCACGCTTGATCTGCGCCCCGGGGAAGAGGCTTCCGCTCGGGTGGGTAACGATCTCGATTTCGCCACCCGTGCCGGTCGTCACGCATTTCGCGAACTCGGCGCCTGTCACCGAATGGAAATTGGAGCCGGAATAGGCCATAGGCATATCCCATTTCTCGGCCATGATCGGTGTTGCGGCCATGGTCAGTGCGAACGTGCCGGCAGCAAGTAGCGTCGTTGATTTGTTCATTTCATTCTCCTGTGTGATTCACGTCGGATGACGCGCACCCGCATATCGTGCAGGGGAATACGGGGCAAGATCAAGATTGGGTTGGCGTCCCGCAACGAGTTGCGCGATCAGGCGACCTGTCCGTGGCCCGCCTGTCAGGCCTACGTGATCGTGGCCGAAAGCCATGAAGGCTCCCGACACGCCCGGAACGGGGCCAATGAGGGGGGTGCTGTCGGCGACGGATGGGCGGTGTCCCATCCATTCCACGGTATCCTTCCATGCGATGCCTGGCATGGCTCTGCGAATCTGTCGTTCGAGCAGCCTGAATGGCGCCTGCGACGGCGGCGCGTCCAGGCCGCCGAACTCGACGATTCCGGCAAGCCGCAGGCGACCCTCCATGGGAGTCGCCACGAACTTGGCGGCGGCAATCATGACGGGTGACCGTGGCATGATCGAGGGTTCCCAGAGTTCGAGATGGTAGCCCCGTTCACTTTCCATTGGCACCCTTACGCCGAGTTGTCGTGAAAGCGGGCCGGACCATGCGCCTGCTGCGAGGACGACCGCGTCGCACATGAGCGTTTCGCCGCCAACGCGAAGGCCGGTGACCTGTCCATTCTCCTGCACCACGTCCGTGACCTCGCCGATCAGGAGACGCGCGCCCTGGGATTCGGCATGTCTTGCCAGGTCCGTCACGTAGCGACCGGGATCGCTGATCCGTCCATGATCCGGGCAACGTACTCCGAAGGTGATCGACGGGCCGAATGCCGGATCGTAGGCGCGCAATTCGGCGCCTTCGAGTTCCTCCCACGTGTACCCGTGTTCCGCCCGGATCCGCCAACCGAGTGAGTCGCCCTCGAAATGCGCACGGTCTCGATAGAGGAATACATAGTCCGCAGGGCAAATCCACTTCTCGGCACCTGTATCCTTCGCCAGATCCTGGTGCTCGGCGAGGCTGTCTCCAACGATGCGCGTCAACGCGGCAGCGCGCTTTCGGACGTCACTTGCGTTCGCGTGACCCAGAAAGCGTGTCAGCCAGGGGACGAGGCGCGGCAGATACTGCCAATTGAGAAAGAGCGGCTGGTCGCGACCGAAGAGCATGCCGGGCACGTTTCGGAGAAGTCCCGGAACGGACACCGGGATGATGCCGTTGGATGCCAGGACCCCGCCGTTGCCGTGGCTTGCACCTTCAGCGGGGCCCTTCCTGTCGATCAGGATGACGTCGTGGCCGTCGCGGAGGCACCAGATGGCAGTCGATACGCCGACGATCCCGGCACCGACGATCACCACTGTCTTTCGCGAGTCCTCCACTGCTGGATCACCTCCGTCGCCTAGCGTGCCGCGCCTGGAACGAAGCGGCTCGGCTTGCAAATTCATCCCGACGCATCTGCACCCGATCGAGGACGAACTTGCAAGTGAATGCCGAACTTTCGTTGCGCAAGCGGCAGAGACTTGCCGTGGAGAGCGCATGAGATGCGGGGACATGTTGAGGCAAGGCACCGGACGGCGAAGGACGGCCTGATTCCTGGCGGGCACGGCGTTGTGTTCCCGAACACGGGCGGAGTCGCCGGCTCAGCTTCGTGCGACCCACGTCGGCCAGATGCCGACGCAGAACATTGCTCGCGACGGTGTTGAGCCCGATTCCACTCCGTGCTTCACTTTCGATAAGGGTTGGTGGACAAGCGCGCAGGCACGTGGCGGCAGCGTATCGCGACGGACAGAAAGGTGCAGCGATCATGATCAAGGGCGGCAAATCGGTCTACGGGGCTTCCGTGGGCATCCTGATGCTCGAAGCCCGTTTCCCGCGAATCTTGGGTGACATGGGCAATGCGGGCACGTGGGACTTTCCGGTGCTCTACAAGGTCGTACGCGACGCATCGCCGGATCGTGTCGTCCGGCAGGGAGCGAAAGGGCTGCTGGACGCATTCAAGATGGCGGCGCAGGATCTTGAGGCTGACGGGGCGGACGGGATCACCACGAATTGCGGGTTTCTCGCGATCTTCCAGGACGAGTTGTCGTCCGCTGTCGACATTCCCGTTCTGACCTCGTCGCTGATGCAGGTCAGCGCGGTCAACTCGCTCCTCCCGCCTGGCCGCCGGGCGGGCATCCTCACCGTCTCGCGCTCGTCCCTGACCGCGGCGCATCTGGCCGCAGCCGGGGTGCCTGAGGGCACGCCCGTCGGCACGACCGAAGGCCGGGCGCATTTCACGGAAGTGATCCTGGGCAATTCAAACGACCTCGATCCGGTCGCGGCCGAGGCCGATAACGTCGGCGCCGCCGAGGACCTTGTCGCGCAACATCCCGACATTGGAGCCATTGTACTTGAATGCACCAACATGACGCCCTTCGCGACCGCAATCCGTCGCGCCACCGGGCACCCGGTCTTCTCGCAAGTGAGCTTCGTGAACTGGTTCCAGTCCTCGCTGTCCCCGCCGGACTGGCCCCGCAGGACGTGAGAACTGGGGGCGCATCGTGCCGCGCCCTGCCAGTGTCGTTCAGCGTCGACAAAGCGCCCTCGCCAGCACTTCCCCCGGAAGCGCCTTGGAACGGTTGCCAGCGGCATCTTGCATGGGCAGTGCGTCAATTTCATCACTTGGCGTCCTTCTGGTTCCCGTTGAATGCAGGGCGTCACGTCATCGGCAATCTCGTGACCTCGTCCCATGCATCGGAAGGGCCGCCGGTCGCCATCGCGAACGCCGCATGTCACTGGGTCAGGGACCGCGCCTGAATTGCGCGCATTTGCATGCGGCGCCGGATCGACCGGCCTGGACGGGCAAGAGATGAGACACTCGTCTCTGCCGGTTGTTGCCCCACCAGCGGCAACTTGATAGGCGGCGCCTTGAGATGTTGATCACCAAGCAGTGCATTTCACGAGCAATCGGCGATGCGACCCACTTTCAGGGTGGTGTTTCATATTTTTCTGCCCGGAAAGTCACGTCCGTCAAGTTGGTGGGCCACGTCCTGACGGGCAGTGTCTTGGGGACCGGCGGAAATCTGTTCGAAGTCCAGGCCCACCTGCATGCGGACCCGAAGGGCCTCATGTCTGCAGTCGATGGCATGTGCACCTGCGACGCAGGATACAACTGCAAGCATGTCGTGGCGGTTCTGCTCGAATTCGCGCAGCGGAGCGTTGACCGCGCCCCCGCCGCCTCGGCCACGCCTGGAGGAAGCGCACCGGCTCTGCCGGGATTTGCCCAAGTGGAATTGCCCGGCGAGATCATGTCATGGCTTGACCGCCTTGACGAAGGGAAACGCGCCTCGCCCACGAAATTGGCGCCAAAGTCATCCGGTGACGCCGTATTCTATGTCTTCCGGCGAAGTCGTGATCATGCCAGGGCCGAGATTGCGTCGTTCCGTGCCTACGTCAAAAAGGACGGCGGCATCGGGAAGAGCGTCCGGGAATTCAATCCGCAGGTATTCGGTATCAGCCAAGCGGGCGCCACGCAGTCTGACGCTGTCATTCTCGCGCAACTGGCATTTTTCTCCACCGTCTCCTACCCGGCCCGTCAGGACTTGCCGACCGGCGAAGCGCTGGAGCGGCTCTTGCAACAGGTCATCGCAACCGGTCGTGCGCGGTTCCGTGACATTCATGGCCCGAGCCTGGCCTGGGCCGAGCCCAGGGAGGTCAGTTTCGAATGGACGCTTGACGCGGCGGGTGATCAGAGCCTGCAGGCGAGCGACGCGGACGGGCGATCCCTGGTTGTCCTGCCGTTTCCCGACCCCGTCTTCGTGGACGAAAGCGCTGGCTTGGTCGGGCTGGCGCTCACATTCCTGCCTCCAGGCGTTGCTGCGGCACTTGCCAGCGCTCCGACAGTCCCGGCGGAATCCGTCGCGCCCGTGGCCGACCACTTGGAACGGCGCCTGGGTGTCGCGGTGCCTCGTCCGGACCCGGTTGCGGTTCACGAACGGACCGATCTTGCGCCTTCGATGTCCCTGAAACTGTTCGGTCACAATCGGAAGCAAAAGGTGCGTGGCATGTGGTGGAGCCCGGGACCCCGGGCCGGACAGGAGACCGTCACCTATCCGTGCATACGTGCAGAGATCCGTTACGAGGGATGCAGCGAGCGTTTGGAGCCTGGTGCGGGACCGGACATCCGGCATGCCGACAAGAAAGGGGTGCACGTCATTCGGCGAGACCGCGCGGCCGAGATGGATCTGCTATTCGAACTGGAGGGCATTGCGGCGGAATTTGACGGCGAGGCCCCCGAATATGCGCATGTGTTCGGAGGCCGGCTCCCGAGGGCGATGAGCGAAGCGCATGTCATCTTTCCCCATGCCGTTCTCGGTGACATGCACACCCTTCAGGAGGTTCTCGAGTTCAACGCGGAGGGATTGCCTCGGCTGCGGGAACTGGGATGGGAGATCGACATCGATCCGAGCTGGCCCGCCCGCCTGCATTCCGGCGACGTGAGCTTCCAGACCGTTTTCGAACAGTCGGACAACGACTGGTTTTCATTGGCCTTGAAGCTGGATGTGGATGGCACGGCGCTGGACCTGACGAACACGATCCTTCAGCTTGTCGCCTCGCTTCCGCTCGATGACGCCGGAAACCTTGTCGAAGGATTTGACCTGGACGACTTCCTCGCGGACTTCGCGTTCTACCTGAACCTTCCCGACGGAACAATGGTCCCGGTGCAGGGTGTCGATCTGGCCGGGTTCATTGAGGCCTTTCTCGAGGCGCAGGGGCTCACCAGGTTTCACATGGCCGATGCCGGGCGTGCAGCGCGCCTCGTTGAAGCGCTGGACGGATGTGGTGCGCCCTGGGATGGCGGAACCGAGATCCTGGAACTCGGCAAACGCTTGCGCATCCTTGCCGCTGCATCAGAGGAGAACCAGCCCGCCTCCCTGAAGGCCGAGCTTCGCCCCTATCAGACACAAGGCTACGGTTGGCTCAAGGCCCTGAGCGAAAGCGGATTTGGAGGCATACTGGCCGACGACATGGGGCTTGGAAAGACCGTGCAAGCCCTGTCCCTCCTGCTGCACTGTCATGTCGAAAGGAAGGCCGAGCATCCGAGCCTGCTGGTGATTCCCACCAGCCTGGTCAGCAACTGGCAGAATGAGGCGGCACGCTTTGCGCCAGATCTGAAAGTCCTTTGCCTGCATGGGTCCAAGCGACATCAGCGGTTCGACCAGATCAGGGCACATGACCTGGTCTTGACGACATACCCGTTGATCCACCGGGACCATGAGGCGCTCTTTGCCCACGAGTACGAACTGGCCATTCTGGACGAGGCTCAAGCGGTGAAGAACCCCGCCGCTTCGGTGGCCAAGCACATTCGGCAGATCAAGGCGCGGCAACGCATTGCGCTTACCGGCACGCCCTTGGAAAACAACCTCACGGAGCTTTGGGCCCTGTTTGACTGGCTCATCCCGGGGTTTCTCGGAGACCGCAAGCGGTTTGGCGCAGAGTATCGCAAACCGATCGAGCAAAAGGGGGATCGCGCGCGGCAACGTCTCTTGTCTGACCGGGTCAAGCCTTTTCTTCTTCGCCGCACCAAGGACGAGGTCGTGGAGGATCTGCCGCCCAAGACCGTCATTGACGAAAGCGTCGCTCTGGCCGGCGAGCAGGCCCTCCTCTACGAGAGCGTGCGCGGCGCAATGGACGCTCGCGTGCGTGCTGCGGTTGCCGCAAGGGGCCTGTCGGGATCGCGCATCACGGTGCTCGACGCCCTCCTGAAACTCCGGCAGGTCTGTTGCGACCCCAAGCTGGTCAAGCTGGACGCAGCCGCGAAGGTCAGGAAAAGCGCCAAGCGTGACCGCCTCGTGGAGATACTCGAAGAGCTCGTGAGCGAGAATCGCAAGGTTCTGGTCTTTTCCCAGTTCGTTGAAATGCTGCGTCTCATCGAGTCCGACGTACGGAACCGCGGATGGCCATACGCGATGCTGCACGGCCAGACCCGGGACCGCGCGGCCGCGATCGAGAGGTTCCAGTCGGGCGATGCGCAGCTGTTCCTCATAAGCCTGAAGGCGGGGGGAACGGGCCTGAACCTGACCGCGGCCGACACGGTCATTCTCTACGACCCGTGGTGGAACCCCGCCGTTGAGCGGCAGGCGATGGATCGTGCGCATCGGATCGGACAGGACAAGCCCGTTTTCGTCTACCGGCTCTATAGCGAGAACACGGTCGAGACGGCAATCAAGGCCATGCAGGTGCAAAAGCAGGCTTTGGCCGACGCGCTCTTCGAAGGCACCGGGGGAGGCGCCTTGACGTTGACGGAAGACGATCTTGCGAACCTGTTTGGATCGATGTGACCTCCGCTAGCCATGCTCGACTCCGGACCAAACGCGAACGCCGCTCCCGGCATGAACGCCGCGCGCCTTGCCGCCGGCGCCGGGACAGTCTTGTCGGGTTCGGGCCTCGCGGCCGCTCATTCACAGGAATCGGTGCTTGACGTGGGGGCCCATTGCGGAAGGGCCACTGTCGAAGTTCCGTCGGACATGCGGGATGAGAATTCTGAGTTCTCTCGATACGTGATCTACTCTCCGCAAACGGATTTCCTGTGTGGAAGGCAGAGCGGAAAGGTGGATGTTCCACCCGTGGGCTTGCATGGTGAAGGGCTTCCGCAAGCCCTCGCACGCGAATGTCGACAAGTCACCAAACCTACGAACGCGCTCTTGCGAAGCCTATGTCGCTCGATCCGACCGGATCATCGCTGGTTGTCCACGTTTCCGGGAGGCTCATGAACGATTTCACGCCTTGGCAGTCTCAATTCCGGCGAACGGGCATGATTGAAGCTGGGGCAGCTGGCGCACGGCATGTTTGGTCTTTGATCTTGTCTTTCGCGGATTCGTCGTTTCAAGCACAACGGCTTGAATGAGCGATGCCGCCGAACAACGAATGACTCGATCGCGCCGCGCAGTGTGGCCTCTAGTCAGCGCCCCGGTATGGCTCGACATACTGAAGCGCCATGTCCCATGGAAAGAAAATCCAGGTGTCTTGGCTGACGCCGGTAATGAACGTGTCCACCTGCTGTTCGCCCATGGGCTTGGCATAGACCGTGGCGAAGTGAGCCTGCGGGTAGTGTCGCCGAACGAGTTCAAGCGTCTGGCCGGTATCGACGAGGTCATCCACGACGAGGATGCCTGCCCCGTCCCCCATCATTTCCGCGTCGGGAGATTTCAGGATCTTTGCATCGGTCTGCGACTGGTGGTCGTAGCTCTTGACGCTGATTGTATCCACGATTCGAATGTCGAGTTCGCGGGCCACTATCATCGCAGGTGCCATGCCGCCACGCGTGATTGCCACGACCGCCGCCCACCTGCCGTCAAGCGGCCCATGTCCATCCAGCCGCCAGGCAAGTGCACGGGCGTCGCGATGCATCTGGTCCCAGCTGACGTGGAACCCCTTCTCATGTGGCAGGCGTTCTGTCATGTGCTGTCCTGTCGATCAGGTGGCGGAATCGTCTCCGACCGGCACGACCGGCAAGCCAGACGTCGGATCCCCGGACGACGGTATCGTCGCGGCTCGGTCAGGGATTGGCTTGCAGCCGAAACGGACATGCCAGTGTCAGCCGGCATCATTTCCTTCCTTCGTAGCTCATGTCTGGAGCGTCGAGCGCCTTCATGCCCACGACATGGTAGCCGGAGTCCACGTGAAGGACCTCGCCCGTGACGGCAGAACCCAGATCGGAAAGAAGATAAAGCGCGGCGTTGCCGACATCCTCGATGCGCACATTGCGCCTCAGCGGAGAATTGTACTCGTTCCATTTCAGGATGTAACGGAAATCGCCTATCCCAGAGGCCGCCAGAGTCTTGATCGTGCCCGCGCTGATGGCATTGCAACGGATGCCGTCCTTGCCGAGATCCTCGGCAATGTAGCGCACGCTGGCCTCCAGCGCCGCCTTGCAAAGCCCCATCACGTTGTAATGAGGCATCACCCGCTCGGACCCGTAGTACGTCATGGTCAGGAGCGATCCGCCATCAGGCATCATCGCGGCCGCCCGCTTTGCGATCGCGGTGAAGGAATACACAGAAATGTCCATCGACGTGAGGAAGTTGTCACGGCTTGTGTCGAGATACCGGCCACGCAACTCGTTCTTGTCGGAAAACCCGATCGCGTGAACGACGAAGTCGAGCTTGCCCCAGCGGTCTTTGAGTTCCTGGAACAGGGAGTCCACGCTGTCCATGTCCGCCACGTCGCAGGGAAGGACAATGTTGGACCCCAGTTGCTCGGACAACGGTCGGACGCGCTTCAGGAGCGCTTCGTTTTGGTACGAAAACGCGAGTTCCGCACCTTGATCGGCAACCGCCTTGGCGATTCCCCAAGCGATCGACCTCTCGTTGGCCAGCCCCATGACCAGGCCACGTTTGCCTGTCATAAGCCCTTCGGACATAATCTGTTCCTCGCCCCGTTTACCGTGCAGCGGGTCTATGCGATCAAGCCAAATGCATCAAGGGCGTGAAGGCGGGGCATGATGGATAGAATCGGAATATTCGAAGGCAATGACCCGATGGCCATTGTGAGCCGCTGGCTGAACGAGGCGGAAGGGACCGAACCGAACGATCCGACTGCAATGGCCCTCGCAACGGTCGACGCGTCCGGCCTGCCGAATGTGCGCATGGTTTTGCTCAAGGGCATCGAAAACGGCACCTTCGTATTCTACACCAACTACGGCAGCGCGAAGGCGCGAGAACTCACGACGTCCGGGAAGGCGGCTTTCGTCCTCCACTGGAAGAGCCTCCGCCGGCAAGTCAGGGTGCGTGGTTCCGCAACCATTGAGGATGGAGTGCCAGCAGACCGTTACTTCGCCACGCGTGGGCTGCAAAGCCGGGTTGGTGCCTGGGCATCGCGTCAGTCCCAGCCTCTGTCTTCCCGAAGGGTATTGATGGCAAGGGCGGCGAAGATGGGCGTCGTCCACGGCCTCGATCCGAAACGCCCGCCGTTCTGGGGCGGTTTCCGGATTTTGCCCGTCGAGATCGAGTTTTGGGCCGACGGCGAATTCCGGCTCCACGATCGTTTTCGATGGACACGAACGTCGCCTGATGCCGCTTGGGAGGTCGAACGCCTTTATCCTTAGTGCGTTTCTGCCGAAATTGTTGCAGAATTGGTCGGATTTTTTGGTTGCGCGAGATCGCACCAATGGCCCAAAGTAGGCGCATGTTGGGCAACGGCCCAAGGGATGATGCTTAGATGACCGACCTCAGCAAAGGCGGCGTTCGCGTCACTGGAACAGTAAAGTGGTTTGATCCGTCGAAAGGATTCGGCTTTGTCGTTTCCGACGAGGGCGGGCCGGATATCCTGCTTCATGCAAACGTGCTTCGCAACTACGGACAATCCTCCGTAGCGGACTCGGCGGGGATTGAAGTCGTGATCCAGGAGACGGCGCGAGGAATTCAGGCGATCGAAGTGCTCAGGATTGATCCTCCGGCCTCGACTTCGGCAGTTGATGCCTTTCCGGATGGCGGCGAATTCAACGAACCGGTTGACACCTCGCTGCCGTTGGAACCCGCCCGCGTGAAGTGGTTCGACAAGGCGAAGGGATTCGGATTTGCAAATGTCTACGGCTGCAGCGAAGATGTCTTTCTCCACATGGAAGTTCTGAGGCGATCGGAACTTGCCGACCTTCAACCGGGGGAGGCAGTGTCAATCAGGGTCGTGGAGGGCAAGCGGGGTCGCATGGCCACTCAAATCACGTCTTGGGAAGCCGGCCTTAGATCCGAGTAGTCATGCGTGCAGGTCTCGGAATCGTGGCATTGCTTGCACTTGCCGGAACTGCGTCTGCGGATTGCACGCTTGACCGCGTCGACTTGCGTGGCGACTGGGGCCGTGCGCGGTTCACCGTCGAGCTTGCGGATGACCCCGACGAACGATCGCTCGGCCTGATGCACCGTGAATTCCTGCCATCGGGAAGCGGCATGCTCTTCGCATACGATACGCCGCAGCGCACGGTGTTCTGGATGAAGAACACCAGAATTCCGCTCGACATGATCTTCATGACACCTTCCGGAAAGGTGGCAAGGATCCATGAGAACGCGATTCCATTTGACGAAACGCACATAGATGGGGGCGAAGGCGTCAAGTTCGTGCTTGAAATCAATGGCGGCCTGTCCCGCAGGCTTGGCATCAACGAAGGAAGCGAGCTTCGGCATCCGGTCATCGGGCCGAACCCGGTTTGGCCTTGCGAATAGTGTGCGGCCAGAAGGATCGGAAGCGCTGCGACGTGCATTGCCTGGAATGCGTGGATCCGGCGACCATGTCGTCAGGTATGACGTCGAACGCCTCCTGTTGATTGTCTCACATGCGCAGTTTTCGATTCCAAGGCTTGCGGAGGACTTGCGGATCCTTGCATGCAAGGAAGTCTGCAATCTCGTGCACAAGAAATTTGCCAAGGGGAATTTCTTTGCTGTAAGGAGACGACCGAGTCGGGGCGTAGCGCAGTCTGGTAGCGCACCTGTTTTGGGAACAGGGGGTCGGGAGTTCGAATCTCTCCGCCCCGACCAGCGTTTGCAGGGAGTTCGAATCACGCGGGCCGAACCGCAGCCAGTTCACCGCCTCCTGCATGCAACGGGTGGATTCACGTGTGGTATCGCGCATGCGGCTCGGTGACATCGACGACACTTGCCGGATGCAGCGAACGGCATGCCCTGAGCCGGGAACACCTGGTTCTTGGAAAATCAATAAGGTCAGTCGTCGTTCATCACGGTGCGCGGGTGCCCCGCCGGCGTCGTGAGTCGCACTCGAGCCTCGGGGTGATTCTGTTTTGGCTGCCGAACAACCGCACGAAATCCCGTCCGTCTTGCCGCTCAGGATGAAAGAGTCTTTCAGCCCAGGCTGGCGCCTGCACACTTGGGGCACCTCGTGTGAGCCGTTAGCTTGACTGCGTAAGCGCCTGTTCTCGATTGACGGATTTCCGAATTCGGGGCGTTTCGTGCGAGCTCATGAGCCTGCGCACCGAAGCCTTGCACGGGGTTCGCAGAATTTTGTGTGAATTCCCTGTTGACGAGCCCACTGCAAAAGCTGCAAGTTGTGCAGGCCGGTTGGGAGGCCACAACATGTTGTGGAAGTCGACAGGAACAGCATTCGAGCATCTTCGGTCCACCTGGAAAGAAGGAGTCGTGCACGCAAGCAACGATGTGCACGGGAAAGGTGCCATTGTCCCATCTCTCGGCCGCACTGAATGTCGCCCTGACTGAGGCAGGCGAACAGCGAAACGGAATTGGCTCAAACAAGAAAAGAACGGGGTCCAAGCAAAAATGAAAGTCAAGCGTAGCTTTACGAAGGCAGGGCAGGACGCATACGCGTCCATCAAGTTCACGGCGACGTCATCCGAAATCAGGAATCCGGACGGCACCATCGTGTTCCGGCTCGACAGCGTTGAAGTGCCCGAGAACTGGAGCCAGGTGGCGTCGGATGTCATCGCGCAGAAGTATTTCAGGAAGGCCGGAGTGCCGGCGTGCCTGAAGAAAGTGAGGGAGAAAGGCGTCCCGGAATTCCTTTGGCGTTCTGTCGCGGACGAGGTCGCGCTCGCCGAACTCCCTGAAGAAGAGCGCTATGGCGGCGAAACCCGGGCAACGCAGGTCTTCGATCGTCTGGCGGGAGCATGGGCGTATTGGGGCTGGAAGGGCGGCTATTTCTCTTCGAAGGAGGATGCACGGGCCTATTTCGACGAGATGCGCTTTATGCTCGCGACGCAGCGCGGTGCGCCGAACTCGCCGCAATGGTTCAACACGGGTCTCCATTGGGCATACGGCATCGACGGGCCGAGCCAGGGTCACCACTACGTGGACTACAAGACCGGCAGGCTGACCAAGTCCTCAAGCGCCTATGAGCATCCGCAGCCCCACGCGTGCTTCATTCAGTCCTGCGCCGACGACCTCGTGAACAGCGGCGGCATCATGGATCTGTGGGTCCGGGAATCGCGGCTCTTCAAGTACGGGTCCGGCACCGGGACGAATTTCAGCCTCCTCCGGGGCGCCGGCGAGCATCTGTCCGGCGGCGGCAAGTCATCGGGCTTGATGGGATTTCTGAAGATCGGTGATCGTGCGGCCGGCGCCATCAAGTCGGGCGGCACCACCAGGCGTGCCGCCAAGATGGTGATCGTTGACGCCGATCACCCCGACATCGAGGACTTCATCAACTGGAAGGTCATCGAAGAGCAGAAGGTTGCTTCCATCGTGGCAGGCTCGAAGGTCCACGAACGCGAACTCAACGGCATATTCGCGGCGATCAAGGCGTGGGACGGCGCAGAAGCCGATGCTGTCGATCCGGGGCGGAACGAGGGCCTCAAGGTCGCGATCCGTTCCGCGAAACAGTCCGCCATTCCGGAAACCTATATCAAGCGCGTTCTTGACTACGCCAGGCAGGGCTACGAATCGATTGAGTTTCCCACATATGACACGGATTGGGATTCGGAAGCCTATTCGAGCGTTTCCGGTCAGAACTCCAACAACTCGGTCCGGGTCACGGACGCGTTCCTGCAAGCGGTGAAGGAAGATGCGGACTGGAAGCTGTTCCGCCGCACCGACGGCAAGGTGGAGAGGACCGTCAAGGCGCGTGATCTGTGGGAGCAGGTCGGCCATGCTGCCTGGGCCTGTGCGGATCCCGGCATCCAGTACCATGACACGATCAATGCGTGGCATACATGTCCCGAGGCCGGATCGATCCGCGGGTCGAACCCCTGTTCGGAATACATGTTCCTCGACGACACCGCCTGCAATCTGGCGTCCATGAATCTCCTTGCTTTCTATGACGCCGGAAAGTTCCAGGCCGGCGACTATGTCCACGCAACGCGTCTCTGGACACTGACGCTGGAGATCAGCGTCATGATGGCGCAATTTCCGTCGAAGGAGATCGCGCAACTGTCCTACGAGTTCAGGACCCTCGGTCTCGGCTACGCGAACATAGGCGGCCTGCTCATGACCATGGGTCTGGGTTACGATTCGGACGAGGGTCGCGCACTGGCGGGTGCCCTCACGGCGATCATGACCGGGGCGTCCTACGCGACGTCGGCCGAGATCGCGCGAGAACTGGGCCCGTTCCAGGGGTACAATGAAAATTCCGAGCACATGCTTCGCGTCATTCGCAACCACAGGCGCGCGGCACACGGAGAGACGTCCGGATACGAGGCGATGAACGTGCCTCCCGTGCCGCTCGACCGCGACAACTGCCCGGACGGCAGGCTGGTCGAACTGGCCGCAAGGAAGTGGGACGACGCGCTCGACCTCGGCATGAGGCACGGATACCGAAATGCCCAGGCCACGGTCATCGCGCCGACCGGTACCATCGGCCTCGTAATGGACTGCGACACGACAGGGATCGAGCCGGACTTCGCCTTGGTGAAGTTCAAGAAGCTCGCCGGGGGCGGTTACTTCAAGATCATAAACCGCTCGGTGCCGGCGGCGTTGGCGACTCTTGGATACTCTTCCTCCCAGATCCAGGACGTCGTTTCCTACGCCGTCGGCCACGGAACGCTCGCGAATGCTCCGGGGATCAACCATGCAGCGCTGGTTGGACACGGGTTTGGCCAGGCCGAGATCGACAGGATCGAGGAAGCCCTGCCATCCGCGTTCGACATTCGCTTCGTGTTCAACCAGTGGACGCTCGGCGAGGAGTTCTGTTCTGCGACCCTCGGGATTCCGACCGAGAAGCTCAACGATCCGGAATTCGATCTTCTGCGCAGCCTCGGGTTCAGCAAGGCGGACATTGAGGCCGCGAATGACCACGTCTGCGGTTCCATGACGCTGGAAGGTGCACCTCACTTGGCAGGAGAGCACTACCATGTCTTTGATTGCGCGAATCCCTGCGGACGCAAGGGCAAGCGGTTCCTTCCGGTTGACAGCCACATTACGATGATGGCTGCCGCTCAGTCGTTCATTTCGGGTGCGATCTCCAAGACGATCAACATGCCGAACGACGCGACCGTCGAGGATTGCAAGGCGGCCTACGAGTTGTCGCACCGGCTCGGCATAAAGGCCAATGCGCTATACCGCGACGGTTCAAAGCTCTCGCAGCCCTTGTCGGCGGCCCTCGTCGAAGATGACGACGAGGCGGCCGAGACGCTTGAGACAGGCACGCCGCAGGAGAAGGCCGTCGTGCTGGCCGAGAAGGTCGTGGAAAAGGTCATCGCCAAGGACTTGGCAGGTAAGCGCAATCGAATGCCCGAACGGCGCAGGGGATACACCCAGAAGGCCATTGTCGGAGGGCACAAGGTCTACTTGAGAACCGGCGAGTACGGCGATGGTTCGCTGGGAGAGATCTTCATCGACATGCACAAGGAAGGTGCCGGATTCCGTGCGATGATGAACAACTTCGCGATCGCCGTCTCGGTCGGCCTCCAGTATGGCGTGCCACTGGAGGAGTTCGTGGACGCTTTCACCTTCACGCGCTTCGAACCGGCCGGGATGGTGCAGGGCAACGACTCGATCAAGAACGCGACCTCGATACTGGACTACATCTTCCGGGAACTGGCGGTCAGCTATCTGGATCGCATCGATCTCGCGCACGTCAAACCGGAAGGCCCGACATTCGATGACATGGGCCGTGGCGAGGAAGAGGGCAGGCACGACATGGCTGAGGCTTCTGCTGCAAGGGGGTCGAGCCATGTCGAGGTGCTGAAGCGTGTGGCGTCCGCGGGATATACCCGCGGCCGCGTGCCAAGGGAGTTGGTGCTCGTGGAGGGCGGCGCCAACGCCGCCTCGGCGCTGCACAGCGCCGAGGCTCCCGCAGCCGCCGGCGCGATTTTGCCGGATGTGGGATCGGCTGTGGCAGTCGGCCCGTCGCCCGCCGAGGGAACGGTCGGGATCGACGCGCGCGCGAAGGCCAAGATGCAGGGATATGAGGGAGATCCTTGCGGCGAATGCGGCAACTACACCTTGGTGCGGAATGGCACATGCATGAAGTGCAATACGTGCGGCGCAACAAGCGGGTGCAGTTGATGACGCGTGACAGGGCTACGTATCAGGCCCTGTTCGGAGGACAGGGTGGCGCTGCCGTGCAGTTCCACCTTGATTCCGGGGGTTCTCCCGCCCCGGAAACGAGGAGCGGGGCTCGGCCGACAGCTTGGTTCGGTTTCCTCCCGCCCGGAGAACCGCGGCTTGTGGTTCGACGGAACAAGGGGCGGGTGCGCCCGCCCTGAACGCAGGTCAGGCCGCAGGCAGAAACCGGGCGGTGCGACAAGTGAGCCTGACAGGCGAAACTGGGGGGCAATGGCCCCCCGACTTTCCTTTCAGGCTGTGTAACGTTGCGGTCGGGTTGGTGGAGCGCTCGTCATGTCTGATGTTGCCGAGCCCATTCGGCAGGGTCGTGGACGTGAGAATGATGCGTCAATGGCGGATTTCCCGCGTGACGGCACTCGCTGCTGGCGCGTTCAGGACAGCGTGCTCTCCACGTCAATTTTACCCCTCGCAAGGGCCACGACCCCGGTTCGTGCCAGTTCCTCGAGGCCCAGAGGCCGCATGAGATCCGCAAATGCATCAATCTTGCGGGACGTGCCGGTCACTTCGAATACGAAACTGTCCAGCGTGGAATCCACGACCTGTGCGCGGAAAATGTCCGCGAGTCGCAGGGCCTCGACGCGGATGTCGCCCTTTCCGACGACCCGGAAGAGGGCAAGTTCCCGTTCGACCGCCACGCCTTCGGTTGTCAGGTCATGCACGTCGTGAACCGGCACCACCCTTCCGAGCTGTGCCTTGATCTGCTCGATGACCGATGGCGTGCCAGTGGTGACGACCGTGATCCGGCTGCGATGTCCGGTGTGATCGATTTCCGCTACAGTCAGACTTTCGATGTTGTAGCCACGTCCCGAAAAGAGCCCGATGACGCGCGCAAGGACGCCTGCCTCGTTGTCAACGATCAAGGCAAGCGTGTGCCGTTCCGTTCCCTGCTCGTGGTAGTCACGGAGATCGTAGGCCGAGTGGCTCGACGAGCCTTTCTTGATGTTCAGTGGTGACATGTCGTTTCTTCTGTCCTGCTAGAGTCCCGGTGTCGTTGCCGGAGCACGGGAAGCGGTGGTGCAATTGCCGCATTTTCGTGTCCTAGACCAGCACGGCACCGCCTTCCTTGATCGCGTTGCCCGTGTCCGCGTCCTCGCCGAGCAGCATCTTGTTGTGTGGCTCGCCGGACGGGATCATCGGAAAGCAGTTTTCGTGCTTTTCGACCACGCAGTCCACGACAACAGGTCCGTCATGGGCCAGCATTTCCTTGATGCCGTCGTCCAGGTCGGCCGCATCGTCGATCTGGATGCCCTTCGCCCCGAAAGCTTCCGCGAGCTTGACGAAATCCGGCAGCGCTTCCGACCAGGAGTGCGAATAGCGTTCGCCGTGCAGCAATTCCTGCCACTGGCGGACCATGCCGAGGCGCTCATTGTTCAGTATGAACTGCTTCACGGGAAGGCGATACTGCACCGCCGTGCCCATTTCCTGCATGTTCATGAGCCAGGACGCCTCTCCCGCGACATTGATGACCAAGGCGTCGGGATGTGCTATCTGCACGCCGATGGAAGAGGGGAAGCCGTAGCCCATGGTTCCGAGCCCGCCGCTGGTCATCCATCGCTTGGGATCGTTCATGCCCATGTATTGGGCGGCCCACATCTGGTGCTGCCCAACTTCCGTGCAGATGTAGCGATCAGGGTGGTCCTTTGTCAGTGCTTCCAGGCGCTGAATTGCATGTTGCGGCCGGATCGTCCTGCCCGTTTGATTGAACTTGAGGCAGTCGACCTTGCGCCATTCGTTGATCTGCGCCCACCACTCCTGCACCGCCGGGGCGTCTGACTTCGCGCCTCGCGATTTCCAGACCTTCAGCAGGTCTTCCAGAACATGCGCGACATCGCCGATGATCGGCAATTCGACGTGGATGACCTTGTTGATCGAGGAAGGGTCGATGTCGATATGGGCCTTCACTGAGCCCGGGCTGAAGTCCTGCACACGACCGGTGATGCGGTCGTCGAACCGTGCGCCGACGTTGATCATGAGGTCGCAGTCGTGCATGGCGAGGTTCGCTTCGTAGAGCCCGTGCATGCCCAGCATGCCAAGCCAGTTCTTTCCGCTGGCCGGATAGGCGCCCAGCCCCATGAGCGTGGACGTAACGGGAAAGCCGGTGTTGTCCACCAGGCGCCGCAGAAGTTCGCACGCCCGGTCGCCGGAGTTGATGACGCCGCCACCGGTATAGAAGATCGGGCGCTTTGCGGTTTCAATCGCTTCTGCCAACGAGGTGATGACCTCAATGTCTCCCGTGATCTTCGGCGCATAGTGGCCCGTCTGGGCCGCATCTGGTCCGGTGTAAGTGCCCGAGGCGAACTGGACGTCCTTCGGGATGTCGACGAGCACCGGCCCGGGTCTGCCGTTCATGGCAACGTGAAAGGCCTCGTGGATCGTGCCTGCAAGCCTGTCCGTTTCCTTGACCAGCCAGTTGTGCTTTGTGCAAGGCCGCGTGATTCCGACCGTATCTGCCTCCTGGAAGGCGTCGTTGCCGATCATGAATGTCGGAACCTGCCCGGAGAGCAGGACGATCGGGACCGAATCCATCAGCGCGTCGGTCAGGCCCGTAACGGCGTTTGTCGCGCCCGGTCCGGACGTGACCAGGACCACGCCGGGGCGCCCGGTCGAGCGGGCATAGCCTTCTGCCGCGTGGACCGCGCCCTGTTCATGGCGCACGAGGACGTGCCGAATCCTGTTTTGCTGAAAGACCTCGTCATAGATCGGGAGCACGGCCCCGCCCGGGTAGCCGAAAACGACGTCGACCCCTTGGTCCTGCAATGCTCTCACGACCATGCTCGCGCCGGTCATCTGCTCTTGTTCCATTGCGCCCGTCCTCTGTGTTCCGCGCATAAAAAAACCCCCGGGTTTCGGGGGCGCATGGGTGTCCGTTCAGGGATTCCGTTACCGGTCCATGCGCCATGTCCCCACAAGTACTACGGCCATCGTTCCCATCGTCGGACTCCAATTCAGGCACGCGACACTAGCAGCGTCGAAATTGGCGTCAACCGATAAATTTGCGTTTCTTGCGTTTCGCTCGCTGTTTGCGAAACATCCTTCACGATCTGTCTCGCCGCCTTACCAATTGGTCGCTTGGCTGCCACGACCGTTCCGTGGTCGTACGGTCTTCCCGGTGCCTGGCTGTTGAGCAGCGGGCATTGGTCCGCGCGGCGCTTCAGAATGCACCGGCCGGGTGTCTGGAAGGCTGATGCGCGCCACCTGTTCCGCAACCGGTTCGGACGCCGTGCGATCAAGGTCCGGTGAGTGCTCCTTCGGGTCGCCAATGTCATTCCACTCCCCGCCGGAATATATCTCGACGGCCGCAAAGTTCGCCTTGTAGGTCATCTTCGCCGAACCGGGCACCCAATAGCCGAGATAGACATACGGGATTCCGGCGTTCCGTGCGATCCGGATGTGGTCCAGGATCACGTAGGTTCCGAGACTACGGCCTGCCATTTCAGGATCATAGAAGCTGTAGACCATGCTCAGCCCGTCATCGAGCACGTCGGTCAGGCACACGGCGCGGAGCGTGATGTCGCCCCCCTCTCTGGACGAGTATTCCACCACCCGTGAGCGAACCGGCGTTTCCTCGATCATTGCCGCGAACTCGAAGATGTCCATGTCGGCCATGCCGCCGTCCGCGTGCCGGCTGTCCAGATAGGCGCGGAAAAGGGCGTACTGATCCTCTGTTGCCCAAGGCGACATTGCTTCGCGGACGAGCGACGCGTTTCGCCGGAGCGTTCGGTTCTGGCTTCGAGACGGAGCGAAGTCTTTCACCCGGATGCGAGCGGAGAAGCATGCCGAGCACTCGGCGCAGGACGGTCGGTAGAGCACGTTCTGGGATCGGCGGAACCCCTGCTTCGAAAGCGAATTGTTCAGCTGTTCCGCATAGTTGCCCTGAAGAGACGTGAACAGCTTTCGCTCCATCCTGCCCTCGAGGTAAGGGCAGGTTTGGGGCGCAGTCACGTAGAACTGCGGCGCGATGGGAAGAGTATGCCGCATGGCCTTCCGCTTGTCTTGCTCGGCACGAGACTAGCAAGCGGAAACCGCGCCGCCAATCCAAAACAGGTCAGGCCGTTCCGGGCGCCCGACGATTGACGGCAACCGTGCGAAGAACCACGTCGGTCAGGCCTTGCCTTCGGGCCGAGAAAAGCATCATCCCGATGGAGATCATCTGCAGGGGAAAGGTCAGCACCGAGGCGAAGTAACCGGCAGTGTGCAGCAGCGCGGTTGTTCCATCAAGCCTTGCGCCGTCCAGCCCCCGGATCTCGATTCCCACGAGGATCATTCCCGGCGTCGCCGAGGATGATGCGAGCGTCGCCCAGCGGTAAAGGAAACTGATGCACGCATAGACGGCCGGCAGGAAGAGCAGCGCTGTCAACAGGGTGAATGCCACAATTGCAGCGGTGGCCAGCGAGATCAGGACGACATCCAGGCACCATGCGAGGAACCGCTTGAAAGGCACGTTTCGATAGAGGCGGTCGTCGTGCTCATCGTCTGGCTGGTCAATCGGGTGTTCCAGGGATGTCATGTCGAAACCCTCCGTCTTGGAATCACAGGCGGCCCTGCTGCATCAGAAGGGCCGCCGCTTCTGGGACTCAGTGTCCGGACTCAGGCCCTGACAGCGTCGGGGTCGATGTCGGCGTCACGAGCCTTTCTGGCGCGCTCGGCCATGAACTGGTCGAACTCCGCCTTGTCCTTCGCGTCCCGCAGGCGCTGCAGGAAGGTCTCGAAAGAGTCCTGCTCTTCTTCAAGGCGTCGAAGTGTATCCGCCTTGTATGCATCGAAGGCCGCGTTGCCGCTGGACTTCATGGCGGCGCGAATGTCGCCGTATTTCTTGCGCTTTTTGTCGAACATGTCCTTGCTCCAGATCATGTAGGCCAAGAGTGCCAGGCCGATTGGCCAGAAGAAGATGAAGCCGAAGATCATCGCTGCGATCCAGGCTCCCTTGCCACGCTCGTCCATCCACCGCTCGAAACGGCTGAACCAGCTTGTGAAGCCGGAAGTGGTGGCATTGAGTGTCGCGTTTGTCATCCCTTGTGCTCCTTGGATTTGTGGATGTGAATGCTCTTCACATCACCGATATCGGCACTGCCGCGCGAA
>JAJEAC010000012.1 GCA_022824315.1 Silicimonas sp.
CCGATGGCCCATGCCATATAGAATCCGGCGATGATCGCCATAGTCAGGATAATGACGAAACTTGCATCCATGAAACGCGACTTCCGATCCACATCTTGCGCGACAGAACATGTGGGATCGGGTTCGGCAGAGGGCGGGGTCCAGCACTTGGCACCATCGCTTTGGCAAATTGATCCCGGGTCAAGCTTTTCTCAAAGTGCAACGGCGGCCTGTCGATTGTCAATCGACGGGCCAATATGCCCATTCTGGTCGCAATAAAACCCGGAACTTAGGTGTCGCATGGCGAAATTGCAGAACCACGGCAGACGAAGCATCCGGCCAGGTTGGCGCATGCATGCGAAACCGGAACGAGAGCGACGTGTCTTTTGCCATCTGATGGTTGAAATTTGCGCAGATTTTGCCATATTGCCTTTCGAAAGCCGTCCTCCGGCACGTTGAGACAGGAAGGAGCACAATTGATGGACAGGTACAACACCATCCATACGACTACGACAGACGCGCAATCGGTCGAGGTCCACGAAGGTCTGCGCGCGCACATGAACAAGGTCTACGGCATCATGTCCGTAGGCATGCTGGTCACGGCGGCCGTGGCTTGGGCCGTTGGCACGAGCGATGCACTCTCGGCGATTTTCCGCGATCCGATCACCGGAAGCCCGAACATTTTGGGCTGGGTTGCGATGTTTCTCCCGTTGGGAATGGTCTTCCTCTTCGGTGGCATGATCAACCGGATTTCGGCAGCTGCCGCACAAACCTTCTTCTACGTGTTTGCCGCGGCCATGGGCCTCTCGATCTCCTGGATATTTGCCGTCTTCACCGGCATATCGATCGCCCAGACTTTCGTCGCGACTTCGGCTGGCTTCGCGGCTCTCAGCCTTTGGGGCTACACGACAAAGCGCGACCTATCCGGTTTTGGGTCGTTCCTCATGATGGGCCTGATCGGCTTGATCATCGCAATGGTGATCAACCTCTTCGTAGCGTCGAGCGCACTGGCATTTGCCGTCTCGGTGATCGGGGTTCTGATCTTCGCTGGTCTCACCGCCTATGACACCCAGAGAATCAAGACGGATTACCTGGCCCATGCCCATGCCATGGATCAAGAGTGGCTCGACAAGTCGGCAATCATGGGCGCGCTGAGCCTCTATCTCGACTTCATCAACCTCTTCATGTTCCTGCTGCAGTTCATGGGCAACCGCGAATAGCGGCGGTTGGGAAGTGTCGACATGGGCCGGTCCTTGCGCCGGCCCATTCCTTTTCGCCCGAGGCGAATTCCAGATGCAAGCACCTCGAAGGTTGGCGTGTTGATGCCAGCGGGCTTGCCTTTCGCGGTCGTGGACAGCAAACTTGACCCGCGAGCAGAGGTTGAAGGTCACCGGACCCGCACCCAAGTACAGAGTTCGTAATCAGGAGAGGGACCGAACAGCAGTCATCGCGTTCGGACCTACATGCAAGACAGGAAAATTCCATGACGAGGCCACTGCCAACGCCCTTCCCGGTGCTTCCTCTCCGGGACATTGTCGTGTTTCCGCACATGATCGTCCCGCTTTTCGTTGGGCGTGAGAAGTCGGTGCGCGCGCTGGACGAGGTCATGCGGGAAGACAAGCAAATCCTGCTCTCAAGCCAGATTGACCCTTCCAACGATGACCCGGAGACCGACGGCATCTACAAGGTCGGTGTGCTTGCAAATGTCCTGCAACTCCTGAAGTTGCCCGACGGCACCGTCAAGGTGCTGGTTGAGGGGCGAAATCGGGTACGCATCACGGAGTACGTGGACAACGACAACTATTTTGAAGCGCACGCCGAGGCGCTGGACGAAGAACTCGGCGACAAGGCTGCCATCCAGGCTCTGGTCGGCTCGGTGGCAAAGGAATTCGAGCGCTATGTGAAGGTCAGGAAGAACGTCTCCGAAGAAGCGCTGTATCAGGTCGCGGAAAGCAAGGACGCTTCGAAGCTGGCAGACCTCGTCTCAGGTCATCTCAGCGTCGATGTCGAGAAGAGGCAGGCGCTCCTGGAAATGCTGTCCGTCGCGGAAAGGCTCGAGGCTGTCTATGGCCTCATCCAGGGCGAACTGGAAGTTCTGCAGGTAGAAAAGAAGATCAAGACCCGCGTCAGGTCCCAGATGGAGCGGACGCAAAAGGAGTATTACCTGAATGAGCAGATGAAAGCCATTCAGAAGGAGCTTGGCGACGGTGAGGACGGTTCGAACGAAATCACCGAAATCGAGGAGAAGATCGCCAACACGAAGCTCTCCAAGGAAGCCCGCGATAAAGCCGAGGGCGAACTGAAGAAGCTCAAGTCCATGTCACCGATGAGCGCCGAGGCGACCGTGGTACGCAACTACCTGGACTGGATACTTGCGATTCCGTGGGGCGTGAAGTCTCGGGTCAAGAAGGATCTGGGACGCGCGCAAAAGGTTCTCGACGGCGATCACTACGGATTGGAAAAGGTGAAGGAACGAATTGTCGAGTACCTCGCCGTCCAGCAGAGAGCCAAGAAGCTGAAAGGACCGATTCTCTGTCTCGTCGGGCCACCGGGCGTCGGAAAGACTTCGCTCGGAAAGTCGGTTGCAAAGGCAACCGGCCGCGAGTTCATTCGCATCAGCCTTGGCGGCGTACGTGACGAGGCGGAAATCCGCGGGCACAGGCGAACCTACATTGGCTCGATGCCGGGCAAGATCATCCAGGGCATGAAGAAGGCCAAGACCGTCAATCCGCTTATCCTGCTCGACGAGATCGACAAGATGGGACATGACTTTCGGGGCGATCCCGCGTCGGCGATGCTGGAAGTCCTGGATCCCGAGCAGAACTCGACATTCACCGATCACTACATGGAGATCGAGTACGATCTCTCGAATGTCATGTTCCTCACGACGGCCAACACCTACAGCATGCCAAGCCCCCTCCTCGACCGGATGGAGATCATTCCGCTGGCGGGCTACACGGAAGACGAAAAGCGCGAGATCGCGAAGCAGCACTTGCTCGAAAAGCAGACCAAGAGCCACGGCCTCAAGGCATCAGAATTCGAACTTTCGGAAGAGGCCCTGACCGAGATCATTCGGACCTATACACGCGAGGCCGGCGTCCGGAACCTCGAGCGCGAGATCGCGAAACTTGCGCGCAAGGCCGTGACCCGGATTGTACGGAAGGAAGACCAGAAGGTCGTGGTGACTCCGGAAAAGCTGGAAGATTTCCTCGGCGTCAAGAAATTTCGTTACGGGCTGGCCGAAAAGTTCGATCAGGTGGGTGCCGTCACGGGCCTCGCCTGGACCCAGACCGGGGGCGACCTTCTTTCGGTCGAGGCTCTGACGCTCCCCGGAAAGGGACGAATGAAAACAACCGGAAAGCTTGGCGACGTGATGAAAGAATCAATCGACGCCGCTTCGAGCTTTGCACGGTCAATCGCACCGTCCATCGGCGTGCGGCCTACCCGGTTCGACACAATGGACATCCACGTTCATGTGCCGGAAGGCGCGACACCAAAGGACGGTCCGTCGGCGGGCACGGCGATGGTCACCTCGATCGTTTCGGTGCTCACGCAGATTCCGGTCCGAAAGGACATCGCAATGACAGGCGAAATCACGCTGCGCGGCAATGTCCTGCCAATTGGCGGTCTAAAGGAAAAACTGCTGGCGGCCCGTCGCGGCGGCGTCTCGACCGTATTGATACCCGAAGAGAACCGAAAGGATCTGCCGGAGATTCCCGACAACGTGAAGGAGGGATTGACCATCATCCCCGTCTCGACCGTATCCGAGGTCCTGAAGCACGCGCTTGTCCGGCAGCCGGAGCCCATCGATTGGGACGAAGAGGCCGAGCAGGCCGCGCTGGCCCAACGCGCGGCGGCGGCCCGGTCGGGCGAAACCGGAGTCATGACCCACTGAAACAGCTCGGCTGGGCCCATGCTTTGAGCGGCGACGCGGCATCGCGTCCGCCACTCGGACTTACGGACAATGGTCTCGGCGCAACGACATGGCGGTTTTCGCGTCTTGTGCAGCAATGGTGCGATTAGTGCTGCAGCGGACCCGTCAGATCGGGTTGCCCGCGTCCTCAGCCTCGGGTTTGAATACCGACGGGTCTGCGCCCGAAATCTCGGCGGACTTGACCAATTGCTGGACGTAAGAACGGGCCTTGCGGACCCAAGCCGCCTTTTCCATGGCGTCGGAAATCTTCTGGCGAACGGCCTCGAACGGCAGCACGGCACCCTCGTCGACAGCATCCATGCGGATGATGTGCCAGCCGTGCCGTGTGAGAACTGGCTCGACCGTGACGTCGCCTTCGGAAAGCTGGCGCAAAGCGGCTTCAAATTCTGACGTAGTCTCTCCCGGCCCAAATTGGCCAAGCTTCCCGCCATTCGCCCGAGAGTTGCAATCACTGTCTTCCGCGGCAATTCGGGAAAAGTCGTGCGGGCTTTCGCGAACACGCTTCGCAAGTTCGACCGCCCGCGCCCGAGTGGCCTTGTCGTGCGAATCACAGGCCACGAGAATGTGTGACACTTCCCAGAGCGGCGGTGTGCGAAAGCGAGACGGATCGCGCTCCCATTCGGTGCGGACGGCTTCTGCAGTCGGAGAGTCAAGCTCAAGAACGGTCTCGAGAAGTTCCCGGATCAGGGCCTCCTCATCAGTTTCGAATCTGTCCGCTCCAACCTCTGCCGGTTTCGGTTCGAGCCCCCGCCGACTTGCTTCCTGCAAGAGGAGCGTGCGCACTGCCAAGGCGTTGGCCGCCTTGCGCCAAGCGAGTCCGGGCTTGCCCTTAGGAGCGGGGTGGTTCTGTGCCTCCGCTGCGATGGCCGCACGAGGGACCGTCTCGCCGTTCACGACGAGGGGCGGCATCAGGGCTGCGGTCATCGCCGTCACTCGGCCGGGCCGGCGGCAGCGCCGGATTGCGATACCGACTTGGATTTCCCGGTGTCCTGTTTCGGAGATGCGGCCCCGGGGCGCCCCGGCAACGGGGAACTGCGGCGGGAACGCACGACTTGATAGCCAGGGCGTGTCAGCAGGTAGCGGAACGGCACCGCGAACCCCGACAGGACGTGGACCAGTCGCGTGAACGGAAACACCAAAATGATCACAAGCCCCAGCACCAAGTGAAGCTTGAACACCAGTGCTGCATCCGCGATGTAGCTTGCAGCGGCCGCGTCGAAGGTGAAGATGCCCTGTGCCCAGGACATGAATTTCACCATCTCGTGCCCATCAAGATGGTCGACCGAAACAAGGATCGTACCGAGGCCAAGAACCAATTGCACCAAGAGCAGCGCAAGGATCGCGATGTCCCAGAAACTTGAGGTCTGGCGAATGCGGGGGTCTGTCCACCGGCGATGAAACAACATCCCGCCGCCGATCAACGCCATCACGCCGGCAATCCCGCCCACGACCAATGCAAGCATTTGCTTGGCACCATGGCTTATGCCGATGAATTCAAATACCTGGATTGGTGTCAGCAGGCCAACCAGATGTCCGAAGAAGATCACCAGCACACCGACATGGAACAGAACGGAGCCGATCACCAGCTGCCGTCGTCGCAACAACTGTGACGAAGATGTCTTCCAGGTGAACTGATCGCGCTCATATCGCGCAATCGTGCCCATGATCCCTACCCCAAGCGCGATGTAGGGAAAGATTCCAAACAGAAAGTCGTGCATTTGGGCCTCCGTCACTGAGTTGTTGCACCGGACGCCTGGCGCGTCGGCTCATCGATCCGGGCAAGAATGTCCCGTGCCTGCGGGCACCCGGCCCCGGGATCGGGCCCGAAGCGGACCTCGCTTTCCTCCCAGATCTCGTCCAGCGCTTCCAGGTTGTCAGGATCGATTTCGGGTTGTCCGAGCAGATCGGTGACGGCCGAGCGATCGGCCTTCGTTCCCGAAAGCTCAAGAAGGGCCGCAAACACCCCGCAGAACGGGCTCTTTCGCCGGGAGTGCCTGATGCTCAGAGCTTCAAGAATATGCGCTGCGTCGGCCAAGACGTCCTGCGCTTCCAAGCGAGGACGCATCGAAAGGAATTCCAGGACTACCGGCAAGTGATCAGGCAATTCCGTCGTCGCAAGATCGAATCCTCCTGCGCGGTAGGTCTCGAGAAGCGACACCATCGCGCCGCCTCGATCCCTGCTCTCGCCATGAACATGTTCGAAGAGGTTCAAGGATAGCGTGCGCGACCGATCAAACAGACCCACGTACCGCTCCTCCAATTCGTAGATGTCACGTGACCGAAGGTCCTGCACCAATTGACGCAGGGACTCGCGGGTGGTGCCGCTCAGGCGCCGGTCCGAGTCGAGAATGTCCCCGATGTCCCGCATTGCGGCCTTGAGGTCCTGCGTCGGGTAACTGAGCATCAGGGACAGGGACTTGAGCGTGCGGTCCATCACGTCACCTCCGCAGGCATTTTCAAGGGCTTTCGCGTGCCGCCAAACAACGATCCGCTGGAGATTCCCGTCGAGCAGCCGTTGCCGTCGGTGAAGCCACAGTCGCCACGGAGGTCGTAGGCATCCTCAACTTCTTCGCGATGCGTGGTCGGGATCACGAAACGATCCTCGTAGTCGGCCAAAGCCATGATCCGGTACATGTCCTCGATCACTCGACCCGAAAGCCCGGCACGGGCGGCAATGCCCTCGTCATTCACGCCGTCCAGAGTCTTGGCACGCATGTAGCTGCGCATGGCCAGCATCCGTTCCAAGGCCTGCGCAATGGGCTCTTCGTCTCCTGCCGTCAGCATGTTGGCGAGATAGCGTAGCGGGATGCGGAGATTGCGCACGTCAGGCATCGCGCCATTGACACCGATCGCGCCGGCCTCGGCTGCATTCTGAATCGGTGAGAGCGGCGGGATGTACCAGACCATTGGCAATGTCCGGTATTCGGGATGCAGCGGAAACGCGACTTTCCATTCCATCGCCATTTTCCAGATCGGGCTGTCCTGCGCGGCCTTGATCCAGTCGCCGGGAATGCCGTCCGCCCGAGCCGTCTCCACGACGTCCGCATCATTCGGGTCCAGGAATATTCCGAGCTGCGCATCGTAAAGATCCTTCGTGTCGGCCACGTTCGCGGCTTCCTCGATCCTGTCGGCATCATAGAGCATCACGCCGATGTAGCGGATCCGGCCCACGCAGGTCTCCGAGCACACGGTCGGATTGCCGCTTTCGATCCGCGGGTAGCAAAGAGTGCACTTTTCGGACTTTCCGGTTGACCAGTTGTAGTAGACTTTCTTGTACGGGCAGCCCGAGACGCACATTCGCCAGCCCCGGCACTTTTCCTGGTCGATCAGGACGATCCCGTCCTCCTCGCGCTTGTAGATCGCTCCCGACGGACATGACGCCGCACAGGACGGATTCAGGCAATGCTCGCAGAGACGCGGGAGATACATCATGAACGTGTTCTCGTATTCCCCGTAGATTTCCTTTTGCACGCCTTCGAAGTTGTAATCCTGACTGCGCTTGGAAAACTCCCCGCCCAGGATCTCCTCCCAGTTCGGGCCCTTCACGATCTTCTCGATCCGCTTCCCCGTGACCTGCGAACGGGCACGCGCCGTCGGAAACGCTTCCATTTCCGGTGCCGACTGAAGGTGGTCGTAGTCAAAGTCGAACGGCTCGTAGTAGTCGTCAATTTCCGGAAGGTCCGGATTTGCGAAGATGTTTGCCAGGATTCGCCACTTGGATCCTTGCCTAGGCTGGAGCTTGCCGGATCGTGTTCGCACCCAGCCGCCCTTCCAACGCGCCTGATTCTCCCAGTCGGTCGGGTAGCCGGTGCCCGGTTTCGTCTCGACATTGTTGAACCACGCGTACTCGACGCCTTCGCGGCTCGTCCAGACGTTCTTGCAGGTGACGGAACAGGTGTGGCACCCGATGCACTTGTCGAGGTTCAACACCATGCCAATTTGTGCACGCACTCTCATTCTGCGGCCTCCTTCATCTTTGCTTCACCGTCGAGCCAGTCAATTTTCTGCATCTTGCGAACAACGACGAACTCGTCCCGGTTCGAGCCCACGGTGCCGTAGTAGTTGAACCCGTAGGACTGCTGCGCGTAGCCGCCAATCATGTGAGTTGGCTTCAGCACCGCCCGGGTCACTGAGTTATGGATGCCGCCACGCTTGCCGGTCCGCTCGGAACCGGGTGTATTCACGATCTTCTCCTGTGCATGATACATGAACGTCGTACCGTCCTTGATCCGCTGGGACACGACCGCGCGAGCCGTCAGGGCGCCGTTGGCGTTGTAGAGCTCGACCCAGTCGTTGTCGACAATCTCCGCCACTGCCGCATCGTTCTCGGAGATCCAGATTACAGGACCTCCCCGATTGAGCGTCAGCATCAAGAGGTTGTCAGAATACGTGGAATGGATGCCCCATTTCTGGTGCGGCGTAATGAAGTTCAGGATGACATGCGGCGTCCCGTCCCTGGCATCGAGGTTGATCTCTTTCGTGATCGACTTGAGATCGACCGGAGGACGATAGGACATCAGTCCTTCGCCGAAGGCCCGCATCCACAGATGATCCTGATACAATTGCTGGCGACCAGTCAGCGTGCGCCATGGAATCAACTCGTGGACGTTGGTGAAGCCGGCATTGTAGCAGACGTCTTCACTCTCCAAACCGGACCATGTCGGTGACGAGATGATCTTTCTGGGCTGCGCGGCAATGTCGTGGAAGCGGATCTTCTCGTCTTCCTTGGGCCGTGCCAGATGTTCAAGTTCGCGACCAGTGACCTTGCCGAGCGCTTCCCACGCCTTGACAGCAACCTCGCCGTTCGATTCGGGTGCGAGCATCAACACGACCTCGCTCGCGTCGATGTCCGTGATGATCTTCGGGCAACCCTTTGCCGGGCCATCCTCCCACACGCCATTCAACTCGCGCAGGTGCTGGACCTCTTCTCCCGTTTCCCAGGAAATGCCCTTCCCGCCGTTGCCGATCTTGTCCATGAGAGGCCCAAGGGCGCAGAACCTGTCGCCGATTGCCGTGTAGTCCCGTTCAATCGCGACGAAATTCGGTGCAGTCTTGCCCGGGATCAGGTCGCATTCCCCTTTCTTCCAGTCCCTTACCTGGTCTTGGGCAATCTCGGCAGGCGTGTCATGGAGAATCGGCAACGCAACGATGTCGGTCTCGACACCGAGGATCTCCGGAGCGACCTCCTGGAACTTGCAGGCAATGGCCTTGAATATCTCCCAATCCGACTTGCTTTCGTACGCCGGGTCCACGGCGGCCTGCAACGGATGGATGAAAGGATGCATGTCCGAAGTGTTGAGGTCGTTCTTCTCGTACCAACTGGCCGTTGGCAGCACGACGTCGGAATATACGGCCGTGGTGGACATCCGAAAATCGATGCAGACCAGAAGATCAAGCTTCCCGCGAGGCGCCTCCTCGTGCCACTTCGCTTCCTTCGGTCGCTCACGCCCTTCCTCTCCCAGGTCCCGGCCGAGAACTCCGTGATCGGTTCCGAGAAGGTGCTTGAGGAAATACTCGTGTCCCTTGCCTGACGAGCCAAGAAGGTTCGACCTCCAGACGAAGAGATTGCGCGGCCAGTTCTCGGGCGCGTCCGGATCCTCGCAAGACATGTTCAGCTTGCCGGATCTCAATTGCTCGGCCACGTAACCCGGAATCTCCGCGCCCGCCTCCTTCGCAGACTTGGCAACCGTGAGCGGGTTCGTGCGAAGCTGCGGGGCGGATGGCAGCCATCCCATCCGCTCGGCACGAATGTTGTAGTCGATCATGCTGATGTCCCAATCCCCTTCCGGGGCAGTCGGCGACAGGATTTCGTCCGTCGTCAGCGTCTCGTAACGCCACTGGTCGGTATGCGCGTACCAGGCGGATGTCGAGTTCATGTGCCGGGGCGGGCGGGCCCAGTCGAGCGCAAACGCAAGAGGTAGCCAACCGGTCTGCGGTCGCAGCTTTTCTTGCCCCACATAGTGCGCCCAGCCGCCGCCTGACTGACCAACGCAACCGCACATCACCAGCATGTTGATGACGCCGCGATAATTCATGTCCATGTGGTACCAATGGTTCATTGCCGCGCCGATGATGATCATCGACTTGCCGCGGGTCTTCTCCGCGCTGTGCGCGAATTCGCGAGCGACATGAACGATCTTGTCGGATGACACGCCCGTGATCCGCTCGGCCCAGGCAGGCGTACCCGGCACGTCCTTGTCGTAGGAGTCCGACACCCAGTCGCCGCCGAGCCCCCGATCAAGGCCGTAGTTGGCGCAGAAGAGGTCGAAGACGGTGGCAACAGAAGTTTCGCCGTCAACGGTCCTGATGCGCCTTATCGGCACGTTTCTTGTCAGGACATTCGGGCGGTCGTCACCGGTCGAGAAGGCTTGGCTTGCATCCGCGCCGAAATACGGAAAGTCGACGCCTGCCACGTCGTCATGGCAATCGTCGAGAATCAGCGACATCATGAGCGAGACATCCGAACCGGCGGCCCTTTCCTCCAGATTCCATTCGCCTTGCTCGCCCCAGCGATAGCCGATGGACCCGTTTGGTGAGACAAGCGTCCCGGAATTCTCGTCAATTGCGACGGTTTTCCACTCGGGGTTGTTGTCCTCGCCAAGTGCGCCATCCAGGTCTGCGGCGCGCAGGAATCGCCCTGGGACGAGCTTGCCGTCCTTTTCGTCGAGTCTCACGAGCATCGGAAAGTCGGAGTACTTGCGGCAATAGTCTTCGAAATACTCGGCTTGCCGATCGAGGTGGAACTCCCGCAGGATGACGTGGCCGAACGCCATGGCCAGCGCGGCATCGGTGCCCTGCTTGACGTTCAGCCAGACGTCACCAAACTTGGCGGCCTCGGAATAGTCGGGACAGATCACTGCGGACTTGGCACCGCGATACCGTGCTTCCGTGTAGAAATGCGCATCCGGCGTCCGGGTCTGCGGAACGTTTGATCCCCACAGGATCAGGTAGGCGGCGTTGTACCAGTCCGCGCTTTCCGGCACGTCTGTCTGTTCGCCCCATGTCATCGGGGATGCCGGTGGCAGGTCGCAATACCAATCATAAAACGACATGCAGACCCCGCCGAGCAGGCTGAGGTATCGCGAGCCGGCGGCATAGGAGATCATCGACATCGCGGGGATCGGCGAAAAGCCAAAGACCCGGTCGGGACCGTAGGTCTTGGCAGTGCAGGCATTGGCCGCCGCAATGAGTTCGGTTGCCTCGTCCCAAGACGCGCGAACGAAGCCGCCCTTGCCGCGAGTCGCGACGTACGAGGAACGAAGCGCCGGATCGCTCTGCATCTTGGACCAGGCCTCGACGGGCGTCATGGTCGCGCGCAACTCTCGCCATGCTTTCATGAGCCGCCCCCGCACGAGCGGATGCTTCACCCGGTTGGCGCTGTAGAGATACCAGCTGTAGGAGGCGCCTCGCGCACAGCCACGCGGTTCGTGGTTCGGCAAGTCGGGCCGGGTGCGCGGGTAGTCGGTGTGCTGGGTTTCCCACGTGACGATCCCGGACTTCACGTAGATTTTCCACGAGCAGGACCCGGTGCAATTCACGCCATGTGTCGAGCGGACGACCTTGTCGTGCCGCCAGCGGTTTCTGTAGACGTCTTCCCAGTCACGACTCTCGCGGGTCACTTGACCGTGGCCCTCCGAGAATTGCTCAAGTTCCTTTGGCTGCAGGAAGTTCATTCTGTCGAGCAAGTGGCTCATATCATTTCTCCTGTGGTCATCCGTGCGTGATCAAGCGTCCCTTTCGCCTGATGCTTAGCATGGGACCGGTGCATTCTTGCGCGTGTAATAGACCCACGTGATAACCACGCAGACCACATAGAAGATCAGGAAACACCAAAGCGCTGCTGCTGGCCCTCCTGTCATGCTGATCGACGTGCCGTAAGCCTTGGGGATGAAAAAGGCTCCATAGGCGGCTATCGCGCTTGTGAACGCGATGATGGCCGCGCTCTCCATTTCGGCCTGCCGATGCGTGTCGCCCTCGCCGAAATCCGGATAGAGCCGAGGGATTTCCTGCTGCATGATCGACGGAATCATCTGAAAGGTCGAAGCGTTGCCAACGCCAGTCAGGAAGAAAAGCGCCATGAAGCAGAAGAAAAAGCCCCAGAAGTTTCCGCCGCCACCTTCCTGCGGCAGGAACTGAAGGACGCCGAAGACCGCAATGGCCATCCCGAGGAAAACCCAGAAGGTCACGCGACCGCCGCCGAACTTGTCCGAGATCCATCCCGTCGCAGCACGGCTAAGTGCGCCGACGAGCGGTCCGAGAAACGCGTACTGAAGAACATTCACCTCTGGGAACTGCGTCTTCATCAAAAGCGGGAAACCTGCCGAATAGCCGATGAAGCTCCCGAATGTGCCGGTATAGAGAACGCACATTATCCAGTTGTGCTTGCGCTGGAGGATGGTCAGCTGGTTCGACAGCGAAGCCTTGGCATCCGCGATGTCGTTCATTCCAAACCATGCTGCGATGACGGAGACAACGATGAACGGCACCCAAACGAATCCAGCGTTCTGCAGCCAGAGCCGGCTGCCATCGGCCAGTTCCTGAGGCCCGCCGCCAATTGCGCCGAACACTCCGATCGTGATGACGATCGGCACGACGAACTGCATGACGGACACGCCCAGATTGCCCAGCCCCGCATTCAATGCGAGCGCATTGCCTTTCGTCTTCTTCGGAAAGAAGTAGGCAATGTTTGCCATCGACGACGCAAAGTTCCCGCCGCCAAATCCGCAAAGCAGAGCCAGGACCAGGAAGACGAGATAGCTCGTGTCGGGGTTCTGAACGGCCACGCCGATGCCTACGGCAGGCAGAAGAAGCGATGCCGTGGACAATGTCGTCCAGAGCCTCCCGCCGAAGATCGGAATCATGAAGCTGTAGAAGATTCGAAGTGTCGCCCCTGACAGCCCAGGAAGCGCGGCAAGCCAAAACAGCTGATCGGTCGTGTACTCGAATCCAATGGCAGGAAGCCTGGCAACCACTACCGACCAGACCATCCAGACCGAGAACGCAAGAAGAAGACACGGAATCGAGATCCAGAGATTTCGAGTTGCGATGGCGTGACCCCTGTCCTTCCAGAAGGTCTCGTCTTCGGGCCGCCAGTCCACCAACGTGCGGCCTTTCCGGCTTGCTTCGTTGTCCTTGAACGTCATGTGTTCGGTCCTTTCGGCTGTGCTTGAGTGGCCGGACCGTCAAACTGCCGGTCCGGCCAATTGCCAGATCAGTGGCCGGCCGGAGCCGGATGCGGTTCGTGCGGCACGTCGGAAAGGTAGACCTCTTCGGCCAGCGCCGGGTGGCGGGCGCGCTCCATCCGGCGGATGGCGACGTGCATCCAGACCGTTGACACGAGCACAATCCCAAAGAGCAGCATGTACGGGGCGGTCCAGACACCCGTGGTGTCCAGCAGAATGCCGAACGCAATCGGCAGGAAGAAGCCGCCGAGGCCGCCGATCATGCCAACCAGACCGCCGACCGAGCCGACATGGTGTGGGTAGTAGACCGGGATGTGCTTGTAGACCGCGGCCTTGCCGAGGCTCATGAGAAAGCCAAGGACCACAGTCAGTGCGACAAAGAACCCAACGCTCAAGCCGAAGTTGAATTCGATCGGGCCAGCGATGCCCTGCACAACATAGGTTGTCTCGGGATAGCTCATGACGAAAAGGATCAGGAGCGAACCGATGAAGGTCAGGTACATCACGAACCTGGCGCCCCAAATGTCTGTCATCCATCCGCCGAGGGCGCGGAATACTGATCCCGGAAGCGAGTAGAGGCCGGCGAACACGCCTGCCACCGTGAGCTCAAGACCATAAGCACCGACGTAATAGCGCGGCAGGAAGCTTGCCAATGCCACGAATGCGCCGAACACGAAGAAGTAGTAGGTGGCAAAGCGCCAAACCTGGATGTTCTTCAGCGGCTCGAGCTGCGAGCCAGCGGACACCGGTCGCCGGCCGGTACGCTTTCGCTCCTCCTGAACCGGGTCGGTCTTCGAAAAAACGTAGAAGAGCACGGCCGTGATCGCCAATACGATGGCGTAGATCCGCGCTGTGCCCTCCCAGCCAAGCGCGACCACGAGGAACGGAGCCGCAAAGTTCGTGACGGCGGCACCTACGTTGCCGGCTCCGAAAATGCCAAGCGCCGTGCCCTGGTGCTCCTTGTCGAACCAGCGAGACGTGTAGGCCACGCCAACGATGAAGGATCCGCCAGCAAGACCAAGGCCGAGAGCCGCAAGCAGGAACACCTCGTAGGTCTGCACGCTGGTCAGCAGCCAGACCGCAACCGCAGTGATCAGCATCTGCAGGGGAAACATGATTCGGCCCCCGAACTGCTCTGTCCAGACGCCAAGGAAAATGCGGCTTATCGAGCCGGTCAGCACGGGAGTTGCGACCAGCAACCCGAATTGCGTGTCGTTGAGGCCAAGCTCTTGCTTGATCTTGACCCCGATGATCGAAAATATTGTCCAGACCGCAAAGCAGACCGTGAACGCGAATGTGCTCAATCCTAGTGCACGGTATTGATCTGAAAGCGGAATTTCGTGTTGTGCCTGCATTTGTTGCTCCTCCGGCGCTCGCGTAAAGGCCAAGCACCCCTCGCGTCAAGGCCAAGCACCCATGGCGGGTTCGCGGGAGAGTGTGCAGGTATCAGGAACGCTGATGACTTGATTCAGATCAAGAAAACGGGAACAGCATCGCAAAATAAATGCGTTGCCAAAATTCTTCATGTTGCGGACAATGGCCCGTCAAGGCGAACTTGGACAAAGGACAATCGTGCGCTTGATATCTGTCAAGTGCGTGCGTTCATCGTGGAAGGGTTTTCAATGGCGCGCTTAGGCATGCCCGAATCGGTCTACCCTGAAATTCGCGAACTGCATCTGTTTTCGGAAGTTGCGGATGACCAATTCATGACGCTCATGCGCGGCGCCTACGTTCAGAACTTTCCGCCGCGCATCGAACTGATTACCGAAGGCGATTCGAGCGACTTCCTGCACATCGTTCTTTCCGGTTCCGTCGACTTGTTCTCGACGTGGAATGGGCGCGAGACAAGCATGGCAACCGTCTGGCCGGTCTCCACCTTCATTCTCGCTGCAACGATCAAGGATGCTCCTTACCTTATGTCGGCAAGAACTCTTGAAAAGAGCCGCATTGCCTTGGTCCCCAGCCAGGACGTCAGAATCGCCTTCGATGCCGATCAGTGTTTTGCTCGCGCCATCGTGTCCGAGCTTGCGCAAAGTTACCGCTCCGTCATCAAGGCGCAAAAGAACCTTAAGCTCAGGTCATCGCTCGAACGGCTTGCAAACTACCTGCTGCAACAGCAGAAGCACTCGGACGACGTGACGGAGTTCGACCTTCGGTTCGAGAAGCGTCGGCTTGCGTCCGTGCTCGGCATGACTCCCGAGAACCTGAGCCGGGCCTTCAAGGCCCTTCGCCCCTATGGCGTGAGCATCGAGGGCAACCACATAGAGATCTCTGATCTTGAGGACCTCAAGCGATTCGCGAAACCAGATCCCCTTATCGATGACCCTGAGACTTGAAGTGCGGCCTTGCGCGCCTCCCCGCGATGCAATGGCGCAGTCATGCTTCGGAGGCTACATGTCTTGGCTCACCGTGACTCCCATGGAACTCCGGAATTGCCAGGTTGCCTACGGCTCGCTGATGGTTCCACCGCAGACAGGCTCTGTTGCCCCCGTTGTTCCCGGAGCGGATGTCGGCAATCTTGAGCGGACCCGTGCCGCAAGATAGGCAAATGCCTGCGCTTCCAGCATGTCGCCATCCATCCCGACTTCCTCTACCGGCAGGACAGGGCAATCGAGCGCTTCAGATATCAGCGCCATGAGACCGGAGTTCCTGCGTCCCCCGCCCGACACCAGAACTCGCGTGGGCGCACTCGGGCAGTGGGTGAGTCCAATGGCGATTGCCTGTGCCGCACCGGCAGCGAGGGTTGCAGCTGCATCGTCGGGCGAGCACTCATCCACCTCCGACAGCCATCCAGAAAACGTGTTTCTGTCCAACGATTTCGGAGGCGTTCTTAAGAAATACTCCCTGTGTTCAAGCAGGCGTTTCAGGATGCTCGCATCGACACTGCCGGCAGCGGTCAACCGACCATCCTGATCAAGCGGTGCATCGAGTCGGTCTTGGCAGAGGTCGTTGATCGGCGCATTGCCCGGACCGGTGTCAAATGCAAGGCAGGCATCCGGAGACTCGGGAGCTTCCCGCGATGTGTCCAGCCACGTGAGGTTCGCAACGCCACCAATGTTGAGGAAGGCGACCGGCTCGGAAATTCCAAGCCTTCGAGCGAGTGCAAAATGATAGAATGGTGCAAGTGGCGCACCCTGCCCTCCATGTCGCATGTCTTCCGAGCGGAAATCCCAGACCACAGGCAATCCGAGAGCATAGGCCAGCGACCCGCCATCTCCGATTTGGCACGTTCGTCCCTCGTCAGGAGAATGGAATGTCGTCTGCCCATGGAACCCGATCAGTTCGGCATCCCTGAACCCGGACAGGAGCTCGACATGCGCGGCATCAACCACTTTGGTGGCGGCAGCGATCTCGCTCCCGCCTTCACGCCCCAATGCGGAACGCAGGATCTCTCGTTCAATAGGAGAATAGGGTCGATATTCCGTCCTTCCGAATTCCAGGACCCTGGCCCCGTCTGTCCGGATCATTGCGGCATCCACGCCGTCCAGAGAAGTTCCGGACATCGTGCCAGCCACCCAAAGCGAGCCTCCTTCAGCCACGGCGTTTGCGTTGCCTTCGGGGCACGTATAGATGTCGTCGCCGCATGAATGTGAGAATATACGGAACGGCGATGACCTATCACCCCAAATCGGAATTTCTTGCCACCGTCATGTCGCGCGGGTTCCTGGCCGATTGCACCGACCTGTCCGCGCTCGACGACCAACTGCGCAAGGGCTCTGTCACGGGATACATCGGCTTCGACTTGACGGCGACGTCGCTCCATATCGGAAACCTCGTTCAAATCATGCTCTTGCGGTGGATGCAGAAGACCGGGCACAGGCCGATCACGCTGATGGGCGGTGGCACGACCAAGGTCGGCGACCCTTCGGGCAAGGACGAAATGCGCAAGATGCTGCCCGTCGAGAAGATCCGGGAGAACGCTGATGGCATTCGCAAGGTCTTCCTGCGTTACATTTCCTACGGCGACGGCCCTACGGATTCGCCGCTCGTGGACAATTCGGAGTGGCTCGACAACCTGGGATACATCGGTTTCCTGAGGGATATCGGGAAGCACTTCACGATCAACCGGCTCCTGGCGTTCGAGAGCGTGAGGTCGCGCCTGGACCGTGAGCAGGCGCTCTCCTTCATCGAATTCAACTACATGCTGCTTCAGGCCTACGACTTTCTTGAGTTGCATCGGCGCTTTGGATGCACGCTGCAAATGGGCGGGTCGGACCAGTGGGGCAATATCGTCTCTGGCACCGACCTGATCAGGCGTGTGGAAGGTGCCGATGCTTTCGGCCTCACGACTCCTCTCGTGACCCGCGCGGACGGCCGAAAGATGGGCAAGTCCGCAGAGGGTGCCGTCTGGCTGAACGAGGAAATGATGTCGGGCTACGAATTCTGGCAATGGTGGCGGAACGTGCCCGACGCAGATGTCGGAAAGTTCCTGAAGATGTTCACGGAACTGCCCGTTGACGAGTGTGACAGGCTCGGGGCGCTCAGCGGCTCGGAAATCAACGAGGCGAAGATCCGGTTGGCAAATGAAGTGACCGCGCTCTGCCGGGGACCTGAATCTGCTCGTACAGCGGAGGAGACCGCGCGGGAAGTCTTCGAGAAGGGCGGCGTGGGTGATGACCTGCCCACACTGGAACTGGCGCGCGACGACGTTGGCGAGGGAATCTCCGCCACGCAGCTCATCGTGCGTTCCGGACTCGTGAAATCCGGCAAGGAGGCCAAGCGCCTCATCGCGGAGAACGGGGCACGGGTCGACGACAAGCCGCTGACCGATTCGGGCCAGATGTTTGACCTTGATGCACTCAGTTCACCGATCAAGCTCTCCGCCGGCAGAAAGCGACACGCTCTCGTCAAGCTTCGGGAATAGGTCTTGTGTCTGGCCGCAACCCCTGCGCCGCGCATCCCGGGAAGTTTCCAGCTCGGCGACTGGCGGAGGAGCCCGAGCGATTCGGGCGGAATCGCAAACAGCGCGCCACCTTGATCGCGCCCCTGGGCACCCAGTGGCCGCGACTTGATCTTCCCCCGCATGCGTTCGTCCATCGTGGCTTCGCGCGGAGGCGTGACCGCTGATTGCCGTTCAGATATTTCACGCACCACGGTGAATCAGGCGGCGTCTTTACTGACAGGCGCTAAATCCTTATATAATCACTCAGCCAATTGAGGCAGCATTGAGGCAACGATGACTGTTGAGCCGACCGAACAGCTTGAAGGCACGCCGCTGATTGCGCCGTCGTCCACTGACCATCCGCTCTTCGACTCTATCGTGGAAGCGTGCCGGTCTGTGTACGATCCGGAAATTCCGGTGAACATCTATGATCTCGGCCTGATTTACACGATCGACATTTCGGACGACGGGGCCGTCACGGTCCTGATGAGCCTGACCGCGCCGGGATGTCCGGTTGCCGGAGAGATGCCTGGTTGGGTTGCCGAGGCCGTCGAGCCCCTGCCCGGCGTCAGGCAGGTCGATGTATCTCTCACTTGGGATCCGCCCTGGGGCATGGAAATGATGTCTGACGAAGCTCGGCTCGAGCTGGGCTTCATGTGATGTTCGGAATCCCCGAAAAAGCGGCCGTGACCATGACCTCGGCGGCAGTTGGCCAGATCACCAAGCTCATGGAACGCGACGGTCGCGCAGGCCTTCGAATTGGTGTGAAGAAGGGCGGCTGCGCGGGCATGGAATACACCATGGATTATGCTGATGACGTGGATCCGTTGGACGAAGTGGTCGAGAAAGATGGCGCCAGAGTCATGATTGCGCCAATGGCGCAGATGTTCCTCTTCGGGACTGAGATCGACTACGAGGACACGCTGCTCGAATCGGGATTCAAGTTCAGGAATCCGAATGTTGAAGACGCCTGCGGCTGTGGCGAATCCATCAAGTTCAAGGACATTGACCAGCTCTCGGTCGAACGGGAAGCTGGGTCGAAAGAGTGAGTCTTCATCGCATGGCTTTCACGAAAACCGGCGTTGAATGATGCGCAGATTGGCGGCCGGAAACTGGAAGATGAATGGAACGGTCGAGAGCCTGGATGAAGCCCGGGCGCTCGCCTCTGCATTTCCGTCGCCGGACTGCGACATCCTGATCTGCCCGCCCGCGACTCTTTTGTCCCGTATGGCGGAAATTGCGGCAGGGACCGCCATCGCAGTTGGTGCCCAGGACTGTCACGCGAACCCGTCGGGCGCGCATACCGGCGACATCTCGGCCGGCATGATCGCCGACGCCGGTGGCACGCATGTCATCGTCGGCCATTCCGAACGGCGTTCCGACCATGGTGAATCCGATGCCGAGGTCCGCGCAAAGGCAGTCGCCGCGTGGTCCGCCGAACTTGCCGCGATCATCTGCGTCGGGGAATCCCTTCAGGATCGAGAGGCTGGTCGAACAATCGACGTCGTGCGTGGCCAACTTGGCGGCTCGGTGCCCGATGGCGCCACCGCACAGAACACGGTCGTGGCTTACGAGCCGGTCTGGGCGATCGGAACCGGCAAGGTGCCCACGCTCGCAGAGATTGCGGACGTGCACGGGGACATTCGCAAGGAACTGACCGCTCGCCTTGGCGCTGCCGCACGAGAAATCCGGCTGCTCTACGGAGGCTCGGTCAAGCCGTCGAACGCGCAGGAGATATTCGGCGTCCCGAACGTGGATGGCGCTCTTGTGGGCGGTGCGTCCTTGAAAGCGGAAGACTTCGGCACCATCGTCGCAGAGTTGGAAGGGGCGTAACGCACTTTCGGCGACCCCCTGAATTCCAGCGTCGGCAGAGACGGAAGACGGGCGTCAAGTGCCAGTGTGGCCGCTACGCCGCGCGCGATTCCAGATGCGCCGCCAGATGATCCAACCGATCCTGACCCCAGAAGCGCCTGTCATCGTCGGTTATGAAGAAGGGTGCCCCGAAAGCACCGGCGTTCACCGCATCCTCAAGATTCGCTTCGTAGGTCTCCGCGCCAGAGAGGAGTCCGCTGTCGGCGAGCCCGGGATCGAAACCGGCGGATTCAAGGCAGGACTTGATCACGGAATCTTCGGCGATGTCCCTTTCTTCCGCCCAGCATGCGCGGGTAATTGCCGCAACCAGTGCTGCCAAGTCACCGCTGCCGTCCCTCTGTGCCGCTATGACCGCGTAGGATGCTGGTGCAGGATTGGTCGGCCAGTGAGCCGGATGCAGGTTGATCGGCATGTCGGCAATCTTCGCGTTCCGTTCCATCTCGATCAACCGGTACTCCTGACGCGATACGTGCCGCTGCGCAGGCGGGACGCCGCCAGTTCGCGCGAACAGCGCCATCAGGTCCAGCGGCTTGTAGGTCATCGTGGCCCCGTGCTTCGATGCAATCTCGCCAGGGCGCGTGCCGGCCAAGTAGCAGTTAGGCGAGAACACCCCGAGATAGTAGTCGATATGCGCCATTTTCGTTTCTCTCCCACAAGTCAGTTTGCCTGACCGTACGCCCGTGCTAAGCGGTGTCAACTTTTGATTCGGCCGTGCGCACAGGCTGGAAGGACGCCATTGCCAATGCCCCAGATTGAAGGCCCAAAGATACTCGCCGGAAATTCAAACCCCTCCATGGCATCGGCCGTCTGCCGTCGGATGTCGATGCATTTCGGAACAAGCGTCGACCTGGTCAAGTCGCGGGTCGAGCGCTTCAACGACGGCGAGATATTCGTGGAAGTGTTCGAGAACGTTCGCGGCGAAGAGACTTTCATACTGCAGTCAACGTCAAATCCGGCCAATGACAACCTGATGGAATTGCTGATCATGGCGGACGCCCTTCGGCGCTCGTCCGCCCAGCGCGTGACTGCTGTCGTTCCCTATTTCGGCTATGCGCGCCAGGATCGGCGAACAAGATCTCGCGTTCCGATTTCAGCGAAGCTGGTCGCGAACATGATCGTGAGTGCTGGCATCGAACGTGTCTTGACCATGGATTTGCATGCGGCACAGATTCAGGGCTTTTTCGACGTGCCGGTCGACAACCTCTACGCATCTCCCATCTTTGCGCTCGACATCAATCACGCGTTCAAAGACAGGCTGGAACAGATCACCGTGGTATCGCCGGATGTCGGCGGCGTCGCGCGGGCGCGCGAACTGGCCCAGCGCATCGGAGCCCCGCTGTCAATCGTCGACAAGAGACGCGAGAGTCCGGGCGAAGTGGCGGAAATGACAGTGATCGGAGAAGTTGAGGATCGGGTCTGCATCGTCGTTGACGATATCGTCGATACTGCGGGCACCTTGTGCAAGGGGGCCGAAACGCTGATCAACGAAGGTGCGACGGAGGTTCACGCCTACATCACGCACGGCGTCCTCTCGGGACGCGCAATAGAGCGCGTTTCCGGATCCGTCATGAAGAGCCTCGCGGTCACTGACACGATCGAGCCCACCGAGGAAACCGTAAGGGCGAAGAACATCCGTGTCATTCCAACCGCGCCGGTGTTTGCGCAGGCAATCCAGAACATCTGGCAGGGTACCAGCGTATCGAGCCTTTTCAGCGCCACCATGCTGGAATCGATCTATGACGGAATGTACTCCGGCTGACCCGTTGCCTTCTGGCTGCGCGGCACTGCTTCTGTCAAGGAACAGGGAGGCGATTTCCCTCTGGCGTCTCGCGGCTGCGTCGCCGCATGACCTGGCTTCCATTTCGCATCCGTTCGAGAATCCCTGAAGCACGCTGAACGCTGGTCTGGGACTGGCCTTGGGCCCATCAGAAGCGCATTCATGGTGGCCATTCGCTTGCCTTGGCGCGGCACTCGGCGCGGCGCCGGGAACCCTTGCAGGTGGGACAATGGCAGGATACGCCCCGACGCATGCGCATCATCCGCGACACCACCTATGTGCAACCGCAGGATCGGGGAGCTACTGCCGCGATAGGCAATTTCGACGGTGTCCATGTCGGCCATCAGGCGGTCCTTGGCATCGCGGCGAAGGCTGCAGATGCACCGCTTGGCGTCCTCACTTTCGAGCCGCATCCCAGAGAATATTTCGCGCCTTCCGCCCCGCCCTTCCGGCTCATGAACGCTGCCGCAAGGGCGCACCGTCTGCAAAGCCTCGGCGTCGAGCTCCTCTACGAAATGTCGTTCAACGACCGCCTTGCCTCCCTGAGCCCGGAGGCCTTCTCGAAAGACGTCATTCGTGACGGCCTTGGACTCGTCCACGTCACCGTGGGGGCCGACTTCTGTTTCGGGAAGGGTCGGGCCGGCAGTGCGGTGACCCTGAAGGCACACGGCAGGGAAATGGGATTCGGCGTCACGATCGCAGAACTGGTTGCCGAAAACGGAGACGAAGTCTCTTCGACCCGGATTCGGAAGGCCCTGAGTGACGGCAAGACCGAAGACGCTGCCGCCATGCTGGGGCACTTGCACCGAATCGAGGGGGAAGTGCTTCGCGGAGACCAGCGCGGGCGGGAACTGGGCTACCCGACGGCGAACATTTCGTTGGACGGGCTGCATCCTCCAAGATTCGGGGTCTATGCGGTAAGGGTCAACGTCCTGGACGGCTCCGCAAAGGGCACCTACGAGGGCGTCGCTTCGCTGGGCGTCCGGCCGATGTTTGGCGAGAACGCGCCAAACCTTGAGGCATACCTCTTTGACTTTTCGGGGGACCTCTATGGTATGCGCCTGAGCATCGCTCTCGTATCCTATCTGCGCCCTGAAGTGAGATTCGATAGCCTTGATGCGCTTGTCGCTGCAATGGATGATGACAGCGCAAGAGCGCGCTCCGTGCTTGCTGGTACCCGTGAATGAACCGACCCATGCCTGAACCCGCTTCGAAGCCGTCGTGAAAGAACCGGACCCGATAGATCGCGACGGGCTGCGCGACCGCTTCTGGGAGCGCGTTCCCCTTGAAGGTCTGAGCCAAAAGGAATGGGAAGCTCTCTGCGATGGCTGCGGGCGCTGCTGCCTCAACAAGCTTGAGGATGCGGACTCCGGCGAAATTGCCTATACGCGCATTGCATGCCGTCTTCTTGATGATGAGGCGTGCAGGTGTTCCCAATACGACATCCGCAAGCAACTGGTTCCGGATTGCGTCGTACTGACGCCTTCGAACATATCGGAAGTTGCGCATTGGATGCCGCGCACATGCGCATACAGGCTGATCTGGGAAGGCAGGCCGCTGAACGACTGGCATCCGCTGATTTCCGGCACGCCCGAGACAGTGCATCAAGCGGGCGTTTCGGTCCAGGGCTGGACGGTGCCGGAGTGGGAAATCGGAGCAGAGGACTGGGAAGACCATATCATCAACGACGCATGATCGTTGTGGATTCCGTGTCATAGGCTCGTTACCATTGGCTGCATGCGGTTCATCGTCCCACTTGCGGCGTTCGCTGTTCTTGCAGGCTGCGCCTCGCTTTCCGAATCCGATTGCCGGCAAGGAGCCTGGCGGGACGTCGGTCTTGCCGACGGTGCACGCGGGAAGCGATCAAGCTACATCATGGAGCATGTCAAGGCTTGCGGTGAGTTCGGCATCACGCCGAATGCACAGGAATGGCATCAAGGTCGTGAAGCCGGGCTGAAGCAGTACTGCACAGCCGCCAATGCCTATTTTGTCGGCACAACCGGCTCTCGCCTTTCACCCGTCTGTCACGGGAAAGACGTGAACGCCCTCCAAGCCGCCAACCTGCGTGGATTGCATTGGCACGAAATCGGACGAGAAATCGATCAGGCCAGGCAGGAAATTCGTGACATCTCTGCGCGGCTTGCGGAACTTTCGTCCGATAGCACCGAGCGTGCATCGCTGGTTTTACGGCAAAGCTTTCTCCGTCTCGAAATCCTGAATCTCCAGACGCAAAGGACGCACTATCGCCACCGATATTGACGCTGCATGGTGCGGGCGGCCGGACTTGAACCGGCACGGGCACTTGCCCCAGAGATTTTAAGTCTCATGCGTCTACCATTCCGCCACGCCCGCTCAAGTCGTGCTTAGGCGCGCCGCGCGCCCGTAGCAAGACCCAAGGAAGGCTGCCGGGCGCGAGGCGCCCGTGCGGAAACGGTCATGATTCCAAGTCCTTTCGTGACGGCAGACACGGATGCCAGCTGATCCAGAAACGGGTCAGAGACTGTACCGCGCCCAGATCAGTGAAAGACGCCGACGGAACTCGCTCTCCGGAAGCGTTCCGTTCGCGACACGGTCGGGCTTGGCTGCCGCGCGAC
>JAJEAC010000079.1 GCA_022824315.1 Silicimonas sp.
TCTGGTTCAAACATGTTGCCAGATAGGCGCGCAAGACACCGTGCCTTCGTGATTCTCAAGAAACCTGAACAAGCTTGTCGTGCACCCGTTGGCATCGGCCTTCTCGAGCCACTCATGTTTTTGACCAATATGTTGGTCAGATGGAATGGAGTGCCCATGCAGATCGCCGTTGCCGAAGCCAAGGCCCATTTTGCCGAGCTGTTCCGTCGCGCCGAAGCGGGGGAGGCGTTCGAATTGACGCGCTATGGACGCCCCGTGGCCCGGATCGTCGCCGCGGACCGGCCCGTCGCGCGACCGCTCATCGGCGCGATGGCGGGTACCTTCACCCTGCCGGACGACATGTTCGAGGGTGATGACGAGATCGCGGAGATGTTCGAGCGGAGCGCCGTGGACCAGGTGCGGCTGCTGCTTGACACCCATGTCTTGCTTTGGGCGGTTCTGAACGACCCGCGCCTGACGGCGACCCAGGCGCAGGCCATTTCCGAGGGCGAGCTGCATCTTTCATCGGCAAGCGTCTGGGAGATCGGGATCAAGCGTGCAATCGGGACGCTTGATGTGCCCGAAGAGCTTCTTGACATCGCGGCGAATGCGGGTTGCCGGCCTCTGCCCGTTTCCTGGACCCATGCGAAGGCTGCGGCGGCGCTGCCGACGCACCACACCGACCCTATCGACCGGATGCTGATTGCGCAGGCCCGCTGCGAGGGGCTGAACCTTGCGAGTTCGGACCGGAGACTTGCGGCCTGCGACGTGGATCTTGTCGCCAGAGACAGGCGGCACCCGACACCGTGCAGACGGCACGACGATCGGTTGAACCTGTGACCCTGCCGGCATGCGTTCGGTCAAGCGGCGACGTGCCATCGCCAGCGCCGAGGACGCCAAGTTCTTCGAGGTCACCCACGGTAGGCTGGCCTCGGGGTTTCGCGTTCCGAACTCCTCCCCCAGGATTCCGTGATCCGGGTATTTCTCCGCAATCCTTCGCCGGACCGCCCGTTCAATGTCCTTGTCGGCTTTCGTGACCGGACTGCCGCCGTCCTTCAGTTCAAAGCCCGGTGTCGCACTTGCGGGGCGGGCGCATCCGATCGCGATCAACGCCAACTCTTCCGCGAAAGCCCGAAGGTCTGCTGAAACTTCCAAAGTGCTCATTCGTTCTCAGGGCGCGAACATCGTCGCATCAGTGTGTATCAGCCAAAGCGGGAAATGCACATTGAATGCAAATTGCGACTCAGCGGGCCTTTCGAAAGACAGGCCTGCGACGCTGTAGTCATGCTCCAGTGGCCAGGCAAGCTTCTCGGGAGCGTCCGGCACCGCAAGGCATCTGATCTCATTCGCGATCCTTTCCACCAGATGCCCGTGGTCCGGTGCGGGCGCGGTCGCCTTGCCCCCGGCGTCAGGACCAGGTTGAAGATCAGGCAGGCGCGGTGGCCTTCGGTCACCGGCAGAATCCCGTGTTCGCAGTCGGCATAGAAGGCCGCGCAAGCCAGTTCGGATGGATCTTCGCCGCACATGTCGACAACCGTCTCCCGATCCTGATGTCGCACGATCAGTTGGCCACCTTGGCGGCGACCGGCAATGCGACGACCAGGGTCGCCACCATGCCGTCCGTCTTCTCGGTGTCGCGGTGAGGAGCGAAGAAGCCACCCTCCTCGCAGACCAGGAACTTGTGGAACTCCGCCTGCACCGCATCCGCCGGATAGCCGAGCCCGTCGACCGTGCGGTCAAGGATGTGTCCGAACGCCTCGTCCCAGGGTTCGCCTTCCACTGCGAGCTTGTCAGGCGAAATCTGCCGGCAGTCTCGGACCGAACGGTCCAGTATCGTCTCTTCGCCCGGTCCGTAGGGCGCGCGCTCCCCAAGCGCCACCAGCTGCGCGGGCTGGAGCGGGAAAGCGAGGACGCCGGTCGCTTGGCTGGAAGTGCGAGGCATCGGCGTGCGGAACCGGCCGTGCGCGCAGCAGTCGCCCGGCCGGTCGATTGACGAGATCAGGTTCGAAAGCCGGACAGCCGTTCGTCGAAAGGGAAACAGACGCCGAATCTGTCGTCTGCATGCTCACCCATCGAAACGCCTCTTTCGTCCATGCATATGGCCTATCCCCTTGGCTGCGGTGCCGCAAGACGCCCAAGACGCTGGCATTCAGGAGACTTCGACAGAGCGTGTCAGGGCCTTGCGCGAGCGGCGCAAGGCATTGGGCCTATGCCGTGATTGCGGCAAGCCTGTCGAGCCGGACGGCACGAAACTGAAGCGCTGCACGACCGGCGGGTCCGAAAACGTCCGTCGCGGCGCAGACGTTGTGCGGCCAAGGACTTGATCCGTCAGCGTTGACTTGCGCTCGGCAAGACGCAGACACTTCGATTCGCGCGGGGAAATCTTCATGGCCGAAAGGTGTCTTTGGTGTGCGGCTTTGGCTGGGATCGGCACAAAGCGACTTCTCGCACCGGTCCGTCGTCAAATTGCAGTTGCAGCGACGCGCAGCCTATCCGGGGCGCGGGAGCCGCTCATCGAGGATGGCCTCGATGCGGGCAAGGGCGGCGGCATTTGCGTGCACCTGGCTTCGAAGGCCGCCAATCTCCGCCCGCAACTCGGATTCAAGGTTGCCCATGTCTGTCCGAATTTCGGTGCGGACGGCGCCAATTTCGGCCCGCAAGTCGTCACGAACGGAACCCGTCTGACTGTAGAGAAAGCCAAACCCGGCACCGCCAAGCAAAATGCCCAACGCGGCCAATCCGCCAAAAGCCACTTTATCGTGTCCTTGTCGAATCCAGTGCTGGATCGGGCCGCGCTGAATTGTGCCGTCAGCCAGGCCGATTGCTCCGCCGTTAACCCGTGGTTGATCGCCTTCTCGCTCATGCCTGGAGATTAGGAACCGCGCTGGCCCGCGTCGAGGGAATGGCAGGCTCGAAAGTGCAGGTGGCACGACTATGCAAAACCCGCCAATGTGCAAATGCGGGCAGTTGACGCCACTTCGACGCCGTGGCTTGACATGCGAGTGCCGGAGCGGCAGGCGACAGGAAATGACCATGAGCGTGATGAGGAACATTCGGGCCCTTCAAGGGGCAATTGCGGCTGGCGACCCCGACTCTGCGGCGGTCGCGCTGCACCGGTTGCCGGACATTGCCAGACCCCCGACACGGGCGGAGCTGGCGCGACTTTGGGACGAAATCGAACGGATGGCGCGTTTCGACGAGCGCAAGGCGGGATGCATGTGACATGTTGCACGAAACATATCACATGCCCCGGACGCGCACATGGCAGGTGCCGAACCCGTCCTTGAGGCGCGCGTTGGTCCGCTCGACCCCGGAACGGATCCGGTAGCGAACGCTTTCCGGCATGACGAGACCGCACGAGCGCAGCGCCCGGGCCTCGCGCTTCAGCTCCGCCTTGAGGTCCGCGTCGCATCGCGGGTTGACGTCGATGACCGGGACGTGGCCAAGGCTCTCGCTCTTCTTGCGGATCTCCTTCGCGTCATAGGCCGCGTCCATGAGATCGTAGAGACTGGTCGCGCGTCCGGCGGTCATCAACGACCGTCGGACGGGGCATCGATCAGGCTAACGGGAATTGCAGTTATTCGCTTCTAGCAAGTTGCTCAAATTTGTTCACGCGACTATTGTTTCGTCTCCGTTGTTCCGCCCAAGGGGAGGACGGAATACATGCTTTCGGTCATCATTCCAACGAAAGACAGGCCCGAAACGCTGCCGGAAGCCGTCTCTTCGGCTGCCGCAGGGCTGCCGAATGGTGGCGAGATCATTGTCGTCGACGACGGAAACGCGATTTCCGCATCCCGCGTCCTCGAAGGCCGCGCCGGACCGGAAACGACCGTAATCGACAATCCGGGAAGGTGCGGTCCCTCCGCTGCGAGAAATGCCGGAGCGGCAATGGCCAGTCAGCCGGTTCTCATTTTTCTCGACGACGACGACCGGCTGGTGCCCGAATACTGTCGGAGAATCTTCGATGTTGTCATCAGCAGCCCGGACGTTGTCTATGGTTCGGCGGCTCACATCAGGAAGCGGCCAGGACGCAAAGACCTTGTCAAGGGATCCCGCGATTTCCATATCGGGAGGCTTGATTCCGGCGTTCCGCTCGATTTCAAGCATTTCGGCACCTGCGGCCTTTGGGTCTTGAAGGCCGCGTTTCTCAAGTCCGGCGGATTCGACGAGGATCTGGTCATCAACGAAGATACCGAATTGTGTATTCGGCTGGCCAGGAACGGAGCTGTAGCATGGTACGATCGCGAACCGGGCTTCATGGTCTTCGAAGGCCGATCGGCGAGGTTAAGTCCCGAAGCCAACCTTTCGCGGCGGCTGCACGCACAAGACCGCATCCGCTGCTATCGGCGGATACTGGACAAGCACGGAGGCTATTTGGCAGAGCAGTCCCCGCGCCTGAAAAAGAGACTGACGCGCAGGATATGGAAATACTGGATCAAGTCGATATTTCAGAGGAACCGGCCCGCTAACAAGTAAGGTGGACCTTTAGGAAATTGGAGTTGGATGGCGGGTCGAGATAAAGCAGGTTCACCGGTCTTGGTGGCAGCACAAAGGGATCATTGAGAACCTTCAGGCAATCGTATGCGTACAGGATGCTGTTCGCTTCATCGCGACGGCGTGGTGGCTCCATCTCACCTTGAAGTGCTTCCTTTCCTATTCCAGTCCGCCAATTCCTGTGTCATTTCAGTATTCCGGTCGTTTCTGGAATGCACGGTGCACAAAGTCAAAGTGAGACGCTACCTGCACTACCTGCCAGAATACTGCGCGGCGGAGCGCACTCTCATGACGCTTGACATGGGCGAAAGCCTGGAGCGCTGCCTGAAGCAGATGGTCGAGTTCGAGGTTGCGCAATGAACGTACTGAACGTCACCAAGCCGAGTACCCGCCGTCCACGTTCACGAGTTGTCCTGTCATGTATCCTGCCGCTTCGGACGCGAGAAAGAGCATCACATCAGCAATCTCGTCCGGTCGCGCCATGCGACCCGCCATCACCAAATTCGACACGCGACGCTGAAACTCCTCCGAGTGGTCATTGAACACCGCGCCTGGCGCAATGGTGTTCACCGTTGCCTGCCGTTCCGCCCAGTAGCTGGCGAGCCAAACCGTCAGGCCGTGGATGCCAGCCTTCGAAACGCCGTAAGCAGAAAAATTCTTGAACGGCATTCCATCGTATATCGCGTGATGAGGTCCGCTGAGGGCGTACATCGAGGCAACGTTAATCAGAGTTGCAGGATATCGCCCCACAATGTCTCGATCCATCTGGCGCGCCACCATGAAGGCTCCGGTCAGGTTTGTGCGAATAACCTTCTCGAAGTCCTCGGTTCTCGTATTGGCAAAATCCGGAAAATCCTGCCCCCGGCCCATCAGGAGTTCGCCGGTGACTGCAGCATTGTTGAGCACGACATTTGGCTCCCAGCCATCTCCCCTCATTTGCATGAATGTACTTTCAACCGCTGCCTCATCGGTGACATCAAGCTCGTAGAAGCGGAAGTTGCCGTAATTGCCACCGTGCCGTTCCTTTAGCCCTTCCGCCCGCTCGCCTGGCAGGTCCGACGCCACGACCCGTGCGCCAGACGCGAGCATTCGCCTGACATAGGTCGAGCCTAGCACGCCACCCGAACCTGTGATGAAGACCGTGCGCCCCTTCAAGTCAGTCATGCCGCCGCTCCTGCATGAGGAACTCCACCAGCTTGAAGTCCAGTTCCGTGTCAATGTCCAGGCAGCGTTCCGGCGGCATCAGGTAGGGGAGCACCCGTCCACGGAGCAGGCCCGTCGCTCTTTTCAGGTAGCTTGGATCGATGACATAGGTAGATGCGGCATGTTCCCAGACCACTGGCGCCTGCTGGCGAGAGACGACATCCTCTGCGAGCGGCTTTGACACCTTGAGATACCCGTCCCGATCCAGTTCCACGAGATTGAAGTAAGGATTCTTCCGCGCTTCCGTGCAGGACATGACCATGTCGGGACGTTCGCCTAGGTACGTGCGCAGGGCGCCGTCTATATCCGCTACGGAGCGCAACGGCGAGGTGCAGTCCAGGTCAATGAAAACGTCTGCCATCCCTGCGAGTTCTTCCGCCTTTGCAAGTGCATGCTGCCAGACTTCCCACTTGGCGGCTGTGTCAGTAGCCAGTTCGGCTGGTCTTAGTCCCATGTCGAGGCATCCCTTGGCAACTGCATGTCGATGAATCTGGGGGTCGTCGGTGCTGACCACGACGTGGTCGACCTCCGGATGCGCCAGAAGCTGATCGAGCGACCAGTCGATCAGGGGCTTGCCAAGCATGTCACGGAAGTTCTTTCCGGTCACGCCCTTCGACCCCTTTCTGGCTCCCACATGTCCGATGATCATGTGTCACTCCAAGCGATCTCGCCATGAAACTGCCGCGCCTCCCAAGCCCGTGCAATCAGCGCCGAACTTTCCATGACCAGATCCAGCCGGGGTAGAAGTGGGTTCTCCTGCGGTTCCCGGCCTTCCGCCAAATCCATGAAGTCTCGCATGAGTTCCAGAAACAACTTGTTGCGTTCAGACGTCCATTCGCGTTCAACTTCCTTGCCGCCCCGCCAGCCAACTTCCCTGCCTGTCAGGAAGTCGAGATCAAGGCCGCCACCATGTCCCCGCAACGAGAGCCGACGGATGTTCTTGGGCGACAGGTAGTCCATCGCCACATCTCCCGCCAGTCCGCGCCGTCGGAGGGTGACACGGGTCGCGAAATCGACCTTGGGAAATCGCCGATGACCAATGCATGCCACCTCTCCCAACGCGAGTCCTGGAAACAGGCACGTCGCCATATCGATCTCATGACAGAGATCAAGAAGCACGCCACCGCCTTCAGGGCGTGCTGCGTAACTGTCGGAAAAGCTCCAACCCGGCCGCCACCGGCGAACGTCATGACCAACTTCCATGCTGAAACGGAATGCCTCCATGGATTCGTGCACAAGTTTCTTCAGTGCAGGATGATACCGCATCATGAAGCCAGCCACGGAGCGGTCGGCAATTGGCTTCGCGGCCTTGATGATCGCTTCAAGCCCCGAACTCCGGAAGGCCAGTGGCTTTTCGACATAGATGGCCGTGTCGGAACGTGCACATATTTCAATCAACTCGAGCCGCACATCCGTTGCAGTGGCAATGACCGCGCCCGCTGCTTCCTGCAACTTCTGCTTGAGGCTATGGACGTCCAGTCCACGCCACGGGAGAAGCGTGCTGTCAGCCCCCAGCACCTCAATGTTCTCGTGGTGGCGACGTCCAATCGATCCGCTTCCGATGACAAGGTAACGCCGTCGCATCTGCGCTCCTTCTATCTCAGAGCCAGCCGATTTGGCAGGAAGGCCCGATCATCGATGCCTCGAAAGCAACGGCTGGATTGCCTTGTAAATTCGCTGTGAAGCACCCTTATGGTCCGCATGAAAGGACGTGACATCTTCCGATGCTCCCCGTGCGACAGCCTGGCGAACGGCGTCAGAAAGTTCTTCAGGCCCCTTGCAGACCTTAAGAAATCCTGCGTCCTCCGCCTCAATTGCAGGGAATTCGATTGTTCCCACATTGGGCCCGGTAATTACTGGCTTCCCAAGTGCCAGTGGCTCGATCACGTTGTGCGCGCCGCGTGAGCCAAAACCTCCCGCAACGATCACCACGTCAGCCGGCGCGAGGTAGAAGTTCATCTCGCCGAGAGAGTCACCGACCAATATCTGCGCATGCCCGAGATCGGTATGGGGGTTCAGTTCTCGGTCGAAGTCCTGGCTGCGCAAAATCGTCTTGCAGCCAGTTGCTCGCAACCGTTCTCCTAGTGCCCGGAACCGCTCTGGTGCACGTGGCACCCATATCACGAATGGCGGCTCAGGATCGGCGAACAATTCCGCGAGTGTGTGCAAGTAGACCTCTTCCTCTCGTTCCATGACGCTTGCGATCGTGAGAACAGATCTTTTGCCAAGACTCTTCCTTAGAGCCCTGCCTGCACGAACTTGCGGTTCGGGTGGTTCCATGTCGAATCGCGTTTCCCCAGCAATGCGCACATCGAAAGCGCCAAGTGTACGGAAACGATCTGCCTGAGTTTCCGACTTGGCAAATACGGTTGTCGCGCGCGCAACGGGATGACCGAAGAGCACTTTCAGACGCCTTGCCTTCGTCCAAGTGCTTGCCGGCACTTGGGAGTTGATGAGTGCGAGCGGGACACCCGCCTTGCGCGCCGCCTCGATCATCCAGGGCCAAAACTCCATCTCGACAACTAGGCCGACCTTGGGTTCGTGGGCTGCAAAGAACTTCCGCCAATATCCGGGACGATCAATGGGTGCATAGCGCACATACATCTGGCCGGAAGAGATCTCGTCCGCGAAACTTTGTTCTGCCCTTGATCTTCCGGCCGGCGTGGCGTGTGTCGTCAGCACGCGGTGCCCGTCTCGCAGCAGAATTCGGATCAGGGGCTCTGCGGCCGTCACTTCACCGAGGGACACCGCGTGCAGCCAGACATCCGTCAGAAATCGCGTTCCCTCTCCTATCCGCTCATAGAGATGCAGGCCATAGCGGGCATCACCTCTGGCGCGCCTCCGGAAGTATCGCCATACGAGCGACTCAAGCGCGCTGAATGCACATGCATACGAGAAAAGGAAAACCCGATAGCGAATCCCTGCGGGGGCGGCCAGATTGAAACCGTTCATATAGCAATCGAACCCTCGACATTGAGCCCAAATGATCGGCTGTCACGCTATCGGGATACTGTAAGGGCGAACTGCCCGCAAGGTTGCGGAAAGTTGGCTCAGTAGCGTAATCGTATAGGCGCGATGCATGTCGGGCATGCAAATCGCTGGCATCGCCTTGAGGGCGTGTGCGGTATTTTTGTGGCAGGAGGTTTTCTCATGCAGATCAGGGACAGGAAGATCGGTCCGGAGCACTCTCCTCTCGTGATTGCCGAGATTGGCATCAACCATGGGGGTGACCTGGACTTGGCCCGGCACATGGTGACCCTTGCGGCGAAGTCCGGTGCCGAAATCGTCAAGCACCAGACGCATTTCGTTGAAGACGAGATGACCGAAGAAGCAAGGCACGTTCTGCCTCCCAATGCAGGCGGCAAATCGATTTGGGAAGTGATGGAGGAATGCGCCCTCGCTGCCGAGGAGGAAGTTCTGCTGAAGGCGCATGCCGAAGCCGAGGGATTGATCTACATCTCGACGCCGTTTTCTCGTGCCGCCGCTGATTTTCTGGACGAGCAAGATGTCCCGGCCTTCAAGATCGGCTCGGGCGAGGCGGACCACCTGCCTTTCATCCGGCACATCGCTGCAAAGGGTAAGCCGGTCATCATGTCAACCGGGATGCAGGAAATTGGCTCCCTAGTACGCTCCGTAGCAATTCTGGAAGATGCAGGGATCGACTATGCGTTGCTCGAGTGCACCAATCTCTATCCCTCGCCGCCAGAATCTGTTTCGCTCAAGGGCATCACCGAGCTCAGGAAAGCGTTTCCGAATGCGGTCGTGGGCTTTTCTGACCACTCCATCGGCCCTGAGATGGCACTGGCTTCAGTCGCCCTTGGTGCCTGCATTCTTGAGCGCCATTTCACTGATACACGCTACAGGGAAGGTCCAGACATCGGATGCTCGATGGATCCCGCTGAACTTCGTCACCTCATTGATCGCAGTCGCGAAATTCACGTTGCACTGCATAACGAGAAGAAGCGCAGCGAAGCCGAAGAAGCGGTATACCGGTTTGCCAGGACGTCAGTTGTTGTCGACCGCGATCTACCAAAGGGGCATGAGATCAAGGAGGAGGATATCTGGGGCCGTAGGCCGGGCTCGGGAGAGATCTCTGGCCGAGATTTCGACGAAGTTGTGGGAAAGCGACTGAAGCGCGCGGTTGCGAGAAACACGCAGCTTAGGTGGTCACATTTGGAATGATCGGCATGGAGAGGCAAAATCGTAATTCGCGTCCATGGGGCATAAGGAGTTGTCCATGCCATGTCCAATGAGGAAGGAATGTCGTCAGGTGCTGAGGCTCGCCATTCCCGGGTGTACGTGGGCCTCTCTTGCTGATCGGGCCCGCAGGAGTAGATTCTGTCCTGAGGCAAGGCGCAACTGTGCTAGCGCTGTTCCCCGCATGTCCCGAAGCACCTTGCACCAACTGTCAGTAACGGTCGGCCCTGTATCGGTTAGATGCAATGTCAATACGGCATACTCGAACTTCATCGCAGAACAAACTAACAGCTCGGACGTCGTGATCACCTCCGATGTCATGGAAAAATGGTCAGAGTTCCATCGTTGCACGCGTGACGTTGGTAAGGGTGTGACCCGCGGACCGTCATTGGAATGCCGCACCATAAGAGGATGTGCACCGTGACACACATCGCCTACGGCATCGACGACAAGTACTTGCCATGCCTGATAGTGTCCATGTTTACAGCCTTGAAGCGCTTGAGCGGATCGGCCCAAGTAACAGTCTTTACGGCAGGGCCGGAGTTCGACACATCCCACATTCGTGTTTTGGCACGTCATTTTCCAAACGCAAGCGTCGAAATCCGTCGCTTTGACACCAGCCCGCTAGTCGAATATGAAAAGTCCGAATTGGCGGCGCGTTTTCCGGCAGCAAGCATGTTGCCAATTTTTCTTCCGTGGCTGATTGAAGGAAAGTGCTTGTTCCTCGACGCAGACACATTGGTTCTGGATGACATTGCCTCGTTGTTTCAGACGGACCTGAATGGGTGCCTCATTGGTGCCTGCCTCGTATACCCAGCCGCGCTCACAATTCAAAAGGTATTCCACACAGATCACGACATTATGTCTATTTTATTTCGCTCAAGGTATAGGAGAAGGAGAGAAGAATATGAGGCGCTGGCGGACAGGATGGGACTGACAATTGACGAAATTGCGTCGAAGTTCTTTTGCTCGGGTGTGATTCTGTTTGATACCTGCGCAATTCGTTCGGCGGATCCGGACCGGAAACTTACCAAATTGGAGGGCGCGTCCGGAGGCTGCAAATCAGGACATATGGCGGATATGGAAATATTGAATCTTTACTTTAAGGATCGCGTTTACTTCTTGGATCTGAAATGGGACGTTCCAAAAGATATTTTGGGATTGAATAGAATTTACACTCAACCGGATGTCTGGAATGAAATTAGAGCTGCTACAAGGAACCCAAGCATACTTCACTTTTCTGACATTTACAGACGAAAGTCCTGGAAGCGTCCATGGTACAGCAGTCGACGCCGTTACCGAATATATCGACAAACCTGTAAAGACATTTTCGCACAAACCGGCATTGACGTGGAAAGCATGTTCGATGCGCGAGTCTGATCAAGTGTGAGAATTTCGGGCTGATATATCGGACATCTGTGTAGATTCCCGAATTGACCTAAACGAATGACAAATGCCGTCAGTGGTCCTCATGGAATTCCTTTTGCAGATTGCTCACCCAAAACTCATCTTGTTTGATTACGGACGCAAATCGGCTAGCTGCCCGACCGTCTCCAAATGCTGCATCGCGGCCATATCGTCTGCCCCATTGTTCACGTAGGAAGTTGTCGATGGTGGCAGAATCGACATCGACACATACAACGCTGTTGGATCTCGCCCGGTTCATTTGTCTCGTGCCGAAATCCAGAGAGGGAATGCCTAAAAACGGAGCTTCACGCACTCCTGCACTGGAATTCCCGGCAATGCAGGCAGCGTTCTTCATCAGCTCTGAAAAGTGAGAAAAGCGCATCGATGGCAATGTGCGGAAGCGCTCCAATGGCAGGTCATCGATCACTGCTCGAATCGCGTCAGACCCAGGATCGTTATTCGGAGCAATCACGACAAAGTTGCGGCCTGATGCGACGCATCGGTCAAAGAAGAACTTCGCCTTTTCTCCCATGGTTTCAACTTCAGATGTCACGGGATGAAGGATGCAGATCCCGTAGTCGTCAAACGGAATTTTGTAGTGGTTCTTGACCTCGCTCAGGGTCACTTCAGAAGTGAGAGAATGCAGGTCGAGTTCCGGCGAGCCAATGACGTGCACGGAATCCTTCGGCTCGCCGAGTGCCATGACGCGTTGAGCTGCCTCCTGCGAAGACACAAAGTGGTGATGCGCGAGCTTTGTATTGCAGTGGCGGAAGGCCTCGTCGATGGTGCCTGAGAGTTCGCCGCCCTCTATGTGTGCAGACCGAATGTAATTCGTCGCGCACACCAACGCGCAGGCCAACGCCTCCACCCGGTCGCCGTGGAAGACAACAAGGTCTGGCCGATGCTCAATGCAATAGTCGGAAAGCCCAACGATGGTCTTGGAGAGGATGGTGTCCAGCGGATCACCGGGACGCTGGTTCAGAAATTCATGCACTGTGGTGCCGCGCAACCGGTGCACCTCGATCTTGGTCATGCCGTACTGTTCGAGCATGTGCATGCCTGTCACGAATATCGAGACCAGGAAACCTCCGTCTCGCGCTGCAACCATCAATGGCTCAAGCTTGCCGAAATCTGCGCGTGTGCCAGTAATAAAGAGAACGGACCGTTCAGGTCTGCACTCTGTTGGTGTCTTGGGGTGGGGCTCCTGACTCAGATCAGAAGAGGATCCAGACGTGTGCTTGGGCATCAGATTGGCGACTTTGCTGCAAATTTGGCGGAACCGTCGGAACCGTTTGAGCGACTGGCGGATCATTAGGTCATAAACGCGTCCTTGTCCCAGAGTAAACACCATGAGCGCTGGCTTGCTTGCGTTGTTCGCGCTGCTTCAGAGTTGCGCCGAGTGCGGCGGCGCACATATAGGCGTATTCTGGAACGAAACAGGCTTGGCATGCCCTCGAACAAGCAGGGAGGCATTCGACCACCGCTCTGCGGGATTGGGGTAGGACTTTTCGACAACGGGACTTTCGCCTTGGGCCAGTTGTGATCTCGCGGGTTGGGACGTGATCTTGGGATGAACGCGAAATCAATGAGACTTTGAGTCTTGGCGGCAAGAACGAATTGCCGCTCCGCAACGGATTCTTGTCGCTGTCATCTTGTTTGAAGGGGAGATTGGTCCGCACGATTGACTGACTGTGATCCCTTGCAGAGTGCATCGAACGAGTTGCCTATGGCTTGATGCTCCTGATGAATGGCGGAATTTGGCACATTGGACACATCGACGCGACGGAGTGCAAAGGTGCGCTCTGCAGGTCGGACGCATCTCCTCGGCCTGCGCAAGGCGGCACCGGAACGTATTATGGTCGGCCTTGCCATGGCGAATTGTGGTGACCTTGACCGTTTCAATGCAGGGGGCGTTGATCTCCCCGGGTCAGGCATGGCCCGAACCGACCATCTCTACGGATCCAAAGCGAAGAGATCGCTCTGTTTGCCCGGACTTTGGAGGCGCAGAGACCAGATTTCGTTGTCCGCTGCTTGGTCTTCACTCTAGCCGGAACCGTTCCCGAACTGAAAGTGCCTCTGCTACAGGACTTTCGCGCGTCCAAGGACTTTTGCTGGCTTAAGCTCATCTTCCGCTAGTTCGGTATGCCATCTGAGCGCCACCTGAGCTCCACGCGACGAAAGACATAGCAGTCGATGTCGTCAAATGCAGGCTTGATCGACTTGGCACTTCGGCTGCCGCGCGTCACTACACCCACAAAAACAAAGGGCGGGTCAAATGACCCGCCCCTTGGCTTGAATTGTCCAAATGTCGGATCAGAACGACATCCCCAGGCCGAGGGACCAAGCGTCCGAGGTCGTGCCCGCATCGTCTCCATAGCCATGGTCGGAATTGCCATACCCGAACTTGAGCGTGGCACCGCCACCCAGGCCGTACGTTGCCGCCACACCGAAGCCGGTATTGTTCTCAGCGCTGCCGTTGTCCTTCTGGCCGTAGTTGACGTTCACCGTCGTGGCACCAACCGTGTATGTTGCGCCGACACCGAAGTGCGTCGTGTTGTCACCCATATCTGGGCTCATCCGAGAGAAGTTGACCGTGCCACTTATCTCGCCGAAGGTGGCCGAAGCGCTCATGCCGGAGACGCTGGCGCCATCATGCGTCTGATAACCTGCGCCAACGGCGAAATCGCCGAAGCCACCCTTAACGCCTACGCCGATGATGTCGCCGTTGCTGCCACCGTCTTCTTGCTCGAAGGAGACGGCAACTCCGAGATCGCCGAATGAATTGTCGTAGCGCAGAATTTGTCCGTCGTTGCCGCCATTGCCGTCAAGGCCGCTATTGCCGTCGAACCCGGCGTGTCCCGTTTCGTTGTCCGCGATTGACCCCGCACCGTTGACCTCGGCCAGCGCCCAATCGAAGCCACCGTCGGTGTCACCCAACGTGATGTTTCCGAACGGACCCTTGACGTAAACCGCAAAGCCGCCATTTGTTGTGTTTGCATCTGTCGTGGCTTTCTTGTCTTCCTTGGTGTCGTCCAGGGACACGGCAGTGCCGAAGGTCAGACCTGCGTCGGTCACACCTTCCATCGCGAACGCAACGTCGACGTCCTGATGAAACATGGCGTCACTATCGCTGCCGCCGGCGACGCCCATTTCGGCCGAACCGGAGACCGTTACCCCCTGGGCGTAGGCCGCACCCGACATGGCGACAAGCGCCGTTGATGCCAGAAGTGTTCTTTTCATGTCATTCTCCACAAGTTAGTTGCGCGCTCGATGCAAACCGCATCGCAATTGCACGATAGGTATGGCCGCGATGTTCATCTGCTGACAAGATCATGTGTCGATCCAGCGCACTTTTGGTGATGTGGACTTGCAAAAATGCAACATCCGGCATAGTGAATCTCCCTGTCGCCTCGGTCGAACTTTTGGGCGCATTCGGTTGCTCTGAACCAGTGTCTGGACGCTGCCTCAGGACTGAACGCGGCGCGGGCCGTCGGTGCTCCTCATATATTGGTGGCCCTGCGCACACGGGGGAACCCGTCGAGGCAAGAAGTGCGCCTTGTTCCAACGCGCTCGGAGAAACCCTCCCTCTTTATTGAACCAATGTTTGAGCGTTTTAGCCATGTCCCCACGCGCAGGGGAAAACCGTCATTGCGAGGGCGATCGAATCAGGGGAACCGCCATGTACCCATGTGCACGGCGAACCCTTTTTGCCCGTTCGGCTTGAGGCCATGTCCCCATGCACACGGGGAATCTCTGCCGCACAAGTCACTGCAAATCCCCACGTTGGATAGACTTCCGATTCCCGCCACCGTCGTCGCGGCTCTCCGATGCGCGCATGGTGGCCGGTCCAGATGGACTTGCGATGGCCCTTTGGGCGCCCTGTGATCCGAAACCGGAATCGCGTGACGCTTGACGAGGCGTCATGGCGCGCCCCGGGAGTGCACGAAACAGGATGTTCCGCGCTGCGTTCAGATCGGCGCTCTCCTCGTGGCCGCAAACGCCGCACACGAAGTTCGCCCGTGACTTCCGGTGACTGTCGCTCACCGACCCGCAGGCGAAGCACGGCATGGCCGTGTCCTGCAAGTCGACCTCGATCACCGCGCCGCCTCTGCGGGCGACCTTGTACTCCAGCATCTGCCTGGTCTGGTATGGCGCGACGTTCAGGATCCAGCGGTTGACGTCGGCTTTCTCCTGCACCAGCTTGCCGGGCTTTGCGCGCGTGCCCCTCGCGCTGGTGGTCATGTCCTGAACCTTCGTCTCTTCGATCGCAATAACGGAGTATTCGCGGACAACCTTGGTCGTGAACTCATGGGCGCGGCCCTTCCGGCGCACCGCCTGCTTGCGCTTGGTCGCCGCCAGTCTAGCAACGCGCTTTCGGCGGCGGTTCGACCCGCGCTCGCTCCGGCTCATCTTCCGCTGCTCGCGCTTCGCCCGTTCCTCCAAGATTTCGAGATCCGGATCCGCCTTCATGCACGTGCCGTCCGAAAACGTGATCGGCACGTCAACGCTCCACTCCAATCCGACGGCGCTGTCGCAGTCCGGCGCGACCTCGCGTTCGCCCTGGTCGCACGTCAGGCACACGTACCACCGGTCGCCTTCCTTCGTGATCGACGCCTGACCGAACCGGCCACGCGGCTTCATGTGCCGATTGTACCGAATGCGCCCGATGCGCGGAAACTTCACGCTGTCCTTGCCAAAAAGTACGTTGGCATCAGAGCCGACCCAACACTGGAATCGGACACTGCTGGTCCGTGCCCGGGTCCGGGGTGTCGGATACCCGCCTCGCCCCTTGAAAAAACTGTCAAACGCCTTGTCCAGATCCTGAAGCGCGATCTGGCGGCACTGCGCCGGAAGGTCTGTCAGCCATGCAAGGTCCGGGTCATCGGCAAGCATGCGCCAGCCAACCTCGCTGTCCTGGATGATCACGTCGTCCGTCTTCTTGCCACAACCCCTGAAAATCGATGGACGGCCATGAAGATCGGTGCCCTTCCGCTGACCGTAGGTCTCCCGCTGTTCGAGCGCGGCGTTGTAGACCCATCGCGCGGAGGCAAACCGCTGCTCAAGCCGCGCCGCCTGTTCGTCGTTCGGTTGCAGGCGGAACGTGTAGGTATTGAAAATGCGCACAGTTTCCATTTTCGCGGCCGCTTCCGTGAACTGCCCGGCGCAGCAGGGCTGATGGTGGTTTGCAGGTGTACGCCAGGCGGGCTTCGGCGCAGTTGTAAAGGCAAAAGCGACAATGTACGGATTACAGGAACGGAAACAGGTGCGCATGTCATGGCATGAACGAAACGCCGGTCAGATTGCCGAAATGAACCTATTGATCATCGCACAGCCTATCGCAGTTGTCCTCCTGCTGGCTCGCCCGTATTTGACTGACCCTGTTTGGTCGATCAAGGGATTGGTTCGGCAACCACGTCGGCTTGGTTGACTCGAGTGCTGCGACGTCACGTGGCGTGACGGGCTGAATTCCTCTATTCCTCTCCGTCCACTTCGGGGGGCGCACTCCGGGTCGATGCACTGCATGACGTAGTCTGGGTCTGGATCGTCGCGGACGACCTTGTCGCGGCGCTGTGAACCTTCGACACGGCAGAAAACCGTTGTGTCTGCGTACCGGTCCCCGAATTGGAGCAGCCTGATGTTCACGGGCCTTGGCTGAATGGCTTCCAGTGTCTTCTATCTCGGTTCCAGGAAAGCGAGACGCTCCCGCAGGCTAACGACATTGGGACGGCGATTCCTGGAGTTCGGACAACTGCACTGGACGACGGCAGAGCGGGAGGACAGTGTCAGCTGACAAAGGCCGCTGTCCCGGCCTCGGGCAACCGGACCGTCGGATTTCGGCCACATCAGGACGCCAGGCGACGCCACCCGATCAAACTTGAGCGTGGTTCCAACGGATCTGCAGTCTGCGGCGAAGACGGAAGAGGCGAGCCCTGCCTCTCGAGAGCCAACAAGCCCACGGACGTCCCCTGCCGGGGCGTGGCCGCGCGACCGGCGCCGGAGTGCGCGACACCGTCGAAATCCTCGATAGGCGCGATTTTCCATTTGGAACGGTGCGCATCATCTACATCTGCCCCCGACACGACCGAATTGTCGCCGGGGGGCCAGAAAGCGAGACTGCGGGCAAGGTCCGCACCGGTTCGTTACGGTAGTGTAAGCGGGCAATGAGCATGTCCAGTAGAACCGTCCAGTCAGTTCAAGGCTGGACGGGAAAGTCCGTCCCCATCCGAACGCCAGCGGTCGAAGTGGCTCAAGACCGAAAATCATTGAAACTGAAAGAGTTACCGCCATCGTGTTTCCAGGTCACTTCTGATGACCGCGAGAACAAGTCGGTGCCTCGCAAGAACACCGGCAAGCTGCGGGACTTCACTTGATTATCGGTACAAGAGCTGCATCCGCCGCCGGGCTTCAGCGAGGCTCAACGGCTCGCCGCGTTCGGCGAAGATCATCGCAAGCACGATGTTGTTGAGGGCGGCCAGGTTCGCCGGGGTCGTGGTCCGTGCGATAAAGGCGGGCGTACTCGCCGAAGACGCAATCTCCAAGGCAATGATTCATATTTGCCGCTGCCCAGTGCGTGCACACCGTCGTCGGGAACCGCTCCGGACAAAGCCTGTCGCCAAAGCGGAAAATGCGGGTCTCGGTACTCCACTCCCCCTGATCTCCCGCGTGGCGGTGACTTTCCCGGCGGCCTGCAGGCCGGGCCAGCGGTGTTGGTCCTGCAACGTGTCGACATCGTGGCAGACGACCGCCTCGCGGATATCGATGCGCCCGTGACCATTGCCGACGTCGTTGAAACGCTGCATCTTTCCCGCGTTCTCCGGGTCCGCCATGTGGAGCCGGACATCGTCGTGAAGCGTTTCTTCGTTGTCCTTCAGTGCCAAGGCGCAGGCGTCGCCCATTGCCGTGACCGCCTCCGCCGTCACCTGCCGCGCACGCATCGCATCGCGTCGACCGTCACCGCCATGCCTTCGACGTCGGGAAGATGTCAGTAGCGTCGGAATTGTCCTGGTCCCATTCGATTTGCCGTCCGCCCCGGACTTGGCCGTGCGTCATGCGCGCACCGGCGGCGAAGGCGTTGACGACATGCAGCGGCGAGCGGTTCGAGGCGTCCTCGAAGGATCGCCGGAGCGCCTTGCCATCGATCGCGTTCACGTCCGGACCGAGCCGACCGGTCCAGTCCGCGGCAAGGCGGGCCAGCGCACGCTGCAGGCCTTCGGGATCGAGAAACCTGAACAGGCGCGAGAAGGCGTCGTGGCTCGGGATGCCGCGTTCGAGCGTCATGAAGCGGCGGAGGAACGTCTCCTTCGAGCGCCCGAAAAGCTCCATGCCGGTGCACGTCTGGCCGCCGCAGACCATGCACAGAAGCATCCATGTTTCGGGGCAATCCCGGATTCAGTCCTTTTTCGGCGGTTTGCGGGGAGCGGGATCCGGGTTTTCCACATTCCTGTCCACATCCGAACACCGCCCAGGCAAACAGAAACGGCCCGGTCGCAACGGCGCGACCGGCCCTTCCGATTCGTTCCAGGCCGTGCGGATTGCCGCGGAACGCGGTCCGCACGGGCGTCAGGCGACGTCCGCCGTCCGATCCTCCCACGCGCGCCGGTCGCGGAGAAGAGCGTTCGCGGTCACGATCAGCTTCCGCATGACGGCTACCAGCACGACCTTGTGGCATTTCCCTCGTGCCACAAGCCGCTCGCGCATCTCATTCATGTCGGGATTGTACCTGCAGGCCGCCATCGCGGCCATGTAGAGGACGTCCCTCGGCCTTCTCCGTCCGCCGCTTATGTGGCGCCCGCCCTTCATGCTCCCGCTGTCGCGAGCAAAGGGCGCGACTCCGATCAGCGCGGCGGCCTGGCGGTTGCCGATCGCGCCGAGCTCGCCCATCCACGCGATCAGGGCCGCCGCCGTGACGGGGCCGATGCCCGGCACCGAGGTCAGGATGCCGTAGCTCTCGGCATGCTCCTCCGCGCCGGAGATCAGCTCCTCGATCCGCCGGTCGTACTCGCGGACGCCGGCGCCAAGCTCCGCGAGAACCTTCGTGACGGGCCCGTCCGGCACGGGATCGCCGACCTCGTCGAAGGCCATCTTCAGATCGGCCCGCTGGTCCACGAGCTTCTCCCGCAGCACAAGCATGTCACGGAGCCGATCGATCGTCACGTCGGCCGGCGCCGCGGGCTGCATGTCCGGGAACGCGGCCCCGAAGGCGGCCAGCACCCTGGCGTCGACCCTGTCGGACTTCGCCAGCTCGCCGCTGGCCTTCGCGAAGTCCCGGGGCTGGCGGGGATTGACCACGCAGACCGAGAATCCGCGGTCATGCAGCGACTGCAGGAGCGCCCTGTGCATCCGTCCCGTGGCCTCCAGGACGACCCGCTCCGCCCCGCCGTCCCTCAGGATGCGGGCGATCTTGCGGAAGCCGTCCGTGTCGTTGGTGGCGGTGTCGTCCCTGCCGTTGAGATGAATGTTCAGTGTTTTCTTGCTGACGTCGATTCCGGCGACTACGATTGTCATTGCGCTCCCGCTCCTATCCTCGCGATGATTCGGTTCTTGAACCCCAGCATCCATCCAGGACCCGGGAGGCTGAAGGGAAGGCAGGCCGACCATGCTTGCAAACGGATCCGCTGATGCGATCCAAGGCTGCTTCGGTCCGACCCGCCCTGCGGGGCCAGGCCCCGCACCGCCGCCGCCAGGCCAGGTGGCGGCGGTCCCGACACAGGAATGAACCGGGGAGGCGGCGGCATGCAAGTGACGAGTTTTCCACAGGAATCCGCCTCCAACTTATCCACAGCCACCTCCCTTGCTCGTTCCTGATTCTCCGATCATACGAGGCTGCAAGCGCCGGTGGGTCCGTGGTCCTGGTCGACCCGCGCGGCACCTCCCAGCGATGCAGCGGATGCGGGGCGGAGCCGGACAGGCCCAAGACTCTCGCGGACAGGGTGCACGGCTGCGACGGCTGCGGTCTCGTCCTTGACCGCGACGTCAACGCCGCCCGCAACGTGCTGCAACAGCTCAAGGGGCCGGGAACCGGCCTTCGGTCGCGAAGCGTGCGGGTTGCCGCGTAGCTTGGCCGAGAAGCCGTCGCCTTCAGGCGACGGAGTGTTCAC
>JAJEAC010000153.1 GCA_022824315.1 Silicimonas sp.
ACGCCGTCGAGGGTGCCCTTGTGCATGAGATCCATTGCGTCGATCACCAGCGCAATGTCGGAGGCGTTCTTGCCCCGAGAGTTGCTGCGCTGCTGGTGCTGCAGGATCGCCAGCGATTGGACCGCCCCGTCCCAGCCCGAAAGACGGCCTCCCGAGAAGTCGCCGTAGATGCGCCGCACGTTGGCCTCGCCCAGCTTGACGATCTCGTCGAAAATCGCCTGCGCGTGCTTGGCACTGGTGTTGTCGGCGTCGATCAGCACCGCCAGGCTCTTCGTTTCCGCGTTGACCGCCATTGTCCGTTCCCTCTCCTCTTGCGTCGTCTGGCGCAATTCTACCGTGATCGCCACGCCTTCCCGGCACCACTCCTACAGGATCGGCCCCCGGCATTGCAGCCCCAAATTCACTTCGGGGCGCCTATGCACGAGGTCGCTTGGCCGCTCTCTCCCGCGTCCAGGGCGCCGTCGGCAGCACGGCCTCGCGGACATCCTTCAACAGCGTGTCGCGGTGCACGGCGCGCGCCACCCGACATCATCGCCGGATGCACGCTGCCAGTGATTTCTGCCTGCGGGCCACTCGCGCTTCCCGATCAATGTTCCTATAAGGCAGCCGACGAACATGGAGACCTGGATGACAACAACCCTGTCCCCCATCGACTCTGCCAAGCGCGCCGTCGCGGATCAGGCCAGCACGCTCATCGCCTCCGGAATGAAGATCGGACTGGGCACCGGGTCTACGGCAACTTTTCTGGTCAAATTCCTGGGCGAGCGAGTGCGATCGGGCGGACTGGATATCGTCTGCGTGCCGACATCGTCCGCGACGGCCGCCCTGGCCCGCGAAGAGGGCATCCGGCTTGCGACGCTCGACGAAGCAGGTTGGCTCGACCTGACAATCGACGGCGCGGACGAGTTCGATCCGGATTTCAACCTGATCAAGGGGGCTGGCGGCGCGCTCTTGCTGGAGAAGATCGTGGCGTCCGCGTCCGACCGGATGATCGTGATCGTCGATGCCTCCAAGCAGGTCGAGACACTTGGTGCGTTTCCGCTTCCGGTCGAAGTGCTGCGCTTCGGAATGGATGCCACGCAGGCGCTGCTGCAGAAGGTCCTCGCAACCCAGGACGTAGATGGACACCGAATCGAACCTCGTTGCAGGAACGGCAAGCTCTTCACAACCGACGAGGGCAATCACATCCTCGATCTTCACCTGAATCGCGTTGGCAATGCCCGCGATCTTGCGCTGGCCCTCAACCAGGTCCCCGGCGTTGTCGAAAACGGACTGTTCATCGGCATGTGCGACACGATCATTCTCGGCAATGTCAACGGCACGGTCGAGACCATCCTGGCGTCCAGGAACAGGTCGGAAGCGTGCGACGGCAAACGTGCGGGCGGTGTTCGCCCGGCCGGTGCAGAATGATGCCCCGCGACGTCGACCTGTTCGTCATCGGCGGCGGATCGGGTGGGGTCCGCGCGGCCCGGACCGCGGCGGCCACCGGCGCTCGCGTCGCACTGGCGGAAAACCGGCGCATGGGCGGAACATGCGTGATTCGGGGCTGCGTGCCCAAAAAGCTCATGGTGTTCGCATCCGAGTTTCGGGAGCAGGCTGCACTTGCGCGCGGCTACGGATGGGCCGCCGAGTCCGGCGCCTTCGAGTGGCCGACGTTTCGCGCAAAGCTCGACGCCGAGCTTGATCGTCTCGAAGGCGTCTACCGAAACCTGCTGACGTCTTCCCGCGTGACCATTCACGACATGCGCGCACGGGTGTCCGACCCGAACACGGTGGAACTCGAGGACGGCACGCGCGTCACGGCGAGACACATCCTGGTGGCCACGGGCGGCCACCCTGTTCGCCCCGATGTTCCGAACGCCGCGCTCGGATTGGTCTCGGACGACATCTTCAAGATGGAGACGTTGCCCGACTCCATGCTGGTCGTCGGGGGCGGATACATTGCCTGCGAGTTCGCCTGCATCCTGAACGGGATGGGTGTCGCGGTTACGCAATTCTACCGTGGACCCCAGATACTTCGCGGCTTTGACGACGAAGCTCGGGACGCCGTCGCCAGGCGGATGCAGGAGCAAGGGATAGACCTGCAGGTCAACACGAATGTCGTTGACCTGCGGCCGGCAGATGCCGGCACGGCCGAAGGACGGACATCGACGCCGAATGACAATCTCGGGTCCGCGTCCGCGACGGGTTCGATCGTTGCCAAGTCCACGAACGGCGACGAGCAACGCTTCGACCGCCTCCTGTTCGCCACCGGGCGCGCACCCAATTCCAGGGACACAGGGCTTGAGGAAGCCGGTGTCGCCATGAACCAACGCGGCGCGATTGAAGTCGATGCCTTCAGCCAGACCGCCGTACCTTCGATCTACGCGATCGGCGACGTGACGGACCGCATCAACCTAACGCCCGTCGCCATCCGCGAGGGCCAAGCCTTCACCGAGACGGTGTTCAAGGGCAACCCAACTGCACCGGACCACGACCTGGTGGCCTCGGCCGTGTTCACGCAGCCGGAGCTTGGAACCGTGGGCCTGACCGAAGAGGCGGCGCGCGAGCGGGAAGAGATCGAGGTCTACTCGACGGCGTTCAATCCCATGCGGACCGCGTTTGGCGGCCGACCGAACCAGGTGCTCATGAAACTTGTCGTTTCGCGGGCCAGCAGGAAGGTGCTCGGATGCCACATCGTGTCGGATGGCGCGGGTGAACTGATCCAGATGGTGGCGATTGCCGTGAAGGCTGGCCTGACAAAAGAGGACTTTGATCGCACGGTCGCCGTCCATCCGACGATGTCGGAAGAGCTGGTGACAATGCAGACTCCGGCACGGGCGACTTGAAAAACCGCGCCAAACACTACAGTTAGCACCTTGAGCGATTCAGATTCAGCATGAGGACCACGCATGGCCAACAAAAGCGGCGGACCCTGGGGCGGCGGCCCGCAGAATGGCGGCAACGGAGATGACCGCAGGCCAGGTCGGCCTGGGCAGCAGAGACCCAACATACCCGATATCGACGACATGGTGAAAAAAGGCCAGGAGCGGCTCTCCTCGCTCATGGGCGGCGGAGGAGGATCCGGTCGTCGCGGCGGCGGCGGCGGCGAGCGGCCGAGGCTTTCGCGCGGCTCCATTGCCCTTGGCGTAGCGGTCATCCTGGGCCTCTGGGCCTATTCCTCGTTCTACACGGTTCGACCGGAAGAGCAGTCGGTCGAACTGTTCCTTGGGGAATTCTCCTCGATCGGCGAACCTGGCCTCAATTTCGCGCCTTGGCCGGTGATGTCCTACGAGGTCATCCCCGTGACCCGGGAACAGTCGGAAGACATTGGTGTCGGCCGTCAGGGCGACAACGGGCTGATGCTGACCACGGACGAAAACATCGTCGACATAGATTTCCAGGTCGTCTGGAACATTTCAAGGCCCGACGACTTCCTGTTCAACCTGAGAGACGGACCGGAGACCGTGCGGGCGGTTTCTGAATCGGCGATGCGGGAAATCGTCGCCGGCAGCGAACTGGCACCCCTCCTCAACCGTGATCGGGCGCTCGTGGCGCAGCGGGCCAAGGAATTGATCCAGGCGACACTCGACAATTACGAAGCGGGCATCAACGTCGTCCGCGTGAACCTGAACAAGGCAGACCCGCCGCGCGAGGTGATCGACGCCTTCCGCGATGTTCAGGCAGCGGAGCAGGAGCGTGACCGGCTCGAGCGCCAAGCCGACGCCTATGCCAACCGCGTACTCGCGGGCGCACGCGGCGAAGCGGCACAGATACTCGAAGTTTCCGAATCCTACCGCGCCCAGGTCGTGAACGAGGCCAAAGGTGAAGCCAGCCGCTTTTCCGCGGTTTTGACCGAATATCGCCTGGCACCGGACGTCACCCGGCGGCGACTGTACATCGAAACGCTGGAGAAGGTGCTCGGAGGAGTTGACAAGATCATTCTTGACGAGGGCATCAATGACGGCTCAGGCCAGGGCGTGGTGCCCTATTTGCCGCTGAACGAGCTCCGTCGCGGCACACCCACTTCAGAAGGAGGAAACTAAGATGCTAAAAGGTGGAGTCCTTCTGACGGCCGTCCTGGCCATTGCAGTCGCCATTGTCCTCTCGTCCATCTTCATAGTGGATGAACGCGAGAAGGCGCTGGTTCTCCAGTTCGGCCAGATCAAGCAAGTCAAGACGGATCCCGGCCTGGGATTCAAGATCCCCCTCATCCAGGAGGTCGTGCGCTATGACGGCCGTATCCTGTCACTCGACACGCCCGAAATCGAGATCACGCCCTCTGACGACAGGCGGCTGGTCGTCGACGCCTTCACGCGCTACCGAATCGGCCAACAGGACGAGGACATCGTCCAGTTCCGCCAAGCCGTGGGTCCAGGTGGCGTGCGATTTGCCGAGGACAGGTTGGCGTCGATCCTCATCGACGAAATCCGTGCTGTCCTGGGTGCGGAAGGCGTGACTTCGAACACGATCCTGTCCTCCGAACGTGCGGCGCTCATGAATCGAATCCGGGCCAATGCCGATGAGGAAGCGGCGGCACTCGGGCTGGACGTTGTTGACGTGCGCCTGAAGCAGACCAACCTCCCCGAACAGAACCTTGCGGCCACGTTCGACCGCATGCGCGCGGAACGCGAACGCGAGGCAACCGACGAGCGGGCTCGAGGGGCAGAAGCCGCCCAAAGGGTCCAGGCTCAGGCCGACCGAACGGTGGTCGAAATCGTGTCAGCAGCCAACCGTGAAGCCGAAATCGTCCGTGGCGAGGCGGATGCGGAGCGCAACTCGATCTTTGCCGATGCCTACAGCGCCGACGAGGACTTCTTCCGGTTCTACCGGTCGCTCGTCGCCTATGAGCGGGCCCTCCAGGGTCAGAACTCGACGCTTGTGATTACGCCTGACAGCGAGTTCTTCGAGTTCCTTGACGGTGCCGGCTTAGATGCGGCCGACTTGGCGGCCAATTAGGGCGCATGGAACTCGCGCTTCTCGGGATTGGCCTCGTGCTGGTCATCGAAGGCCTTGTTCTTGCGTTGCTGCCGAACCGGCTGGACGAACTGGTGCGGGTCATCGCATCCTGGCCGCTGGAAACACGTCGGGCATGCGGGCTCGGCGCGCTTGCCGTTGGCGTGTTCCTGGTGTGGCTTGCAAGAACGTGAGACTGCCCGTGCGGACCAACTGGCGAATGCACGGGAGCGATTGGTTCGGGTGACTGCTCCCCGCCCCGAAGGACGGGGTTTGCGGCGCATCTGATTACGGACTGATTTGGGACCGCAGGACGCCTTTTCCGCCAGGAACGTCGCGTCGAGACGCCCGGGTGCTCCAAGACTCCGGCAAGAACGGTGCATGTTCCTGAGCGTGTTTGACATGTTCAAGGTGGGCATCGGCCCATCGTCCTCTCATACCATGGGACCGATGGTGGCCGCCGGACGGTTTCTCGACAGCCTCCGGAGCTCCGCCTTCAAGCCGCACGGCCTGCGCGCGTCCCTGCACGGCTCGCTCGCGTTCACCGGTGTGGGTCACGCGACCGATCGAGCCGTGATCCTCGGGCTCGCGGGCTTCGAGCCCGACACCTATGACATGGTCAGGGCCGAGACAGCCCTCGCGGAGATTCGACAAGGGAAACGCGTCACGCCGGACGGGCTCGGCCCGCTCTCCTTTGATCCAGGAACTGATCTCCGGTTTGACTACGACCTGCCGCTGCCGGGCCACGCCAACGGGCTCAGGCTCTATGCCACCGACGCCGAAGGCGACGTGATCCGACAGGAGACCTACTATTCCATCGGCGGTGGATTCGTCTTGACCGAAGCGGAACTGGTCGAAGGCAGGAGCGAGGATGGCGGTCCGCCTGTGCCCTACCCGTTCCGGTCGGCGGTCGAAATGCTGGAGATGGCAGGAACCGGCGGCAAGAGCATTGCGGCGATGCAGCGGTCAAACGAGTTGACCCGGATGCGTTCGGCAGAACTGGACGCCGGGCTGAAACGAATCTGGGACGTCATGAAGGAGTGCATGGATCGCGGGCTTTGCACCGATGGCACGCTTCCGGGCGGCATGAACGTGCGCCGCCGCGCCGCTGCAATTCGCGCGTGCCTGGAAGCCGAGCGCGGCACGAACCTGACTGCCCCGCATGTCGTGAATGACTGGATCAGCGCCTACGCCATGGCCGTCAACGAGGAAAACGCGGCCGGCGGCCAGGTCGTGACTGCGCCGACCAACGGTGCCGCCGGAGTGGTCCCCGCAACCATCCGGTACTGGACCGACCATGTGCCGGGCGCGCATTCATCGCGCATCGGCGAGTTCCTTCTGACTGCCTCCGCCATTGGCGCGCTCATAAAGCGCAACGCATCGATCTCGGGCGCCGAATGCGGGTGCCAAGCCGAAGTCGGCTCGGCCTCGGCCATGGCTGCCGGCGGGTTGGCCGCCGTGTTGGACGGCACGCCCGAGCAGGTCGAGAACGCTGCCGAAATCGCGCTTGAGCATCATCTCGGAATGACTTGCGACCCCGTGAAAGGTCTGGTGCAGGTACCGTGCATCGAACGAAACGGGCTCGGCGCGATCAAGGCGGTTTCGGCTGCATCGCTCGCGCTTCGCGGCGACGGAAAGCACTTCGTGCCGCTGGACGCGGCCATCGAGACCATGCGGCAGACCGGCGAAGACATGAGCAACAAGTACAAGGAAACCGCGCTAGGCGGTCTCGCCGTCAACGTCCCGAACTGCTAGCCCGGGCCCGCTCCTGGAACGCCTCTGGCCGGGCTTCGCGCGCCATGTGGTCCAGAACCGCGTTCACGAAGCTCCTTTCCCGCCCTTCGGGAAAGAATGCCTTCGCCACATCCACGAACTCGGAAATTATCACCCGAGGCGGCACCTCGCCCTCGACCAGTTCGGCACCCGCCGCACGAAACAGCGCCCGCAGAACTGGATCGATCCGGTCAATCGGCCACTTGGTCACGAGCGCCCGTTCCGTCATCTGGTCAATCCGCGCCTGCCAGGTCACGGCATCATCGACAAGCTTTCGAAACAGGTCCCTGTCGCCCGCCGCCAGTTCCTGTCCGTCGTGATCTTCAGCGAAACGGAAGTCCTCGAATTCCTTCTGAACGGTCGTCGCCGACTGCCCGCTCGCCTCCATCTGGAACAGCGCCTGCACCGCCTGGAGCCGCGCGACGCTTCGCATCTGTTGCTCGGGTGTCATGCGGACCCGGAGACCTGACCGGACCCGACCTCACGCTTCGATGAACCGAACCGTTGCTTGAGCGCGATGAGATGGAGCGCAGCGACCGCAGCGCCTCCGCCCTTGTTTTCCTTGCCGGGATCCGCGCGCACGGCTGCCTGTTCGGGGCTTTCGACCGTCAGAATGCCATTGCCTATGCAGGCACCTTCCACACCCAAATGCTGCAGGGCCCTGTTCGAATTGTCACAGACGGTCTCGTAGTGAGTCGTCTCACCACGAATCACGCAGCCCAACGCGACGAAGCCGTCGTATTCCGCCTGCCTGAATGCAATGCCAATCGCTGTCGGCACCTCCAGTGCACCCGGAACCTTGACCAGATCGACCTTGGCGGAGACCTTCACCAACTCGGCCCGGGCTCCGTCCACGAGATCAGTCGCGATATCGGCGTAGTAGGGTGCGACGACAATCAGCACCTTCGGCGGAACTTCGAACACCGGCAGCTCGAGCGCTTGGCGGGACTGCCCGGCCATCAGCCGAAATCCGAAATCGTTCGGGTGCCGACGATGTCGAGGCCATAGGCCTCGAGCCCCACGATCTTGGGGCGGGGCGAATTGGTCAAGAGAACCAGGTCCGACAGTCCGAGCGAGGACAGGATCTGGGCTCCCAAGCCATACTGCCTGAGCGTTTGCGGCGACACGCTGTCTCCGCCCTTCAGCTTCATCGTCGTGTCCCTGAGCAGCACAAGAACCCCGCGCCCTTCGTCCGCGATGAGTTGCATGGCATCGCCGAACTCGTTCCTTCGCCCCGCCGGCCCAAGCCCAAGCACGTCAAGCATCGGATCCAATGCATGCATCCTGACAAGGCAGGGTCCTGGCGAGGAGATGTCGCCCTTGACCAAAACGATGTGCTCGTCGCCATGCGCCGTATCCGAGTAGATTCGCATCTCCCATTCGCCGCCAAACTCGGACGTGACCGTCTTGAGGCTTGTAACTGCGACAAGGTTGTCGTGGCGTCGGCGATAGGCAATGAGATCACTGATCGTTCCGATCTTCAGGCCGTGCCGCTGCGCAAACGCGACCAGGTCCGGCAGACGGCTCATCGTGCCGTCTTCGTTCATGATCTCGCAGATCACGGCAGACGGGTTCAGACCGGCCAGGCGCGACACGTCAACCGCAGCCTCCGTATGGCCCGCACGCACGAGCACACCGCCGTCGCGTGCGCGCAAGGGGAAAATGTGCCCCGGCGTCGCGATATCGGCGGCGGTCGTGGTCTGGTCGATCGCCGCCGCGACCGAGCGTGCACGATCATGGGCGGAAATTCCGGTCGTGACACCTTCCCGCGCCTCTATGGACACCGTGAACGCCGTCTCGTGCCGCGACGAGTTATGGGACGCCATCAGGGGAAGGCCGAGCGCGTCGCAGCGCTCGCCGGTCAGCGAAAGGCAGATCAGCCCCCGTCCATGGGTCGCCATGAAGTTGATCGCCTCAGGCGTCGCCATCTGGGCCGGAATGACCAAGTCACCCTCGTTCTCGCGATCCTCGTGATCGACGAGAATGAACATCCGACCGTTCCGCGCATCCTCGGTGATTTCCTCGATCGAGGAAATGGCGTCGCGCCAGTGGTCTTCAACCTCGTGTGCCGTTTCTAGTGACATCGAATGAACCCGAGCTTCTTCATTGAGCCTCGCCAATAGCCCAGCCATGGACCTAAAGCCAGAGGTAACGCGGCCACCTTCCCGAAGCCGAACCAATGTTCACGTGCGCCTCCGCCCATGCGGCGGATCGGCGTTGATCCTTGAGTTGTTCACGCTGCGGCATCCAGACCGCGATAGCCCAGCGTCGGCCCGCCCGATTGCGCCGGGCCTCCGGAGAGCCGGCCTTCGTCGTCGATGAGAATGACGTGCGCCCGCAGGCCGGTTCCCCATTTCCACAGGACGAGCTTGAGGTCAGCCAAGCCCGCGCCAGTTGCATGGCTGCGGACCTGAATCCCAGCGTAGCCTGCCGCGATCAGGCGGTCGGCGAGGGCCTGCGTCACCGGTACGCACCCGGCCAGCATTTCCGCTTCGCAGGTGGGCAGGCCAGATCGGCCCCAGTAACGTCCAGCGCGCTGTGCCGTTCATCATCCATGGCGTCGAACACGGGTTCGGCATCGACCTCGTGGGCGCACGGGGCAAGCGGCTGCATCGGCCGGCCCGGCGGATGCACCTCGCGAATCGCGGTCAAAGGCGCGAGCGATGCATTATGCCCCGCAACGCCTCGCCGGTTGAACCGACCACCATGGCGGCGGTCCCCTTCGCCGGACAGCGGCGTCCAGGACCATTGCGGATTGTGCGCCCGATAAACCAGCCCGCGGAGGCGCATCGGAGAATGCCGGACTCAGGCGTGGCCGCCGGCCATGGTCCGGTCGAGGTACGCATGGACATGTTCTGCCCCGCCGTCGCGCAGGAGCCGGTCCCGCGTTGCGCCGCCGCAACCGGGCAGCGGCTCGGCCCGGAACCAAGCATAGGCCGAGAGTGACGATCCGGTTGCGGCTTCGACTCGGTTGAGGATTGCCTGCACCTGGCGCAGGCGGACCTGGGTCTTGCGTGCCCGGATGCACGAAGCCCGTGTGAACGCGTCTCTTCCCAAACCCA
>JAJEAC010000115.1 GCA_022824315.1 Silicimonas sp.
CATCCACCGCTCGAAACGGCTGAACCAGCTTGTGAAGCCGGAAGTGGTGGCATTGAGTGTCGCGTTTGTCATCCCTTGTGCTCCTTGGATTTGTGGATGTGAATGCTCTTCACATCACCGATATCGGCACTGCCGCGCGAATGTAGCGAGTCGAATTTATGAGCAAAGGCCGGATTCAACATTTAGTAGGTTGGTCTAGCCCGGTCTTGGGTGGTTGATTATGGTCCGGCATGTCGTTTTTAGACCATTTTCAGGGCGGCAAAACGACCTTTAAGAGGGCGTCAAATGGACCTCCAATCCTAAAGGCGAGGCGTGAGGCGGCTCTCACGTCGCGTTCGCGGGTGGTTACACAAGCAAACGGCCCTCAGCGACACGTGAGAGGCCGTTTCGTGGTCTCATCGGCCCAAATTCCGGCGTATTTTCGGGGTTTGTCACAAGGAAGCCGTTGAGTGCGGCAAGTCGGGGATCAGGTCGTAGCACCGCCACCGCCCGTCCTCGCACAGAAACTTTGGCTCTATGTTCGGCAACCCTGGCTTCTTCAGGCAGAACCCCTTGCCGGGCAGCTCCAGGATCTGCGCAACCACCGACGATTTGGCCTGCGCGTCTGAGGCGGCGCTAGGCGTATCAAACAGTCGCAGCTTAATCATGGCGTCAAATGCACCTCCAACTCGCTGGGTCCGCACAAGCTGCGGGCCGTGAGAAAAAGCGTGACGGTCTCGCCCGCAACCGGCGTCTTCACGGTAAACTTGCAAGAGTGCGCCTTGGCGTCCGTGGTCTGCACGGCCGCGACGGACACGGGCGCGGATGCAACCGAAGTCAGGACCACTTGGCCGTCAATGTCCTGGCCGGCTGGATGCTTCGCCGTGACGGTCGCCGCACTGCCAGCCAAGGCCACTGGCGCGGCCTGCGCGGCGCTGTAGTCAACGCCGTCCACGACCCACACCGGCGTGTGCACAGCCGTGACGGCCTCTATGGCCTTCACCGCAGCGTCGTAGGCCGCCTGCGCGGCCGCCGTGTCCGCCGCGCGCTGAATGGCTATGCAGGCAATCGCGCACTGCGTGGCGACTTCCGTGAGCGCGTCACCGATGCCCGTGCACTGTGCCCAATTATCAATCGCATGCTGCGTGAACGCGCCTTTGAGGTGCTTTTGACGGCCGGTCGCCACTTCCTCCACGCGCTCGCACAGCTTGTTCCTGAAGGTCGGTAGGTCGGTTGGCAGAGTGTCCGGCCTGTAGAGCGCTATTTCTTTGCGCAATTCGGCTTCGTAGTCTTTTGCAATGTTGGCCGCCGACTCCGCTGCGCTCTCACGATCCGGCAATTCGCGTGTTTCATCATCTCGCACTGCCGCGAATTTGTAATACCGTGCCATCAAGACGTTATGCGCGCTTTCAACAATGTTCTCTCGGACAGCAACAGCCGACAGGAACGCTCGGACTTCCGTGCGCGTGAACAATGGCGTCTGTTCCTGCGCCGCTGTTCTCAGAACGATATGCGGAAGGGATTGCCCTGCCGCGTCCGCCTGTTCGACCATCTGCAACAGACCCGTCATATGATTGATGCCGTCGCCTACGTGGTAACTCCGTTCAGCGTGTTCCAAGGGCGATTCGTCAGATGCGCCTTGACGGGCAAACCGTGCAGCGTCTCGGATCAAGAAATTTGTCTGCTCAGACTTTTGTGCCAATTTTCCATGACGTGCCGCAATCTGCAATTCGCCCCATGTCGGCTTCGGCCTCAAATCAGGTGAGGCGTCCCGATCCGGGTGGCTTTCTGGCAAAAATTCGGGCGGATTGTAGATATAGGAATTCCATTCCTTTTCGTTGCCCGGATGCCTGCCGCCGTAACCGTAGGCCGGAGGCTCGCCCTTTGGATGCCCCGTAAGTCTCCACTCGGTGCTCATGGGCTTAAAGCCGTGCGGCCATTTCTTGCCAGGAGACTCGGCCTCAATGTGGGCTATTGCAAAATTGAATTCCGCTTCATTCATCGCGCACCCCTACGGCGTGTTGATGCCCCACACCCGCCGCAAAGACAATGCGGCAGTGTCACGTGATCGCCTGCTAAGTGTAAGCCCTGTTGAACTGGCACTGACCACCGCACCCCCCGCTCGAGCTAATGTTCCGGAATAAGACAGGTTGCAATTAAATGTTCCCGATGTCGGAGTCGTGAAACTTTCATAGCAAATGGTTCCTTCTGTTGCCGCGTAGCTAAAAACCAATTCGAGAGCATTATAGCCTCTATTGGCAATGCTCACAGAGGTTGTGGTAGGTGAAATCGGCAAGGCGGCGCTGGAATTGTAGAGCGCTTGCCATTCACGCGGTCCAGCCGGCCCTATCGGACCGGTCGCTCCCTGCGGACCCTGCGGCCCTGTAATGTCCTGCCGGAACGTCCAGGTCGAGCTGCCGGTCTTCTCGTAGACGTATCCGTTCGAGCTCCGGAAATACCAGTCGCCCACGACGCCAAGCGATCCCGACGGCGCGCCGGTGCCCGTGTGCCACACGGACCCGTCGTCTCCGTCCGTCCCGTCCCTGCCTTTGTCGATGTCGACCTGCTTGACCCACGACCCGCTGACCTTGCGGTAGATCTCGGCCGCGACTGCGCCGCTTCCCGTCCGGAAATACCAGTCCCCGTCCTTGCCGGTGGCCGCTGCCGGCGCGCCGCTGCCCGAATGCCACTGCGCGCCGTCCGCGCCCGCGAAGTCCACCTGCTCGACCCAGGACCCGCTGACCTTCCGGTAGGCCTTCTTGCCGTTCACGTCGAGCGCGAAATCCCCGTCCGCCCCGACGCCTGCGGCCGGGATCCCGGCGGTCGAGTGCCACACGGACCCGTTCACGCCGGCCGGGCCGGTGATGTCGCGCAGGAAGCTCCAGGTCGTGGCGGCCGTCTTCTGGTAGACGTATCCGTTCGCGCTCCTGAAGTAGAAGTCCCCGACCTTGCCCAGGCTGTTCCCCGGCTCGGCCGTGCCGCTGAGCCACGTCGCCCCGTCCTGCCCGCTGTCAATGTCGAACTGCTTCACCCAGGCGCCCGCCGCCTTGGCGTAGACGGTGCCGGCGACCGCCCCGGTGCCGGTCTGCAGGTACCAGTCGCCGTCCTTCCCGAGGTTGTTTCCGGGCGCGTCAGCGCCGTTGTACCACTGCGCGCCGTCGGCGGCCTGGACGTTCGACACCTTGACCCACGCGCCCTCCTGGCGCTGCCAGAGGTTCCCGCTGGCCGTGTCGAGGTAGAACGCGCCGTCGCGGGCGGTGTCGTCGGCCGGGTCGCCCGATCCTGAAGACCATTGCTGGCCGCCGATCCTGGTGCCCGTCAGGGACGCCTCAACGCGCGTCTCCATGGAGATTTCGCCGGCGGTCGATATGGCGCGCGCCGAAAACTCGAAGCTGCCCATTTCCGGGTCGATGGACTCGTGCGGCGATGCCGTCAGAACGCCATTGTGCAAGGGCGTCATCACGCCCCATTCATCGCCCTTCTTGCCGTAGCGAATGACGATTCCGGCAAGGTCCGGGTCTTCGGGCGGCGTCCAGGTAAACAGCTTGAAGTCTGCCGGGATCGCGCCGGCCGGCGCGCCCTCATCCGTGATCCCGAACCGGTCCAGGTGTTCGCGCCGCAACCGCGCGTCGGCCGCGACGTAGCGTTCTTCAATCGCCGCCCGGTTGTGCTCGTAGTCGGCAGGATCATCGAAGGCGTCCTTGTCCAGGAAGTGAAGCGGCCGCATGATGCCAGCGCCGGAAAGGTGCTCCACGCCGTGAATGCACAAGTGCGTGATCACGCCGTCCGTCACGCCTATGGAGCGTCCGAAATACCTGCCGTGCGCGCACCCGTGCAGGAACTTTTTCGTCACGCCTGCGAGCCTCGCCCAAAGCCCGCCGTCCCACACGTGCAGATTGCCGATCAGCGCCAGGCGCTGCGTCTCGGGCGTCAGCTCGTGTCCGTCGATCACAGGGATATGCTCGGTGAAGCTGGCGGCCATGCGGTCGAGGTCCTCCACCGTCATGCGGTGCGGCTCGTTGCTCACGCCGTCAATGACGATCCCCGCCCGGCAAATCTCGAACCAGCCGCCAATGCCGATTGTCTTCGGACCGCCGTTTTCGCTCATTCCCCCTCCGGAGGCTCTCAGCTCGCCGCTGAGCGCCCTTTCCTGTTGACGGAGGCGCGGGCCGCGTCCGCCTTGTTGGCGGCGCGTATGCGCGCCCTGAGCGCCGTGACGCGGCAAGGGTCAGCGGCGTTCAGCACCCGGATGCACCAGTTGTCGAGGTCCTTGCGCAGGAACACCGCGCTTTTCTTGCCGGGCACCCTGCGCGACATGGGATAGCCTTCCGGCACCGAACGGCCGCGATCATCGTTTGCCTGGCGCGCGGGCGTCACGTAGCACCTGAAGGTTTCCCAGTCCGGCGCAAGGTCGCCCAGGCGCGCTTTCAGGTAGCCGTGCGCCGCCTTGGTCCCGTGAATGAATTCCGGCGGTCCTGCCATGACATTCTCCGCGTTGTCGCGCGCGCGGCGGGTAGATCAGCAGAACCACACTGAGGAGGGCCCGCCGCGCGCTTGCCGGGCCACTACTCCCGGCTCACCGTCGCCTGACAGTTTTAGCTCTGTCACGCGACGGCGTTCTCGAAGAAGTAGCCCGCCTTGCTCCAGGCGACCAGCTCCTTGCAGCTCTCGCTGATCTTCACGATGTGGCTTCCGGCCCCGACGCCGCGCCCGAATTCCATGTAGGTGCCGACGCTCATTGGCATGGCCTCCGCCGTGAAGGTCCAGGACGGGATCGCCGTCTGCATGCTGGCCAGCGCGCGGTTGATGTGCAGGAGCGCGCAGTGCTTTCCCCAAATGTAGGAATAGCTTTCGGACTGGCCGCGATTTGCCGTCTGGTATTGCTGGCGACCCACAAGCACCTGGTCGACCTCGAAGAGCCCCGCAACGGCCATCCTGGAGGCAAGCCCGGCCTCGCCGGACGCGCCCGCGCCCGTCTTCTGGGTGGCGGCCAGGATATCGCCGTGCTGGCGGAACTTCGTCCAGGACTGTTGCCCGAAAACGATTGTGTTCGGACGAACCAGCGACTTTTCGAGCGCGTCCGAAATCTTGCCTATCGGGTCGCTTCCGGCATCCGACCACTTATCCTTGTTTGTCAGCGTTTCCTTGTAGCCCGTCGGATAGTTGTCCTTGTCGAAAACGATGTCGGCAACGCGCTTTTCGCGAAGCAGCTTCATGATCTCGCCAAGCGATGCGGAGCTGTTGGAAAGCGGATCGTAGGGCAGGCCCTGCGAGCGCGCTTCCCGCACGTCGCGATCCGGCACCGGGCAGATCAGGCCGTAGTCTTTCGTGCTGTCCGTCTCGTCAGTCGAGCCGAACTCCACTTCGTTCAGCTTTCCGGCGCGGCTTGCGCGCGACTCCGGAAGCGACAGCTCGTCGGCCTCCGTCAGCTTCGTGTAGGTGAACTTGTAGGGTGCCCTCACGCGCGGCGACACCATGTCGGCAATCAGGCCTTCCACCGGGACGGACATTGCGATCTGCGTGTACTTCGTCTGGGTGTCGAACGGCCCTGAAGCGAGCGCGATCCCGTCAGCGCTCGCCAGGTCGAAAATCGGGTATTCCATCAGGTGACTTCCTTTTCTGCGAGGTTGATTGCGTCGGTAAGCGCCAGTCGCTCCCCGCGCTTCGCGGCCTCCGCGATCAGCTCCTGCGCCTTGTGGGCGCGCGCTTCCATCAGGTCGCGGTCGTCCGCCGCCCTGGGCGGCGCTGGAAGCTGCCCGGTCGCCAGCTCGGTGTTGAAGTCCACGCGCTGCGGCAGGGCGGACAGAAACCCGTCGAACGCCTCCCAAGGCGGCATTGAAACTTCCTCGTCCGAAGCCGCGAATTGGACGGGTCCGCCGGCGTCGGCATGAAGCCGCGCGCCAATCGCGATCAGGCGGTCCTTCTCGCCCGGCAGGACGCGCCCTGCCTCGACGTGCGGCTCCAGGAGCGCGCCCACGGCGGTCCTTGCCTCTGCCAGTGCCAGGGCGGCTTCACGCGCCTCTACGGCCCTCTCACGCGCTCGCAGGCCGCCTTCGCTGTCCTGCGCGACAAGCGAGCCTTCGTCCGTCGCGGCCAGCTCCACGGTAACGGCGTCCGCGCCGTCATCCGCGAACTGCGTGGGCGAAAGGCCGGGCACTGCCGGGGCGGTGCCGCCCAGGAAGCCGAGGTGACGCAGCTTGCCGTTTGCAAAGCTGATCGACCGCCCGGCGTAGGCGTTGCTCTCGACCGCCGCCCGGAAGGCGGGCGCAATGTCCCGCAGCTTCGCCTGGAGGCGGTCGCCGGTGCGGCGCACCTGGTCGATCCAGGCATACGCGGGCGCGTTGTCCTTCGGGTGCCCGACGACCACCGGGACGGGATCGCCGGAAGCGAACTGCCGCACGATGGTGTCAAGCATGTCTTCGGTAACGGTCGCCGTGCGCCCGGCCATGTCCTTCCAGGTGCCGACGCGGCAAATGTCGATCCAGCCGTCCAGCGCGCTCATTCGGCGTCATCCATCGGCGGCGGGGCTCCAATCGCCCCTTTCCAGCGCTCGATCTCTTCCTTCACCAGGCGATTGGTGCAGGCAACCATCGCGGTTTCGATGTGGGCCGCCAGATAATCGTCGGTCATCTCGCCGGTCTCGTGGAGGTTCCAGGTCGCCTTTGCCAGCGCCTCGCCACCCGCCAGGGCTTCCGACTCGATCTGTGCTGCCAGCTCCGGGAATTCTTCAACGAACTTCTTGCGCACAAGGTTTTGCAGCATCGATGACGCGGACTGCGTCTTGAGCTCGCCGTCCCTGTTGCGGGTCACGACCTTCAGGCAGAGAAGCCGCAGCATCGGCGCTGTCCCGTCCGTCAGGTAGATTGATTTTCTCTCGCCTTGCATGAGTGTCTCCTATGGCAAGATTGTGTAGCACGGCTCCATTAACACACCACAATTGCGCCTGTCTACCGAAATTTCGAATGCGACTCCTGAGTCGCATTTGTGAGGAATGTTTCAAAAACGGAATCGGATTCCGTTTTGGGGCGGGCAAAAGTGAGTCATGACTCACTTTTGTGAGGTCACGAAAACATGGCCCCGATCTTCTTGTTGAACGCCACTTCCTGCCGCCTCTTGAAGTCCTCGAACGTCGCGCCGTCGGGCGCTTCCTCCAGGAACTTCTTGAACATGGCCGTCTTCGTTTCATGCCGGGAAAGGCCGTCGCCGAAAGTGTCCGCATGCGTACCGTTTTCGGAGCGCGCTTCGCGGGCGGTCTTGCGCTTCCCAGATGCGGCCTTTCTGGCGGTCTTCACGGCGGGCGCGTCGGCGGGCTTGGTCTTCGCGCTGGAGGGCATGGGAACCACCTTCGCGGCCTCGCCGGCCTTGCGGGCGGCCACTTCGTCGTTGAGGTTCGCCAGCTCCAGTGTCCTTTCCAGCTCGCGCGCGTACTTGCGGACCTCGGCGGCCCGCTTCTTGCCGCGCTTCTTCGCCTTCACCGCGATGCGTTTCCGCAGGATCGCGTCGTGCGCCAGCGCGAATGCAAAGCAGATGAACTCGCCTTCCTGGAAGGAGGGGCGGCCGGGAAAGCCCGGAATGTCCTTTGCCGCGAAGATCACGGCCGTGGTCGGGTCGTCAGGATCGCGCTTCACCTTCACGGTCTGGCCTATCACGTCCGCCAGCTCCGCCGCGCCGTAGTCGAAACCGTCGATCTTTATGCCGTCCTTGCCGACCCTGCGCTTGCCGCCCTTGCTCGGCACCGGCGGCATGAGAATGATGTCGAGCGCCCTGTCGTCATCGATGACGGTGCGCTCAGCCGTGCACGAATTGAAGCGCAGGAAAGGCGAGGTCTCGATGCCCTGGTGAACCCGCCGGGAATAGTCGTTGTCCACCCAGGCGTCGATCCGCGCCTGAAGCTCGGAGGGCGAAAGGTCGCATTTGTAAGTGATCGTCTGGTCTTCGCCGCGCCGCGCCGCGTAGGCCTTCCGGTTTCGGAGGGCCGTTGCGTCGGCGACGTTATGCCCGGTGAACCCCGGCAGGCGCGCGAAAAGATCGCGGCTCAAAGTGCCTATGAAGCGCTCTACAAAGGGCTTCAATTCGGGCGAAAACGGCGGCAAAATCTCGTGGGCAATTTGCAGGTCTTCGCATATTCCCGATACGTGATTGCTCACGTAGTCCTTCCCTTCGTCCGTGACGACATGGGCCGGGACGCCCCAATCGACCAGGCACCGGCGCATGACGGCCGCGATTGCCCTGGAACTGGAGGTCGGCGCGACATGAACGCGCGCCATGCGGGAGAACACGTCAACGCAACAGGTGATCGCGTAGCGCTTCCCGTCGCTGCACATCACGTCGCATATCGTGCTGTCGAGCTCCCACCGGTCGCCCACCGCCGTCACGTCCTGGTCGGCGTCCCCGAACGCGGGGACGAAGTGTGATCGGAAACGGTCGGGGTCCGACACGGCCGCAATCTCGACCGCGTGATCCGCTCGCCACTGCGCCATGAAGCGGCGGATCGCGGCGATCCCCGGCGCGTCGTCGCCGTATCGCGCCTCCACGCCGTCAAGCACCTGCCGCACCGTGACGTGACGGGGGTTCTTCATCAGCATGCCGACGATCAGCTCCGCCACCGGCTCGCTTATGCTCGGCTTTCGCCCGCGCCGCTTCGGCGCGGCGGTGGACGAAGCGGAAAGCCAGCGCCGCAGAGTGCTGCACCCGACGTGCGGGCATGAGCTGCGCACGTCGCCGGCAACCTTCACCGCGTCGGCGTTGTAGGCCTCGCAAAAGGCGATTTGAGAGGCCCCAAGAGGCGTTTCCCGATCCTTGGAGCGCCACCGCTTCCAGGCCTTAAGAACGGCGTCCCTGGCCGTCATCGATGCGCTTCCCTTCAGGCGGACTCTTGGCTCGTTCATGCTCATTGTATTACACCATCATGCGCACAATTCAAGTGTGCTTTCGAGTGGCAGTCGGGGCAGAGCGCTTCCAGGTTGCCGAGGTTGAGGGCCGCGCCGCCCAGGCAGAGCGGCGTCTTGTGATGCACCTGGAGCTTGCCGGCCGCGCCGCAGCGCTCGCAGCGCCGCCCGGCGCGGTCGATTGCCTTGCGGCGCTTCTCGCGCCATTTTCGCCCTCGTGGGCGCTTTCGCTTTTCGCTTGTCATGGCATGGCCGGGCGGGCGGATCATGCCGCCCGCCCGAAGCGCGATCAGCGCGAAAGAAGCGTCTGGTAAAGGATCGACTCCGGGACGATCTGCGGAATGGTGTCGCCGGCCCTGACGGCGCTTTCGTAGATCGTCTCGCAGGTCGCTTCGCCGGTTTTCGACAGCAGGCGAATGCCGACCAGCAGATCGCTCGTTCTTTCGGTGTCGTCGCTGTCCAGGCCATTCACGATGATCTCGTCGGTCATCGTGCGTATGGCTCTAAGTGCGTCCTGCGCTTCACCGGCCAAGTCGGAAATCGTCACCGGCGACAACGGCGGCAATGGGCCGGGTGCGGCAAGTGTTTCGGATTGCGTGGTCGCAGGTTTTTTGGCAGAGTCCTTCATTGGGAACCTCCTAGGTCAAGTAGGTTGTTTCCGCGCCTGTCCGGTGTTTTGAGCGCCGGGTGGGCGAGGGCGGGGTGCCTCATGCACCCTGCCCTCACATTGAGGACTCTTCCCCCGACGATTGCAAGCTCTTTTCGAGGTCTGTTTGCGACATGCCGAAATCAGGCGCGAAAGCGCGTTTGCCAACCTACTACATCTAGGAAATCTTGGCTCATAATTACGACTCGCCCGAATCGAATTTATGAGCCAGGAATTTGCCCTTAAACGGCCTTAAAAGCCTGTGTTAAGCGGCCTTTCAACGGCCCTTGCCGGACGGCGAAACGCCTTGTTTTCTTGCCTCGTTCGTCACGACACGTCACACCACGTCACGCCTTGTCCCACTTCTTCCGGCCACTTCCGGGGTCGTCCGGGCCTTTGCTCATAATTTCGATTCCCTACAGCGAAGTTCAAGCCAGAATGTGACTGATTTTAACATTATTTTCATAACATGCTGAAAAGACGACAAACAAATTTGTTCAAGCGGCATGTCATGGCGGGAATCTCGCGGACGCAGGCCAGTCGCCAACGTAAGACAACAAGGATTCATCTCGGCACTCCGAATGTGGCGCTCACGGTCGACCAACTCGTCCGGCTCTGCGCTCCAGGCTGATCGGAGAGCCTTGGCTGGTGGATCGCTACGTTTAGGCAATCTTCGGCATTGGCATCTTCGCCGGGGCGGTGGTCGAAGGCCTGCGCGATTCGCTTCAGGATGCGCGAAGAGCAGTGCCCAGAGTGCGCCTGCGAACCGGAATGCGCCAAGCATGTGTCCTCTGACTCGAAAGACCCGGAACATGGTCGGTGACCGTCTTGACCTGCCCGGACCATTGCGAGGGCTTCAAGACCATGTGCCGTTCAACAGCCTTCTGCCGGGCCAACGCGGTAAAAGGTCGGTCGCCTCTCCGCGAACACATTTCTGAAAAACTCAAGACGGTTCGGCATGATTTCCCGCACCTTGTCCTCGACGGAGCCTGGCAGGCGCCCGGGGTGAAACAGCAGAGCCCACGCAAACAATGCAGACTCCGCCATGTCCTCCTTCTCTGGCCTGTCACTTGCATACTCGGTCACGAAGTCGGCGTCTGTGCGCTGTGCCTTCTTCCATGCGGCGCTCGCCAACATTGGGTGGTCCAGAGTGGCATGCACGGACTCATGGAACACGGTTTCTTCAAGGTCATGGTTCCGCAACCCTGTTGCCTTGTTCTCGGAATACAGCACAAAGAAGCGGCCCTTGTCCTCAGCGCAGGCAGTAAGGCTTCCCTTGTGTATAACCACATGATCCAGCTTAGATCTCATGATCGTCGGGAGTTTCCCTACCGGACCCGCCGCTTGAAGGGCGAGTTTGCGCGCGGCATCCCGTGAGCCGATGTCGGGATGTACCCAAATCCCGACGGAAGTTCCATCTTTGTACTTTGCGGAATAGGAAAACACGCCATTGGCGTACAATTCGTCACGCCGTCGGTCGGGCATTTCCGCGCGGATTTTTCCTTCGTACTTGACACAGGAGAAAACAACGGGGTCGCCGGACTTAATGAATTCCAGGTCATTGGAGACAACCGAATTCGGAAGAATCGGCTCCGAAGCCGCTTGGCCGGGAATCACGGCAGACAATGTCAGACTGGCCGCGATCACGGGCAAGCGCATGGCAGGTTTCCTTCAGAGAAGCAGGCGGTGTAGGCCTTTGGAAATAGCGATTCCCGACAGGCAAAGGCAAGTAAATCGCGCAGCAATTGAACATTGCGCGTGACGGCGCCGCCTTCCACGAGCGTCGGACATGGCTTTGCGATGCCATCATGCTTCCCTTGACTTCCGACGACTGCCATCCTCCCGGATTCTGGGCCGGTTGCAGGCAAAGGCGACTTCTTCGCCCCCACGGTCAATCCACCGGTCTAATCGAGTGCGATCATTCCATGGCTCACCGTGCCGTCGTCACCAACGTCGCTAACGCATGCCCATTGGGCCAAACTGATCGAATCAAAGCCTGCCTTCTCCGGAGTCGTGAACTCGCCTTCATCGGCGACGCCGTCCAGATTGATGTCCCGCCAGTTTCGAACCTTCCCCCGTCCGTTCCGTTTCATCAACATAGTGTAAATCAAAGTTGTTGTTTCCTCGACACTTCTCGCCAGCCTGTTGTGACACCAACGTCAGCTTCGCGACCAGCGCGGCACTCTCGTCCCCTCATCCTCCGACACCCGCACCGTCACATTGGCAAATCTTGCGTGCGTCGCCACGGGTTTATCTCGCGGCCGGGGCAGAGAAGCGCCCGTGCCCGTGTCAGACCGCTGGCGGACCTCGGGCTCTTCGAATCCACTCTCGACTTGCTAGCTCTGCCTGGAATCATCGGCTTGCGTGACACGGATTTCGTCTGACGCTGCCGAGAAGGTCTCGTGCCGGGTCGCGGCCTCGAATGGGCGAATGGTCGACTTCGACGAAAGCAATCTCGTCAATTCGGAACACTGCGTCGGGGGAAGACTTGTTGCCTTGATCTCTCGGCGGGGAATATAGTCTCTTGGAGGAATTTCAGAGCAGGGACCACAGGACATGGCGAAGCTGAAAGGCATATTCGCGGCGATGTGCACGCCGATGGATGACGCGGGCGGCGCGATAGATCCCGGCCGCTACCGGGCACATGTCGACGACATGATCGAGGCGGGACTGCACGGGCTCGTGCTTGGTTCTGGCACGGGCGAATACGCGTACCTGTCGGACGACGAACGGCGCTGGTTGATCAAGGAAGGGTGCAGGCATGTGAACGGAAGGGTTCCGACGATTGCTCAGACAACGGCGATGAGCACGCAGGACTGCATCGACAGCGCTCGGTTCGCGCAGGATGCGGGTGCCGGCGCGTTGATGGTCCTGCCTCCCTTTCTGGAGCCTCCGAACGAGCGTGGCGTCCTGTATCATTACACCGCGATAGCCAAGTCGGTGAGCATTCCGATCGTAATGTACAATGTTCCTGCGCAGGCTGCCCCGATGACCGAAGAGCTGTATCGGAAGGTTCTGGCGGTCGAAAACCTCGACTACATCAAGGACAGCTCGGGAGATTTCGTGGCGCTTCTGAAGCTGATTGGCATCGGCGGCAACGTGCTGAACGGATCCGATCCGTACGCGGTCCACAGCCTGATGTCGGGATGCGTTGGCATGATCTGGGGCGCTGCGAACTTCATGCCACACGAATGCGCACAGCTCTACGATCTGGTTGCGGCAGGCAAGCATGCTGACGCTTTCGCGCTATGGGACACAATGAAGGCCATCTGTTTCTGGCTTGCGGGCAACGCGCATGACGTGGATTACCTCACGGGCGTGAAGGCGGCCACGCGTCTGACCGGCCGGGACATGGGCGGCGCACGCAAGCCATTGCCCCCGGTGCCGGGTGCCGCTCGCCACGACATCAAGCTGGCGCTCAGCAAATTGCCAGTGAACCGCACCAAGGTCGATCGGCTGGTCTGGCGTGACTGGCAGGAAGAACGTGACTGGCTCGTCCAGTCCTATCGCAACAATTGAGGCTTGCCCAAAATGGTCGAGAACAAGAAATCCCATCCCACAAAGGCCGTGATCGGCGGACGGTCCATAGGCGCCACCGGACACAAGACGTTCAAGACCATCAACCCTTCGACCGGCAAGGTCTTGGCCGAGATATCCGAATGCACGGCTGTTGATGTTGACAAGGCGGTGGCGGCGGCGCGCCAGGCCTTCGATGAAGGGCCTTGGCCACGGATGTCGCCAGCCGAACGCAAGACGACATTGCAGCGTTTCGCCACGGTGATCGAGGCGAATGCCGAAGAGCTTGCCGAACTGGAGGCTCTGGAAGGGGGCAAGCCGATCAGCGATGCGCTGGGCATCGACCTGCCTGAAGCGGTCGCCACGATTCGCTGGCATGCCGAAGCGGTCGACAAGATCTGCGACAAGATCACGGCATCCGATCCCGGCTTTCTTTCCATGGTGGTGCGCGAGCCCGTTGGCGTGGTGGCCGCCGTGCTGCCATGGAACTTTCCCGTCATGATGGCGGCCTGGAAACTTGGCCCCGCGCTTGCCGAAGGCAACACGATGGTGCTGAAGCCGGCCGAGCAGACATCCATGTCGACGATTCGCCTTGCCGAACTCGCGACCGAAGCGGGCATTCCCGATGGCGTAGTCAACGTCGTTCCCGGATTCGGCGAGGTCGTAGGCAAGGCGCTAGGCGAGCACATGCAGGTGGATTGCGTCGGGTTCACGGGTTCAACTGAAACCGGGCGGCTGTTCCTGCACTACGCGGCGAACTCGAACCTGAAGCGTGTTCTGCTTGAATGCGGTGGCAAGAATCCGATGATCGTCATGCCGGACGTCGAGGACCTCGACCTCGTCGCGGACCATGCCGCCAACTCCGCGTTCTGGAACATGGGAGAGAACTGCTCGTCGAACAGCCGCCTGCTGGTGCACGAGAGCCTGCATGACGAACTGGTCGACCTGATCGTCGAGCGTGCGCAGGGTTGGGTGGTCGATGACCCGCTGAAAGCTGCGTGCCGCATTGGCCCTCTTATCGAAGAGGAGCACATGAAGAAGGTCCTGGGCCATATCGAACAGGCCAAGAAGGACGGTGCAAAGCTCATCCATGGCGGCAGGCAGGTGCTTGCGGAAACCGGCGGCTACTTTGTCGAGCCGACGGTTTTTGATGACGTCATCCCTGAGATGCGGCTCGCACGCGAAGAGGTGTTCGGCCCGGTACTTGCCATCATGACCTTCAGGACTCCGGAGGAGGCCATCGCGATGGCCAATGACACCGACTACGGTCTGGCGGCATCGATTTTCGCACGATCGAACAAGACCGCGCACAATGCCGCGCGGCAGGTGCGTGCCGGAACGGTATCGGTCAACTGCTACGGCGAGGGCGATCAAGGCACGCCATTTGGCGGTTACAAGCTGTCCGGTTTCGGCGGACGCGACAAGTCGCTCGCCGCCCACGACCAGTATTGCGAATTGAAGACCGTGTGGATGGATCTCGGCTGAGTCCGACGATGAAGATCGATCGGCTTCCAAAGATGGATGACAACAACGGCTGGCTGAACATCTTGCCGCCATTGCCTGAACCCGATTTGGCCTCGGGAGCAATCCAGTCGGATTTTGCCATTGTAGGGGCAGGGTATGCCGGCTTGGCCGTAGCACGTCGCTTGGGCGAGCTCCTGCCGGATTGCAGAATCCTTCTGCTGGATGCCGGGCGGGTCGGGAACAACGCGGCAGGGCGCAGCTCGGGCTTTGCCATCGACCAGGCGCATAACATTCGCGCCAAGGACTTTGCCGGCGTCATTGACGCGGAAAGGGAGTAGCTTGCCCTCAACCGGGCCGTACAGGACTACCTGCGCGAGGCGGTTCGAACTCATGGGATTCCATGCGACTGGAACGAGGCCGGGAAGATTCATGCTGCCGCGACGGATCGTGGAGCCTCCAAGCTGAAGGCCTATGCCAAGTCACTTGATCTTCTGGACGTGGAGTATGACTGGCTTGACGCCAACCGGGTGAAGGAGATCACGGGATCGGATTTCTACATCTCCGGTCCCTACGCCCCGGGCACAATCCTGGTGCAGCCGGCCGCCCTGGTCCGCGGTCTTGCAAAGACCCTGCCCGGCAACGTGACGCTCTTCGAAAACAGCCCGGTGACAGCGATGGAACTCGGGGCCCCGCATTGGCTGAATTTGCCCGGGGCGACCGTCCAGGCTCGCATACTGATACTGGCCAATAACGGGTTTGCCGGGCAGTTCGGCTACTATCGAAAGGAACTGCTGCCCGTGGCCACCTGAGGCAGCTTGACTCGCCCGCTGACCAGCGGCGAAGCCAGGACCTTGGGTGGCGGAACAGCTGGGGCATAGTTCCTGCTGATCCCTTCGGCACCTCCGTGCGGCGAATGGTAGATGGAGAATTCCGATCCGGAACATCTACAGCTACAACCCCGGGCTGAATCCCGTGGAGCGGGACCGGACATTGGCCCGGGCGCGGCACGAGACATCCTTGCGCAACCGCTTCCCCATGCTGCCTGACCTGAGCTTCGACTACACGTGGGGCGGCCCCTTGTGCCTTTCCCGCAACGGCGAACCTGTCTTTGGAGACCTGGAGGCCGATGTGTTCGGGGCATTCTGCCTCAACGGAGTCGGAATCGTGCGCGGGACAATTTACGGAATACTCCTGGCAGAGCTTGTCGCGGGCGTCTCGACTCCCTTGCTCGACATCATGTTGAAGGCCGGGCGACCATCCGGGACGCCACCGCAACCATTCCTTGGCTGGGGCGTAAGGCTGAATTTCGCCAAGCGTCGCCATGACGCCGGATTGGAGATGTAGGCCTTGGACCTTCTGGGCAAAACTGCGTTGGTGACTGGGGGAACTTCGGGGATCGGTGCGGCAACCGCTCGCGTGCTGGTCGAGGCCGGGGCCAACGTCGTGGTCGCTGGCCGCAAAGAAGGCGCTGCCAGAGAGCTTTGCCGTGAGATTTCAGGGGAGGACGGGCGGGCGACGTACGCTCTGGGTGATGTGGTGGACCCCGCTTTCGCCGCTCTTGCAGTCAGTGTCGCGGAGTGTCGGTTTGGCGGATTGGATGTGCTTGTCAACGCCGGCGCGATCGTCAGGGGCAGTGCGGAGGAGACATCTGACGCAACTTGGCACTCGGGAATTCAGCCAGATGCCTTGCGGCGACTTAAGTATGTGCTTCGATGGTACGGCAGCGACGTTGCCGACGGCACATTCGAGAAACTTCAGGTCGCGGAACACGTGTGACGGCAAAAGGAATCCGCCTGGCATCTCCGTGGCCGTTCTGCTGTTCGGATCCTATTTGACCCGCGTCCAGGTTTGGGCCTTGCAGAAAACCAGCACGCAGCCCGAGACATTCAGCGTGTTGTGGTCCTTCACTTCAAGTTTGGAACGGTAGATCCTGCCGTCTTCGGGATTGTAGATCCGGCCCTTTGTCCACTTGCCGTCGCTGGTCTCGGTGAATCCCGACATGATCCCAAGCCCGAGCAGGGGCCGGGTGCGCAACGCCTCGTTCTTGTTCTTCTCGTCAACTTTCAGTGTGCCGTCCGCATTGTGTGGATCGGTGAACCAGGCGATCTTGCCACAGAGTTTCTCGCCACAGAGCCAAATTTCGATATGTGATTTGCCGTCTGGGACCTGCCATACCCCTGTGGGCTCGGCGTTGCCGACACTTGTGAAGAGAATCGTCGCCACAAGGGCGGCGAGAATTGACTTCAGTAGATTCGTTATCATGGATTTTTGCCTCCAGAACTTTCCTAGGGCTCTCGCCATTTCCGTCGCTCGGATGATCACGGTCATGCGCCGCAGCACGCTGCGGAATCTAGATGCTTGTCCGTGAATCTGGCCGCGTTTGACAGCGACAGTCCGTTAATATGCACTGTCTCTCCCGGAACAGACGCTTGGGTCCTGCCTCCCTTTGCTGATGCTGGATGGTTGGCCGATGGCCAACGCCGTGCCAGCGTAAGCGAGCCTTTTTCGATTTTCAACATGCTGCCGAACGCATCGTGACGACACAAATTTGCGGAGGCAGGACGGTCGCCATTTCTGCGGGGGCGGTCCCACCGGTCCCAATCAGACGCTCGGATGTGTTGCGGATCAAGCGGTCGACGCAACGCTTCGAGCCGTGAACTCCGCAACCTTGGCACCCGCGATCTCGGTAAGCTGCGTAGGATCGACAGCAAAGATGTGCCTCGGTGTTCCGGCAGCGGCAAAGACGACGTCATATTCCAGGAGCTTCGGGTCGAGGAACACGTGCGATGGTGTCAGGTGGCCAACCGGAGCGACCCCGCCGATCGCGAACCCGGTCTTGTCGCGGACGAATTTGGCGTCGGCGCGACCAAGCGCTTCACCCGCAGCCCTGGAAGCCCTTTCGCCATCGACCCGATTCCCGCCTGCCGTGATGAAGAGGACGACCGATTCACTGTCTTCACCGCGAAAGACGATCGACTTGGCTATCTGGTCGATTTCGCATCCTGCCTCGCGGGCCGCGTCTCCCGCCGTCCGGGTCTCGCCAGGCATTTCGAGAATTTCGCAGGCAAGGCCTGCGGACTCCAACGCTGCGGTGACACGTGCAAGACTCTTGCTCATGGGATTGTGCTGTAGTCTTTCCCGGGTTGTTGCAAGGGAAATTGTCGCGGGCTGCGGCTGGTCAGGCCCCGGGCGGCAATTCGGAGGTGCGAGCTTGCATGGACTGTTGGCAGGATCGCGTCGATTGGGTAGCGTTGCGTAATGTGCGGGAACGGATCACGGGAAAATGCGCGACGACCTTGATCCGAAGGGATTGATCCGCGAAAGCTACCGGATTGAAGGCATCAAGGAGTCTGAGTGCCGCTCGATCTTTCTTGATTGGGCGATTTCAAGGCCGGAAGGGCGTGAGGCGACCGATGTCGTTGCCCTGCTGCTTAAGCGTCATGGCAAGGATTTCCCTGACCACCCAATGACCAAGGTCTTGGAAGCCGCCATGCAGCCTGCCGTGCAAGCCGGTCGGCGTGGAGGTGCGCGGGCGCGTCGCCGCTCCTGAGGGCCGCGGTAAACTCACGGCGGCGGAATCCTGCTGGGTCGATTGGGGACTTGGAAGCGTGACTGGCCAGCTTGATGGATGCCAGTGAGGGGCACGATGTACCATCGGAAACGGTGAGGCCTTCAGCGTCCGTTGTTGTCTCCTTCAATTGGATGCTAGTCACGTCGACAATTCGGGTTGGTTCCGCCGCCTCGCCGGATGGAATCGTGATGTGGGACATCCTGTGAAATGACCAAGCGTCTCTTGATTTATGGTGACAGCAACAGTTTCGGAACCGCACCCCAAGGGCATCTGGCTTCGCGGCCAGTGCATCCGCCGCGCGCACGCTGGGGCGACGTTCTGGCCTCAGGCCTTGGCGAGGACTGGGACGTCGTGATCGAGGGATTGCCGGGCAGAACGACCGTTCTTGATGATCCGGTTGAAGGGGCGTTCCGCAACGGGCTGACCGTGCTGCCCGCCATCCTGCATTCCCACGAGCCGATCGATGTGCTTGCCATCTGCCTGGGCACAAATGACCAGAAACACGCCTTTGGCCTGAACGCGCAGGATGTAGCACTTTGCGTCGCGCGCCTGGTCAGGGAAGCCCGGCTCTCGGGTGCGGTCGGGGTGACACTGGCCATTGCGCCGCCGCCGCTTCGACCCGCAGGCGACTTTGCCGAAATGTTCTCGGGCGCGGAGGCGAGGGGTGCAGGACTGTCGGAACAGATAGAGCGTTTCGCAGGGGAGGAGGGCGCTGCGTTCTTTGACGCCGGCACCGTGATCGACGTGGATCCGCTGGACGGAATTCACTGGAACGAGGCCGCGCACGGAAAGTTGGGTCGGGCGCTGATCGATGTCGTGAAAGGACTGGTGGAACCGTGAGGACCGGTACGGCGGCAATCATCGGCGGGGGCGTGATCGGCGGCGGGTGGGCCGCGCGATTCCTGCTGAACGGCTGGAATGTCAAGGTGTTCGACCCGGATCCCGAGGCAGAGCGCAAGGTCCGTGACGTGATCGGGAATGCCCGGCAGTCGCTGCCCATGCTGTACGAGCGTTCGTTGCCCGAAGAAGGCGAACTCGCCTTTGCGACGTCTGTCGCTGAGGCCGTCGCCGACGTCGATTATGTTCAGGAGAGCGTGCCTGAACGGCTGGACCTGAAGCGCGATGTCTATGCTGAAGTCGAGTCAGCGGCCCCGGACGTGCCATTGGGGTCGTCCACGTCCGGCTTCAAGCCCTCCGATCTGCGGACCGGGCTTGCCTCTGGATCTCGATTGTTCGTCGCCCATCCGTTCAATCCGGTCTACCTGCTTCCCCTCGTGGAACTGGTGTCCGGTGGCGGTGACGCGGACATCCAAGCATCGGCATGGCAGATCCTGACGTCAATCGGAATGCGGCCCTTGGCCGTTCGCTCTGAGATCGACGCGCATATCGCGGATCGGTTCCTGGAAGCGGTCTGGCGTGAGGCGCTTTGGCTGGTAAAGGACGACATAGCCACCACAGGCGAGGTCGATGACGCAATCAGGCTCGGGTTCGGTCTCAGATGGGCGCAGATGGGCCTTTTCGAGACTTACAGGATTGCCGGTGGCGAGGGCGGCATGGCGCATTTCGTCGAGCAGTTCGGCCCAGCGCTCGCATGGCCGTGGACCAAGCTCATGGACGTGCCGGAACTCACGCCGGAACTCGTGAAGAAGATAGGTGATCAGTCCGACAAGCAATCCGGAATGCACTCGATCCGCGAACTGGAAGCGCTGCGGGATCGCAATCTGGTGGCGTTGCTGCGGGCCCTGAAACGCGAAGGCAGCGCGGCAGGTCAGGTCATCGCCGACCACGAAGCGAATTTCGGCAGCGAGAACTTGGGGCGTATCCCCATGATCACCGTGCGGCGCATGGTGCCGTCAGACTGGACCGACTACAACGGCCACATGAACGAGAGCCGTTACGGACAGGTCTTCTCGGATGCCGCCGATGCGGTTCTTGCCCATGTCGGGGCGGGCCCGGACTACGTGTCGACCGGGCGGAGCTTCTTCACCGTTTCGACCAAGATCGACTATCTGTTGGAGACCCATGCAGGCGAAACCATCCAGGTCGTGACACGGGTTCTGCTCGGCGAGGGCAAGAAGCTCAAGCTTCGCCACGAAATGCGGCGCGCATCCGATGGGAGCGTGCTTGCGACCTGTGAGCAGTTTCTCTTGCACGTGAGCCTTGAGACCCGGAAATCCTGCGGCCCGGAACGGCCCGTGGAAGATGCCATCAGGGAGCTTGCCGACGCGCACGGGCAAGTCCGGGGAAGCTGAAGTCGTCTTCTGCATCAAACCGCATCTCAGGGAAGGACGGGGCCCCGAAGCGGATGATGGGCTTCGGGTCTTGCTGAACGATCATGGTTGGTCTCGCATCCTCTGCAGGACTTTCATCTGGATCATGTCAACCCGGCGGCTCTTCGTGGATGCCGTCGGCGCAGAAGGCGCCGCCTTGGAAGACGGCGTTCACGTCGTCAGCGGGCGGCGGGTCCATTTCAGCGTCGAGCTTGTCGCGGAACACTTCGGCGTTGTCTTCGGGCTGCCAGCCCAGGTAGGCCACCTCGCGGTTGTCCCACCAATTCGCGGAATTGGCCGAGGCGCCGTAAATGATCGGACAGCCCAGGCGCGGGACCATGAAAATCCGTTCGATCAGGCGGATGAAGTCGTCGTAGCTCATCCAGGTTGACAGCATGCGGTGATTGAGGGGTTCGGGAAAGCAGGATCCAATTCGGATCGATGCGGTCTCGATCCCGAACTTGTGGTGATACATGGAGGCCATCGCCTCGCCGAATACCTTGGACACGCCGTAGAGCCCGTCGGGGCGCGTGATCGAGTTCGCGTCAAGCCGTTCCGATTGCTTGTGAAAGCCGATAGCGTGGTTTGACGAGGCGAAGATGATCCGCGGCGTGACCGAGGACTTCCGCGCGGCCTCGTATAGATTGTACATGCCATCAAGATTCGCGGCCCGGATCGTCGACCATGGAGCCTCGGTGGCCTGGCCACCCATGTGGACGATGCCGTCGCAGCCCTCGACCATCGTCTCGACCGCTGCCTTGTCTTCGAGCGAGCAGTAGACGATCTCTTCGTCTTTGCGTGCCTCACCCAACCCCTTGCGGGCGGCGACCCGCATCGTTTCGGTGATGTGAGTCAACCGGTCGCGGCAGATTGCGCCCAGGTTGCCGTT
>JAJEAC010000178.1 GCA_022824315.1 Silicimonas sp.
ACATCTTTCCGGGAATGCGTAAGGTATCGCGCCCTCGGGTCTCTTGGAGAGATCAACGTCCGCGACCTTGGGAATCACGTCGCCTGCCCGGTAAATCTGCACACGGTCGCCTGCACGGATGTCCTTGCCATCCCTGATCTCTTTGCCGCCCGCGTCGCGCCCGGCGACGTAGTCCTCGTTGTGAAGGGTGACGTTGGATACGACCACGCCGCCGACCGTGACTGGCTGCAACCGCGCCACGGGTGAAAGCGCACCGGTACGCCCGACCTGTATGTCAATCGCTTCCAGTTGCGTCCAGGCAAGCTCTGCGGGGAACTTGTGTGCAACCGCCCATCGAGGTGTCGTCGAGCGAATCCCGAGCCTGGCCTGGAGTCCGAGGTCGTTCACCTTGTAGACAACGCCGTCGATGTCGTAGTCAAGCGTGGCGCGCCTCTCCTCGATCCGGCGATATTGGGCGACCAACTCTGCAGTTCCGTTGCAGCGTTTCATGAGCGGGTTGCGAACAAAGCCAAGGTCTATGAGCCGTTCGATCGCCCCTTCCTGCGTGTCCGCCAGCGCCTCGCTGACGTCGACCCAAGTATAGGCAAAGAACTTCAACGGTCGCTTGGCCGTGATCCGGGCATCCAGCTGCCTGAGCGATCCAGCTGCCGCGTTGCGCGGATTTGCAAATGTCTTTTCGTCTTGCTCGGCCTGACGGGCATTCAACGCAGCGAAATCCTCGTTACTCATGTAGACTTCGCCCCGAACCTCCAGCTCTGCGGCGGCCGACTTGATTTGTTTCGGAATTTCGTCAATTGTCAGAGCATTGGCCGTGACATCTTCACCGATTGTGCCGTCCCCGCGCGTCGCCGCGCGGATCAACTGGCCGTTCTTGTACTTCAAGGACAGCGACAGGCCATCGATCTTCGGTTCCGCGAAATAAGCCAAGGCGTCGTCTTCGGACATGCCCAGGAATTTCCGAACGGAGCGGTCGAATTCCGCCACGTCGGGTTCATCAAACGCCTTTTCCAGCGACAGCATCGGGCTAGAATGCCGGACCTTCCGGAATCCTTCGGAGGGCGCAGCACCCACTTTGTCAGTAGGCGAATCACCTCTCTTGAGATCCGGGAAGCGTTTCTCGATTTCGGCATTCCGACGCTCGAGGGAATCATATTCTGCGTCGGTGTGCTCCGACGCGTCATCCTGGAAATACGCCTTGTTGGCGGCATCCAGCACCTTGGCCAAGTGAGCCAGTTCGGCCTTGGCTTCCTCGCGGCTGAGTGACGCTACGTCTTTCATTTCGAGCATTCCGTGACATGCAACCAAAGCGGCAGGACCGCCTCCTTTTCATCATACAGTCCTTGCCCAAAGACAACCGGAGTCAGTCGCGTCCAAAACGCCCACGAGGCGTGCCGCACGTCAAGTGGCAATGATCCGCTTTGACGGCCTGAGACACTGATCAGGTCGCCAGATGCGATGTGGCTCAGGCCCGGCACCACTCCGCCGACTGCATTTCGCGAAGCCTGCTTGCGGTCCGCTCGAACTCGAATGCGCCTATGCCCTCGATCTGCAGCCGTTCCGGCGTGTTTGCCGCCGTGGCGATGAGCCGAACGCGCGCCTCGTAGAGCGCGTCGATCAAGGTCACGAAGCGGCGGGTCTCGTTGGCGTTTTCAGAACTGAAATAGGGAATCTCTTCAAGGATCAGGACGCGCACCGCATCTGCAATTGCGAGATAGTCCGCCGGACCGAGCGGCAGGCCGCACAGGTCCGGAAATCTCGCTCGCGCCACGCCATTGGCAAATTCGGGAATCTCGATCTTGCGGCCCTTCACCGAAAGCACGAGGGGTCCGGCCCTGCTGCCGAAGAAGTCGTCCCGGAGTCTGGCCACGGCAGCACGCGCCGATGCATCCGCCGGATGAAAGTAGACCTGCTCACCTTCAAGCCTGTCCTGGCGATAGTCGCGGGGAGATGCCAGTTCGATGACCGACAAGCGCACCTTGATGAGGTCGATGAATGGCAGGAACAGTGCGCGGTTGAGGCCGTCCTTGTAGAGGTCGTCCGGCGTCAGATTGGACGTGGTCACGACTACGACCCCGGCGTCCAGCATCTGCTCGAAGAACCGTCCGACGATCATCGCATCCGCGATGTCCGATATCTGCATCTCGTCAAGACAGAGGAGTCGGAGCCCGTCACTCATTTCTGCGGCAACCGGGATCAATGCGTCATCGACCTGCGTCTTCCGCGTCTCGTGCAGCCGGCCCTGAACTTCCTGCATGAAAGCATGAAAGTGGACTCGACGTGACTGCTCGCCGCCCACCACCTCGTGGAGAAGATCCATCAACATGGACTTCCCGCGTCCGACGCCGCCCCAGAGGTAGACGCCTGCGGTGAATGCCGGAGTCCGCTTGAGGACGCGCCCGAACACGTTCCGCGACGGTGCGGATTTCATCGCCTCTGCAACCCGGTCCAGTTCGGGCAGAACCGTCGCTTGCGCCGGATCGGCATCGAAGTCGCCACTTGCAACCCGCGTCTGATAGGCTTCCGTCACCTGTCCCATCGGTGCCGTCAATCACACGGGACTTGCAGGATCAAGTCAGACCTCCAGCGAAAGGACGTCATGACGATAGATCCAGTCGAACCGCTTGAGCATTGCCGCCGGGGCAATTGCGCTTGCTGCCTTGAGCACCGTATGGGCGACAATGCGGATAGGCGGACTGCGGAGGTGGTAGTTGCGCGCATTGCGGGAGGCGGCATTCACGATCCGCGTCGCCCTGGGAACCCGTAGTGCCTGATATCTTTCGAGCGCCTTCGGCAGGTCGTGCCGACGAATTGCAGCTGCAAGAACCCATGCGTCCTCGAGTGCCAGGTTTGCCCCCTGCGCAAGGAAGGGAAGCGTCGGATGCGCCGCGTCGCCAAGCAGGGCCTTTCGGTCGCGAACCCAGCGTCTTGCCACCGGATGTCGAAACAGGCCCCAAAGATGCACGCTCTCGACCGATTCGAGCATGCGGCGAACCTCGGGCGCAAATCCGGCAAATGCCGCGCGAAGATTGTCGGGCTCGTCTTCGAGGGTCCAGTCCTCTTCCACCCATTCCGTTCGCTCCTCAAATGCCGCAATGTTGCGCTGTCCGCTCTCAATCGGATATGTCACGAGATGACGACCGGGACCCATGTGGACGTCGACCACCGGGTCGCGCCCTGTATCGGGAATCACGGTTCGCCAAGCAACCTGACGAGTGAAGAACGGACTTGATGAATTGTCCACGCGTGCCCGCATGCGGGACTTGATCCCGTCAGCGCCGATCAGCAGATCTTCGCCTTCAAGCGCCTGTCCCTCTGGCGGCGGCATGCAGTCGACACCAAAGTCGATGGAAGCACCGGCCTCCTTCGCGGCAGCGGCCAGTTGCGCAACAAGAGCAGCCCTATGCGAGAGCTGCCAGCGCAGATCCCCGGCATGGCGCAGGAAGTCCAGAGTTGCCACCATTCGCCCGCTCGGCCCGTCCCTGAGGCGCACGGCCTCGAGCCGGATGGTCTCAGTCCGAAACTCCTTCTCAAGGCCAAGCGCTCTCAAGACCGCCATGCCATTTGGGCTTATCTGGATTCCTGCCCCCACCTGACTGAACTCGCGCGTCCGCTCAATAATGCGGATTGAGTGCCCGTCACGCGCAAGCGCAACTGCAGCGGCCAACCCGCCAATTCCGGCTCCGGCAATCGTGATCTTGAGAGGCCTCATCAAAGGCAGCCTTCCGGACGGAACAAAGACCTGCACTGCATCCGACGGCGTGTTCGGCGCACTGCCATCGCCTCAGCTGTCTCGATGCACCTTCTCCGCCCGTTCGTGCCGTTCCTGGGCCTCGAGGCTAAGTGTCGCGATCGGGCGCGCGTCCAGCCGCTTGAGCGAGATCGGCTCTCCCGTGTCCTCGCAATAACCGTAGTCTCCAGCGTCGATGCGGCGCAAGGCTTCATCAATCTTGGCAACCAACTTGCGCTGGCGGTCCCTGGTGCGAAGCTCGAGCGCCCTGTCCGCCTCCTCGCTGGCCCTGTCCGCGATATCGGGAATGTTCCGGGTCGTGTCTTGAAGGCCTTCGATCGTGGTCTTGCTGTCGCCCATCAGTTCAGACTTCCAGATCAGGAGCTTCTTGCGAAAGTACTCGAGTTGACGTTCGTTCATGAAAGGCTCGTCATCTGCGGGACGATAGTCGTCGTCAAGAACTGCGGCGGCATTCACATTCTTTCGTCTTGCAGGCATTCTTGGAGCACTCGAAACTTCAGACGGCGGGCACATAGCCGATCAGCGCAGGCTTGTCACTACACGATCGCTCGAAAATGCCCGCGCGGAACTTGATTCTTGCTGCCCGACGGCGTAGTGCGACAGAGACTTCTGGAATCTGAGGCACACTGCGATGACCCTCAAGGCCAGGCAATTCCTTTTTCGAATGACCGGGAGATGGACATCCAGATCCTGTTGGCCGAACTTCATCATCAACTGCCGAAGTTCACCTCTTTCCTGATCTTCGCCGCTGGTCGAAAGTTTCGAAACGCTGGAAGAAGTGGAAAATCAATTGACTATTCAAGACTTGAAAGATGTCCAGAAAGCCTATGCCAAGGATGGCGTTGTCCTTCTGAGAAATGTCCTGACCGAGGACTGGCTGGAGCGATTGCGCTCCGCCGTCGACGAGGAAGTGAAAAAGGGCGAACGATACTTCGCCTACAAGAACATGCGCGAGCAGCCCGGAACGTTCCAGGACTACTGCCTGACGTCAGACATTGGGCGGCGAGTGGCGGAAGTGGCGGGTGCGAGCTGGACGTCCCTCATGTTCGACCAACTCTTCGTCAAGGAACCCGGCACGAAAACGCAAACGGGCTGGCACACCGACCAGCCCTATTGGCCCGTCGTCGGCCCCATCATGACAATGTGGATCGCGCTCGATCCTGTCGACCCGGACAACGGCGCACTCGAGTTCATTCCGGGTTCGCACGTCTGGGGCGCCAAGTACCGGCCTTTCAAGACGGATCAACTGGGTGCATTCCTCCATTATCTGGAAGAGGACAATCCCGAATACACCGACATGCCCGACTTCGAGGCAGAGCGCGAAAGGCACCGCATCACCCATTTTGACATGGACCCCGGCGATGCGCTCGCTTTCGACGGGATGATCGTGCACTCGGCGATGGGCAATCGAACGAGTACCCGCCGCAGACGGGGATATGCGATCCGGTTCGCATGCGAAGGCGCAACCTACCAACCTCGCGATACCGTCACGGAGTGGCTGCACGATCCGGGCATGGTGGATGGTTCCCCATTCTTTGGCGAGATGTTTCCGTTGGTCTACGAAGCGGCATAGCGCCTTGACATGGCGCGCGGCTGCAGCCTGTCAGGCTCCAGCCGCGCCACCAGCTGCGTGACAGACGTGAACATTGGTGAATGCGCGAAGCCTGTGGCGTCCAAGGTCAGGCCGGGAAATCTCTCTGCGAGCAAGGCAACAGTCTCCTCAACCTCCACCGTGACAATGAACCGCCCGATGCACGAGAACACGCCACCGCCGAAGTTCAGATGCAGCGGTTCGTCTGTGCGGTCGATGTCGAAGACCTCGGGGGAAGAATAATAGTCTGCATTCCAGTGCGTTGCGCCGACATTTGCAAAGACCGGGGTTCCCTCGGGCAGGATAACCCCGTCAAGTTCCGTCTCGGACAAGACCTCGCGCGACGTGGAGATGGTCCGCGGATGATACCTCATGACCTCCTGAACGGCCCGTGAAGTCAGTTCCGGTTGCGCACCGAGCCGCGCCCATATGTCCGGTCGCGACGCGAGTTCGATGATTGCGATCGCGATTTGGTGCGATGAATTGTCCGTGTTGGCTTCCGCCAGCTTGATGACCCAGTTGCGCACATCGTCGGCGTTCAATTGTCCCGAGTCCTCGGCCCGGATCAGATCGGAAAGCAGGTCATCCCCTGGCGTTTGGCGTCGATCGGCAATTCGCTCATCAACGTAGTCGATGAGGGCCTCAAATGCCTCGACGACTGCGGGTGTATGCCGGGGTTCGCGCGTGTGAACCTGTTGGACGGTATGCGATGCCCGCGCCACGAAATCAGCGTCGCTCATCGGGGCGCCGACCCAGTGGCAATAAACGGCGGAGGGTATCTTGTCGCACAGAGCTGAAATGAAATCCACGGGCCGGTCCGTCGGCATTGCGTCCACGAAATCGGTCACGACCTTGCGAATGTTGGGCCGGAAGCTCTCGGTCGCCTCCTCGCTCAAGAGCCGCGTGAGGGGACGCCTGAGATCGCGACGGCGATCGCCGCGATTGTGAAAGGAGATCGAATTGCGCTTGTATTCAAGCGGCCGACCTTCCGGGAGGCCCAGAAGATCGATGAGCTTGGGATGACCTGTGCCAAGATTCCGGTCGACAATTGCCTTGCGACACAACTCGTAGTCCAGCAGTTCCACGCCACGTTCGCTTTGAGCAATCTTCCATTTCCGCGCCCAGCCGGAGAGAACCGGAAACGGTGCATTCAGGTATTCGGCACTTGAGAAGTCGAGGACCGGAAGATCGCCAATTGCACCCGGCACTGTCATGTCGCCGGCTGGCCCGCCTCGCCAACAGCGCTCTCAGCCTCGATGGCGCGACCTAGCATCAAGCGAAATTGCTTGGCTCCGGCATCAAGACCAAGATCAATGCTTGGAGTCTTCTTGTGCTTCATCCCGACGTGAACCTTCTCGAGAACCGCACGATCCTCTTCAAAGGCCATTCGGGCACCATTGTTCATGAACTCTGACACGTCCTGATTGTCGGGATCCGAGTTCCGATGCTGGAACCAGAAATAGCGCGTCCGGTCCTCATCTATGGGCGTCATGAAATTGTAGGAGATGTTGATGAACGTCTCTGCGACCGGGGCCTTTCCGACTCCGCCCGTGCCCACGGGTGTATAGATTGACTTGTTGAGACCGATCGCCGGCATGCACATCTCGTAGTGCTGAAGGCGGTCGCAGTTGCCTTCGAACGAAACGAGCCCTGCGTAGTAGGGCGACGGCGGCTTGTCCGAGATCCACCGCGACACCACGACGCCGACGTCCGTCCTGTCGACATTCAGCGGTTCCTCATCCGTCCCTGCCCCGGCAAAGGAGGTCACGTGCACCCACGCCACGTGACTTGGATCGAGCAGGTTGTCGCAGACCCACAGGTAGTTGCAGTCGATATCCAGAACCCCGCCATCCGTCTTTCCCCAGGCCGGATCCTCGAAATTCGCAATCGGAAAGATCCTGTCCGGATCGGCCAGCGCCGGATCACCCATCCAGATCCAGAGGAATCGATATCGATCGACGACGGGGTATGACCTAACGGCGGCACGGCGCGGAACGTTGTTCTGTTGCGTTGGTGCCGCAACGCATGCCCCGTGGCAGTTGAAGGTCAGGCCATGGTAGCCGCATTCGACGTGGTCACCCTTGAGCGTCCCGTCCGAAAGTGGGAGCTTTCGGTGAGGGCATGCATCTTCGAGCGCGACCGGCGTGCCGTCTTCCTGCCTGTAGAACACGATCTGCTCGCCGAGGAAAGTTTCAGCCTTGAGTTCCCGTCCGACATCGTTGCTCCACGCTGCCACGTACCAGCAATTCCTTAGAAACATGTTCGCGCTCCCTTCGTGCCGCCGACATAACATGAGGCAATGCAGATGTGCTCGTCCAGCGCCATCCGATAATGGCGATCATTAGCAGGGCTAATCATTTGTCCTTCGCACTTCCCGGAATGGGAGGCTGATTGGCGGCCTCGGCCTTGATCCACGCCAGGAACACCTGCACCTTGGCGCTTTCAAGCATCCCGCTTCGACAGACCAGCCAATACGACAGCGGCGACGAAACGATCTCGGGGAACGGTCGCACCAGCTTGCCTTGGCTGAGCGCGTCCACGACAAGCGGTTCGCGTCCCAGCGCAACGCCGAGACCTTCGATTGCCGCCTGAATGACCAGATTCGATTGGCCCAGGCGCCTGGTGCGCATCGGCTCGGGCAACGTGACGCCAGCTTCCCTGGCCCAGAATTCCCAAGTCGGGCTTGAGTCGCCAAAGTTCAGGTTCTCGTCCTGAAGCACCGTGTGATGCGCGAGATCTGACAGGGTCCTCAGCCCAGGCACCCCATCGCGGAGCGAGGGAGAGCAAACGGGAAACAGGTGTTCCGGCATAAGCCGCTCGACATGAAAGCCGGGATGATCGCCGAGCCCGTATCGAATCCCGACATCCGCATCGGCACCCGAAAACGGAAACTGTCCGGTATCGGTCGTGATCGAAATGGACAGATCCGGATGCGCAAGGTCGAAGTGCTGCAGCCTCGGAAAGAGCCAGGTAAAGGCAAAGCCCGGAAGGCAGCTGATGATGATCGTCCTGTCGGCCCGTTTCCTGTCCCTCAAGTCGATGCAAACGTCCGACACCCGTCCCAGGCCCTCCGAGATCGCGCGTCCAAGCCGTTCACCTTCCAGCGTCGGCTCTGACCTGCGTGCGCCGCGCAGGAGAAGATCCTGACCCAGCCATTCCTCCAGGACTTTCACATGCTGGCTGATCGCGCTCTGGCTGACACCCAGTTCGGCGCCGGCCGCCGAGAAGTTGGACAACCGAAACACGGCCTCGAAGGCGCGAAGGGAGGCGAATGGCATGTTGATGATCATATTAGCCAGTCTAATGGTTGGCATAACGACTTTCAAATGGCGCGAGTTTGCAGGTGGCCGGATGATCAATTTGAACAGCAATCGACCGCTCCAAGATGGCAGACATGACCCCCTCGCTTGGTGCCAGGAACCTCCTTGTGAATTGCGCCCAGGCAAGGCCGGGGGACCGGCTGCTCATTGCCTACGAGCCTCCGGAAAACGGCTACTTCGACGATGACGCGCATGAATGCGTAACACAGGAGGCAAAGCGTATGGGCCTTGCCGTTGATGTCGTGGATGTTGGCTTTGACGCTCGCAATCCCCATCTTTCGGATGGGCTGCGCCAGCGAATGCAAGACTTCGACATTATCCTCTTTCTTGCCCGGCTCGGCGACCAGCTTCGTTTCTCCGACATGCCGCCGGGCAAAAAGGTCATCGTCAGCTTCGCGCTGAACGCCCACCTGCTCGGAACCGGGTTCGGCAATGCTCACCATGCGGCGTTCCTGGAACTCAAGAACGAGGCAAATTCCGTGATTTCTCGCGCGGACCAAGTCCGGATCACCTGCCCGGCCGGTTCCGACGTCGTGGGAAAGTCCGACATTGTCATTGGTCCCGAGAGCGATACGACGATCATGCGCTTCCCGATGTCCGTCTTCACGCCCGTGCCTGCGACCGGATTCACCGGCCGAATTGCGTTGCCCGGCTTCCTGACCGGAACCGGCTCGCGCTATTATGACGGCTACACGGTCGAGCTTGACGGGCCCGTGCACGCATTGCTCAGTAACGGACGCCTTGCCGGCTTCGAGGGCGACCCCCGGAACGTCGAGCGCGCCAATGCCCACTACGACCGTATTTCTGCCCTTTTCGGCATCGACAGGGACTTCGTTCATTCCTGGCACGCCGGCATTCATCCAGGCTGCGGATTTCCCTGGGATGCCAGATCGAGCTACGAGCGCTGGGGAGGCGTAGCGTTCGGCAATCCCCGCATTCTCCACTTTCATACATGCGGTGCGTATGCACCGGGCGAGATATCCTGGAACGTGATTGATCCAACAATTGAAGTTGACGGCGTAAAGATCTGGGATCGTGGAACTTTCAGAGCTGAGACTCTGCCAAGCGGTGCTGACATCCTGTCGCGCTATCCCTGTGCCGCAAGCCTCTTCGAGCATCCAGACCGGGACATAGGCATACCCGTGGCTGCATAGTCCGAGATTGCAAGGACCACTCTGACCGAAGTCGGCATTCTTGCCGTTGAAGGGATTGGAGCCGTCAGGTCAATGCAGGCGTGTATGCGTTTCCATGTAGCTGAATCGTTGCGGCTGTGGCCGAAACTTGCCGTCCTGCAAGGCAAGTTTCTCTGCATGGACAGCGTGGCTTGTATTTCCAGATACCGGATCCGCGTCCGGCATCGACTGGCGATTCACCCCTCTGCAGGTCAGCACCATCATGTTCATCTTTTCCCACGCCGTAGTGGTCACGAGTTCATAGGCTGGCAACATCGTGAACAAACCCCTGTCGGCATTCTGGAACGGCAAGGCGAAGTTCTTGAGGCGCGCGCCTCCGTTTTAACACGTTGTCGGCCTCCCGCCGAGTAACGCCCCGTCGTCGAAGCCTGCCGTCACTTCACGGCAACCGTGTTCTGGTAAGGCAATCGGCTTGTCGTTACACCCTGTCGACATGGAATCCACCGTCTGGTTGTATGTAACTTGTTGAAAAAATATATATATTTGGGGAGAGCGGTTCCATGTCAGCCGAATTCGTGAAGTGTCCGGGTTGGGATGATGATCATGATGATTGGCAGGCCCTTGATGATGGTCAACGTGGTCGAGTGTTCGTCCAGTTTGATCGAGTCGTCTTTTTCGTTTTTCGCGTGTATGAAGTACGGAAAATTCGGAATTTCTTGACACTTTGGGACCGACATTCCAAACTTTACGTACATGAAATACGAGAAAACCGGAAAAATGCTCTACCTCATTGGTGAAAACCTAAACAGCGACAGAGCCTACTATCAAACTGAAACAGGTCGAATGGTGCAGCTTATGCGCGGCATCTATGCCGACGCCGAAGACGATGTCGATGGAATCGTGCTGCGGCACGCTGTGCGCATCGCCAACTATCTCTATCCGAGGGCTTACCTGTCCGCCGCAAGTGCCGTGCTGCTGGCACCGACCCGGGATGGACGATTGTTCATCAGTGGTCCGCGCTCCCAGCGCACCCGGATCAGGACTCTGGAGATCATTCAGAATGTCGCGCCAGCCCAACCGTCAACCGCGCTGGCACTGATCGCGGATGAGCTCGGCGAGCTCCGGGTCGATGTTTCTTCGCTTCGGCTCAGGTTCCTTGAAGCCTTCCGCCTGCGCAGCGAACACGCTGCCTCGATCGACGAAAACATGCGCACCTCACTCGCAGTCCGTCTGATTGAAGAATACGGCGATCCCAAAAGGTCTGCCGATGCCCTGTGGGCCCTTGCCCGTGAAAATGAATGGTACCGCGAGGGCGAGCACGCTGAGCGCTACCTCCTGAAATCTCCATCGCTGATTGAGGTGCGCAATGAAGCTGCGCTGAGATTCACTGTGGCATGGCATGGCCAGCCGATTGGTAAATTGCGCCACGACGGCTTTGAGTGGCGTTGGCAGGCCAAGAAAGGCTTCGACCTTCCATTGGTGCAGCAACGTACGCCCGGCAAACTGCCGCCGTTCATTCTTGCGCTCTTGCCCGAAGGCTGGCTGGAGCGTGTCCTTAACAAGAGTGATGAGCGCGCTATGTTGCGTTCCGGCAAGCGTTACATGTCAAATATCACGATCAGCTCCGATTCCTCCGAAATCGCGGCACTGCCGACAGATCGCTTATCTACTCGCCTTGATGAATTCTGCAACAATGGCAAATTCACCGGTCGCTATGAGGGACCGACACGCGGCAACATCGAGCAGAGTTTCGAAGATAATCTAGCGCGCCTGTTTGCAAGCGCGCAAACACCGCGTTTGTCAGGCGTACAGATCAAGGCACCGATGCATCTTGATCCACAAGGAAACTTAGTTCCCGGCATCGAAGTGCCCTTTACACACATCCTGAAGCCTGCTGGCTCCAGCGGGTTTGAGGCATTGCCGATCATCGAATATTTGTCGATGACTTTGGGGCTGGCTGCCGGACTTGAAGCGCCGGCTATTGCCTTGACGGCCATGCCGGACGGAATGCCGCCAGCGCTGATTATCGAGCGCTTTGATATCTGTAGCGGCAACGATGATGATCGTCGCATTGCTCTCGAAGATATCTGCTCGGTTCTGGATCTGCCCCCTAGAGCAAAATATGACAGCACGATCGAGCGGATCGCTCGCGGCGTGCGCCCTCTCTCAACCGCGCCCGAGAAAGACCTGCTGGTCATCCTTAAGCGCGCGCTGTTTGCCTGGCTCATTGCCGACGGAGATATGCATCTCAAGAACCTTGCCCTGCTCAAGATCGCCTTGCCGGACGCAGGCATTTTCCGGAGTGTGCGGATGGCACCGCTCTACGATGCTGTGACCACCCGGGCATTTCCGGGGCTGGAACATGACCGGATGGCCCTTAAGCTGAACGGCAAGGATGACCGTCTCCGTCGCGCCGACTTCCTTCGCATGGCAGCGACTGCCGGGATACCCGCACATGCTGCCGATGACGCCATGAATGAACTGCTAGCCGGTCTTGAAACAGGTCTCGATCAGATTGCCTTGCCGGAAATTCCGAATCTCAATGCCGAACTGAATTCCAAGGCCGAACAGATGCTGGCGATCTGCCGTGACCGTCTTGCGAATTGGCGATAAACGCGGATCGCCCTCCAAATCCAAGATTGCAGCGCCGTTCGTTGAATCGTGCGGCGTATCCGGGCATTCAACCGTGATCTCGTGGGTCGGTGCCCGGGTGACAGCAATTTGAGGATCCGGGAACGGTCGACCCGGCGCGCCAGCCCGGAACGGGTGGGGGCGTATCTCGATCGCTGCCGGGAGCTCGTGCTGCGCGTCGAGGCGAGCCTGCCCGCACTGGCCGCGAAAGGCGTGACGGCGTGGACGATCGAGGAAATCGAGGGCTTCCTGTCGCATGCCGTTCGCCAGATCGAGCAGGTCGACCGCCGCCTGCTCAAGGGCGTGACGATCCCCCATGACGAGAAGGTGTTCTCGATCTTCGAGCCGCACACGCGCTGGATCTCGAAGGGCAAGGCGGGATGCCCGGCGGAGTTCGGCGTCCCGGTCTGCATCCTGGAGGACCGGCACGGGTTGGTGCTCACGAGATCATGTGGGTGGGCGGCGACGTCGATCATGCCGTGCCGATGGTCGAGGCCGCGCAGTCAGCCTTTCCCGACCTCCGCGCGGTGAGCTTCGACCGCGGCTTCCACAGTCCCGCGAACCGGGTCCGCCTCGACGAGCTGCTCGACTGCAACGCGCTGCCGAAGAAGGGCTACCTCAACGCGGCCGAACGCGAGCGCGAGAGCGACGAGGATTTCGCGGGGATGCGCCGGCAGCATCCTGCGGTGGAATCTGCGATCAACAACCTCGGGCACCGCGGCCTCGACCGGGTCCTGGCGCATGGCGCCGGGGGCTTCGCCCGTGCCGTCGCCCTTTCCGTGGTGGCCCTTAACGTCCACCGCATCGGCCTGCTTCTGCGCCGCAGGGAGCGCCAGAGGACGCAGCGGCCACGCGCCGCCTGACG
>JAJEAC010000183.1 GCA_022824315.1 Silicimonas sp.
CCCGAGGAGGACGTCGACCTGCTCCACACGCTGCTGGAATCGCAGGGTCACCGGAACGTCGTGAGGATGCCCGACGGGAAGGCGCCCGACATCAGGGCGGTGGTCATCGACCTCGGGCGGCTCGTCGGATCGCATCCCTCCCCGCGGCAGCCGCTCCCGGGGACGAAAAAGGTGTGGCAGGGGCTCGAACGGCTGCACTGGGCGATCCAGGTCCGCGACGCCATCGGCGAGAGAAAGCGCGAATAGGATCACCTATACAAGAGTGGCACATTGAAAGGTGCCTGGTCGGCAATGTCATGACGCATTCGACCTTTGCTGGCTGTGTTGCAGCGCGTGCGATTCCCGCGGCTTGATCCATGAAATTTGCCGGCGTTCCACGTAATCCTCCTGATGCGCAGAAATGCAAGTGCCTGACGATATGGGAATTCCGTCCGGAATCAGTCAAAGAATACTCGGCTTCACACAAGAAGGGGACGGATCGTGACCGTAGAGGCGATCATTTTCGACAAGGACGGGACGTTGTTTGACTTCCAGCGTTCATGGGGAGCGGTGATGGCCGAGCTGCTGGAGAGTTCGGTGGCAACGGACCGCCTTGATGCCGCAGCGTTCGCCCTTGGATTTGATTTTGAGCGGGCAAGGTTCTTGCCCGGCAGCGTCGCCGTCGCGGGAACCTCCAACGAAATGGCGCATGCCCTTGCACCATATATGCACGGGAACGGACAGGAGGCGCTTCGTGTGATCGATGCAATGTCGAATCGGACGCCGATGGTGCCTGTAGTGGACCTGGCTTCCTGCCTAGGCGGGCTCAGGCAGGAATATGTGCTCGGACTTGTCACGAATGATTCAGAGGCGCGTTCGCGCAGCCAACTCGAGGCTGCCGGCATCGCTGACTGCTTCGCATTCATTGCCGGCAGTGACACCGGGTATGGGTCCAAGCCCGCGCCAGATCCGTTGCTAGCCTTTGCCAAGGCCACGTCGATTGCGCCCGAGCGAACGTTGATGGTTGGAGACAGCCAAGTTGACCTGTTGGCTGCGAAGGCGGCCGGAATGCGGCCCATTGCTGTGCTGACAGGTGTGGCGGAGGCGGAAGAACTGGCATGCGATGCTGAGGTCGTGCTTTCCGATATCGGACAACTTGCTGACTGGATCGCCGCCTGAATCCCAGACGGCACGAAAAACGACAAGAGGTGTCGGAAACGGTCATTCAACTTGCAGCGCTTCGACCAAGACTCTCGACAAATCGGGAGATTGCAATGTCCGGTCAAGAGCGAAGGCGCCGCGCGGGCGGGCGGGCGGGAAACCGCGACAGGAGATCGGGCGAACTGTTCCCGCAGATGCCTTGGCGCATTCCCATCAATCTGGATGCACCCACCGAACCGCTGGAGGAAGACGGCATTCAGGCGATTCACTCCGGTGCAATGCACATTCTGGAGGAGATCGGCATCGAGTTCCTGAACGAAGAGGCCCTGGAGATCTTCAGGGAGGCGGGCTGCAATGTCGACGGGACGAATGTGCGGATGGGTCGCGATTGGGTAATGGAAATGGCCGGGCGTGCGCCGGCTTCATTCACGCTTCTGCCACGCAATCCGGACCGAAAGCTGACGATTGGCGGAAGGCACATCGTTTTTGGAAACGTCTCGTCACCACCGAACTATTTTGACCTCGAACTCGGAAAGAAGGTTCCCGGCACCCGCGAGCAATGCGTGAGGCTCTTGAAGCTCACCCAGCATTTCAACTGCATCCACTTCGCGGGCGGCTACCCGGTCGAGCCCGTCGACATTCATCCAAGTGTTCGGCATCTGGACGTGCTCTATGACAAGCTGACGCTGACCGACAAGGTGTTGCACGCCTACTCGCTGGGCAGGGAGCGGGTCGAGGACGTGATGGAGATGGTGAAGATCGGCGGCGCCCTTTCGGAGGAGGAGTTTCAACAGTGCCCGCGGATGTACACGAACATCAATTCCACGTCGCCGCTGAAACACGACCAGCCGATGATCGATGGCTGCCTGCGTCTGGTGCGCCGAGGTCAGGCCGTGGTGGTTTCGCCGTTCACGCTGGCCGGCGCGATGGCACCAGTCACAATGGCTGGCGCCGTGACCTTGTCGATCGCCGAGGGCCTGTCAGCCATCGCCTTGTTCCAGCATGTCGCGCCCGGCTGTGCCTGCGCGCTCGGGACGTTCACTTCAAACGTGGACATGCAGTCGGGCGCGCCGGCCTTCGGGACGCCGGAATACATGCGCGCGACCCAGATGACGGGTCAATTGGCTCGTTACTACGATCTGCCCATGCGGTCTTCGGGCGTCTGCGCGGCCAATGTTCCGGACGGACAGGCCATGTGGGAGACATCGAATTCGCTGTGGGCAGCAGTCCAGTCTGGAACGAACATGGTCTATCATGCGGCCGGGTGGCTTGAGGGTGGCTTGATCGCGTGCCCAGAGAAGTTCGTGATGGACTGTGAAGTGCTCCAGATGATCCAACGGTACATGGAGCCGGCGGTCGTGGCCACGAGCCCCGATGACATAGCCTTGGACGCAATCCGGGAGGTTGGCTCCAGTGGCCACTACTTCGGGATCCAGCACACGCAGGATCGCTATGAGACCGCGTTCTATCGCCCGTTTGCGAGCGACTGGACGAATTTCGAGGCGTGGATGATCAGTGGCGGCACCTGGACGGCGGAACGCGCGCATACGCTCTACAAGCAGATCATCGAACGGTTCGAACCACCTCCGCTTGAAGACGACAGGCGCGAAGAGCTTGCCGCGTTTGTCGAACGGCGCAAGCGGGAAGGCGGCGCGCCGACCGATTTCTGATCGAACCTTGGATGCGAGGTTCGTCCACAGAAGGAAATACCCCGCGTGATGTTGCAGGCGCGGCGTGTTCCCGTCGCCTCAAACGTGCCTCATTGCATGCAAGGATCTGCCAAGGTGGATGGTGGGCGACCTAGGAATCGAACCTAGCATGCGTCTCCGCGAGGGAGTTACAGTCCCCTGCCACACCTTGCGGCCTGTCGCCCACTTGACGATGCCGTGTTCGGCATGCCGGCGTCAGATAACTGTGCGGTCGCCACCGGTCAAGCCGGAATGCGGGTTGCATTCACATCTGCGGAAAGGGATAGCCGGGCAATGAAAAGACCGAACCGGATCACCAGGCACAAAGGCAGGAGACGCGATTCCAGCCGGGACACTGTCTGGCTGTTCGGGTTTCACGCGGTGCGGCATGCGCTGTCCAATCCGGCGCGCGAGAAACTGCGCCTCGTGCTGACAAAGAACGCCTTTGATCGGCTGTCGGACGTGATCAAGGATTCCCGCATCGAACCTGAAATCGCGGATGCAAGGAGGTTTCCGGCACCTTTGGATCCTGCCTCGGTTCATCAGGGCGCCGCGCTTGAGGTCAAGCCTCTCGATTGGGGCGCACTTGAGAATCTCCTGCCGGATCATCGCAGCCTTGTTGTGCTCTGCCTCGACCGGGTCACCGATCCCCACAACGTTGGAGCGATCCTTCGCTCGGCCGAAGTCTTCGGGGCCAGTGCCGTGGTTGCACCCGTGCGGCATTCCGCACCGGAGACCGGAGCATTGGCCAAGTCGGCCAGCGGCGCATTGGAGCGACTGCCATACGTTCGGGTGCGCAACCTGGCATCTGCATTGGAGGATCTCAGACTGCGCGGTTTTTTCCTGATCGGACTGGACGGCGAGGCGGACGTTACGCTTGAGGCAGCCCTGGCGAATGCGCCGGGACGAATCGCGCTGGTCCTGGGAGCCGAAGGGCAGGGGCTTCGAATGAAGACAAGAGCTACGTGTGATAGGCTGGCGAGGATCGGAGCTATTGGAGATTTCGACTCGCTCAATGTTTCCAATGCGTCCGCCGTGGCCCTGTATGCAGCGACGCAGCGGTGAAAGGCGCAGGCCGGCAACGAAATTTGATGCCGCGTGGGTTGCGTTTTGGGAACTGGCAACGAACACTGCTGGGCAAGGCACAAAGACACTTTGGGAGACACGCAGATGCAGACTCGTCGGCTATTTCTGAGCCTTTCCGCCATGGGACTTCTGACCGGCACGATTGGGGCACGTCCAGTGCACGCGGCTCAACCACCGGTGTTTGCTACCAATGGCGTTGCGATTCACGGCTATGACCCGGTTGCGTATTTTACGATGTCGAAGCCGGTCGAGGGCGACGCGGCCATTACGTCGGTTCTTGAAGGAGCCACATTTCGCTTTGCCAACGCCGAACACAAGGCGTTGTTCGACGCCGATCCGGAAAGATACGCGCCCAAATACGGCGGCTACTGTGCCTACGCCGTATCGAAAGGCGCCACGGCAACAACCGTTCCGGAAGCTTGGTCGATTCATGAAGGGCGGCTCTACCTGAACTATTCCACCGGTGTCCACAGGACCTGGCTCAAGGATGTCGAAGGCAATATCCGCCGCGCTGACGTCAACTGGCCTAGTGTCCTCGGACCCTGAGACGGGCATGCCGATCACAACTTTGCGATGCACCTTCAACTGGACGCACTTCGCCTCCACTTGAATTGCGTGGGTCGGAGTTCGAAACACCCGACCCTGATTCACACTGTCCCTCGTTTCGCGATTGGGCGCTTGTTCTCCGAACGGGCGCCCTCTTGCGTGATTTGGCATAGCCAAAAATCGGAAACCCGTTGATCTGCTGCCTCATTGCGGGATCTTGTGCGGTGGCCTAAATCGTACATGGGACGGATTCACTCCAGCTGACTCGTTCTCGTGAAGTGACGACGGAAATTCCGGCATTTTGCCGGTCGGCATGTTCCCGCATATGATCTGGCAACAGCGCTTCGAACGGGAATCCGGAGATGCTCTACGAACTGTATGACACAGAAATCAATCCGGTTTTTGCCTCTTGCCTTCTGGGCGTCCTGATTGGCCTTGCATTTGGCGCAGCTGCCCAGTTGTCGCGCTTCTGTCTCAGGCGTAGCGTAGTCGAGTTCACGGTTGGACAATTCCCGGCATTCGGAGTTTGGCTCATGGCATTCTTGATTGCAATGCTTGGCACCCAGACACTGGTCCTCAACGGTCAAGTCAGTTTCGTCGAGCACAGGTTTCACGTGAGTGCGCTGCCAATACTGACGGTGCTTGTTGGAGGCGCCCTCTTTGGCACGGGAATGGTTTTGGCACGCGGCTGCATTTCCCGCCTGACGGTCTTGTCCGCGACGGGCAACCTGCGCGCTGCCATTTGCTTAGTCGTCTTTGCCATCGTGGCGCATGCGGCACTGAAGGGTGTCCTGGCACCGCTCCGCGTTGGGTTTGGGGCGGTGACTCTCGACGTTGGCGAATTCGCCAATCTCGGCAATTTGCCGGGCGGTACGGTTCTTTTTCTGGCCATTGCGCTCGTGGTCCTTGCAGCCGCGATCTATCGTTCAGGTGCGCGCCTGGTTCATTTGTTGCTTGGTGCCTCAATCGGCATGCTCGTTCCGTTCGGCTGGTTCGGGACCGGCGTCTTCCTGCAGGACGCGTTCGACCCGATTCCCATGGCGTCGATTTCGTTTACCGCTCCTTGGGCGGACACCCTATTCTGGAGCGTGGCCTCCACTTCGATTGCGGCCGGGTTTGGCACCGGACTCGTGGGCGGCACGCTGCTTGGCAGTTTCCTGGCTGCCGCATTGCGCGGCGAACTGGCGCTTCAGAGCTTCGAGGCGCCCAGGCAGACCATGCGTTATCTCCTTGGTGCGGCGATGATGGGCCTTGGCGGAGTGCTTGCAGGCGGGTGCACCGTGGGTGCCGGGCTTGCGGGCACGGCATCGCTCAGCCTTTCAGCCGTACTGGCGCTCGTGGCCATGATTGCCAGTGCATGGCTTGCCAACCGCCTGATTGACGGTCCGTGAACCCGTCTTCGGGAGACATCAGGGAATTAGCTGCATCGCATGACTGCAGTTCCGTGCACGAATGCGGCGGGGCTGTTGATGCAGAAATTTCTAAGTTGGTCGTTGGAAGTGGCGCGCTTCTGCCGGTTCCGTCGCACGTAGTACAGCCCCATGCTGAAAGTCTGATCGTCTTCGGTATTCGCATTCCAGCTGCTGAATCGGTTCCGCAGCACAGAAAAAACTTGTGATCCAGGCACATCTCGTCGATCCGGTCGCAATGGTTGAACGGGCACCCCTGAATTCGAGGATTACATGATCGAGGAGCGGTCGTCTTGGCTTGACTGCCTGAGCTGGACTGCAATTCTTGAACTGCGTTGTGCCGGACGCATCAGGACACACCGGATTGGAATTGCGCGCCTTGCCAAGACATCCAGGTCTCCGTGGATTTCTCGACAACCGGTCGTGGTCCGGATAGAGATGAACGCGACCGGCCGCACGGGACTGCTCGCATGAGAGTGTTGCAAATCCTCAAAATTGTCATCGTCCTGCTGGCGCTGATGTCGCTATGGGGCTGCGGCGCCAACCCTGCGCGACATGGCCCTCCGAGCGAAAGCGACGCCGCCTCACTTGAAGGCATGATTCTTGGCCTCGGGCCTGGGGTCAGCGCAGAGGAAGCCGGGCGTGCGGCGCGGGTCGCGTTTCAGCATTCGCGCGAGCTCGCCGTTTCCTACGAGATTGCGGGTTCGCCCTTGTGGCACAACATGCAGGTAAATCTGGGGATCAAGGAACGCGGCCTTTGCTGGCACTGGGCCGAAGACATGGAAGCGCGCCTGCTTGCCGAGCGTCTGGAGACGCTGGAGACCCACAGGGCAATCGCGAACGCCTTCAATCCGCTGCGCATCGAGCACAGCACCGTCGTCATAAGTCGGACGGGCGACGGATTTGAACGTGGCATCGTGCTTGATCCCTGGCGTTTGGGCGGCACACTGACCATTGTGCCGGTTCTGGAAGATCCCGACTACAAGTGGGAAGAACGGCAAAAGGTGCTCGCGAAGAAGCGGCAGCGCTTGACAGGCAGGTCGGCGGTTCCCGGCTGACCTCCCAATGGCCTGAATGCAACGCGACACCAGCGCTTGCAGGCTTGTGGAGTCGCCTTGTTGTCAGAGCTTGCCCGCCGCACTGGCGCGTCCGGACCGATAGTGAACAACCGTTTCACGACGTCACGAAGCGACGCAAGCGGTTCCAAATCCGGTGCTTCGCTCCTCGCCAGTTTGCGGAGCCGGCCCGACCTCGCCAGAAGGGTTCCGACCGGCGCGCGCCTAACGTCAGTCATTTGCGCCAGCGTGGCGCGGTCTCCCTGACATGGCGTGCCATGGCCTTCACCCCTCAAGACGATGCGCCAGCAGAAGGGCCAGCGCCGTGAGAGCGAAAGTTGCTGCAGTCAGTGGCACAAGGGTTCCGTCAAACGCCTGGCCAATTGGCGCAGCAATCGCAATTGAAGCGATCGTTGCGACAGAGGTAATGATCGATGCGGCAAGCCCGGCCATGTGACCCATTGGCTCCATGGCGATCGCATTGATGTTTCCGAGCGTGAAACCTGCCAGTTGAAAGACCGAAGTGCACCAGAGAAATCCAACCGGAAACAGCCATGATGCCGGAAGCATGCCGGTGATAATTGCAAGCAGGAAAACTCCGGTGAAGCTGCTGTGAACGAGCAGGGCGACCCGGACCACCTTTCGCATCCCGACGCGCATCACGATGGCTGCGTTCATCACACTTGCTCCTGCGGCGAGAGCCGCCATCAATGCGAACCAGAGCGGAAAGGCTGCACCGCGATCGAAGACCTTTTCAAAGACTTGCTGGCTGGACAGCAATGTCGACATCAGCACGGCGAAGATCAAAGACTGGCAGCCGATTGCCAACATGACCTGGCGATTGGAAAACACCTCCAGAAAGCCATCCACAAGCTCTCGGACGTGAAGTGATCGACGTTCTTCACGGGCCAGGGTTTCGGGTAGCCGAAGCAACAGCCAGCCGGTCGAGATGATCGAAAAGACGGCAAAGGAGGCAAAAATCGAACGCCAGCCGAATCCTTGGGTGAGTAGCCATCCGACGGACGGTGCAAACACCGGCGCGAGCGTGAATACCAGGATGACAAAACTCAGGATTCGCGCCATTTCGCGACCCCGGAACAGGTCGCGCACGATGGCCATGCTTGCAACGCGCGGCCCCGCCGATCCCACGCCTTGGAGGAACCGGGCGACAAGCAACACCTCAAGGCTTTGTGTCAGCGCCGACACGATCGCGAAGAGAATGATGATCACGGTTCCCGCTATCGTGATGGCTTGGCGACCAAAGGCATCGCAGAGCGGCCCGGCAAAGAGCGTCCCCACGCCAAGCCCGACCATGAACGATGCCACGACAAGCTGTGCACGATTCGGGTCGTGCGGGCTGAGGTCCGCACTGATGTCCGGGAAAGCCGGAAGCATGGCATCCGTCGCAAAGGCGACAGTTGCCGCCATCATGGCGATGATGGCGATGAGTTCAGCACGGGACGTCGTGATGGACGCGCGGTTGGCTTCCTCCCGGTCGACTCCAGTCACGAAGATGCCTCGGCTGGCTCGGACAATTCGTCCATGACCCTGAGCCAAAGGTTCTTTGGCTGAGCACCCTGAACGACGTGGCGGTCGGCAACGACGAATGTGGGCACACCGGCTACACCACGATTCCTTGCATGCACGTCCCTAGCGCGCATTTCCTCGATATCCGCATCGCTGCCTAGCAACCGTTCGATTACGGCGCGACCAAGACCGACGGACTCGGCGATTTCAAGCAGTTCCGAACGGTCTCCAATGTCCCTGCACTCCTCGAAATACGCCTTGAAGAGGCGAGCGACTATCGCAGTCTGGCATCCTTCCAGACCTGCCCAGTGAATCAGGCGGTGGGCGTCAATCGTGTTTGGTGTTCGCTGGATTCCGTCAAGATCTAGCTTCAGTTCCGCAGAATTTGCGGCCTCGGCAATTCGGTTGCAAACCTGCTTGGCGTTCTCGTGCCCACCGAATTTCCTGTTGAGATATTTCTCTCGCTCCATACCGCCGCGCGGCATGTCGGGATTCAATTGAAACGGATGCCATTGAATCTGGAGCCGATGACCCGGGCGCGATTCAAGTGCATCGTCAAGGTTCTTCTTGCCGATGTAGCACCAAGGGCAAATTGGGTCGCTCAGAATATCGAGCTTGATCATCATTTGCCATCGTTCGCACCCCTTTGCGGCATGTGCAAGAGACTGCACTTCACATGTTTTTTTTCGCGAATTGTGGCATTGGACGACGTGGTTTCGACGGTCTTTGCACAGAGTCACTTCCCCGAGCTGCAGGATGAGTTCGTGGCATTTCAGGTTGCTGCGTTCGCTGGCCAGGCATGTCGTGCCTGCAGCTTCCGGAAGCGGCTGCGGGGTCGCCTGCGGGATCGACGAGAGAACAGGCGTCACGTTTAAGGTTCGAAGATCAAAATTCCTTTCGGGCCGATGCATGCAGCAGACCGCGCCGAATCGCGATGCCGATGTCCAGGAAGGGGCGAGGTGGCAGACGGCAGGCACCGGGAAATGCCAATTGAAGGCGGAGAAGTTCGCTGTCATTGCCTTCCATGAAATCGGCCAGTAGTCGCCCGGCAGCAGCGCCCCGTGTCATTGGGGACACGTCATTGGTCAGAACTGCATAAAGCCCAGGTGCAAATTCTCCGAAGACAGCGCCATTGTTCCAGGTAAACGCCATGGTACCGCCCCAGCTATGGGCAAAGCCTACATCCTCAAGACCTGGCCAACGATTCAGCATTCCTTTGCGGTGCAATTTGCCAATCTCGCAAACTCTTGGTGCCGGGGTCGGTGAGTTCGGGTTGAAGTTGAACAGGTTGCGCACGAACAGGCGATTGTCATTGGTCAATCGGATTGTGGCGCCATATTCGGAACTTGCCAGAAGACCGAACGGCATTCCTGTCCCCAGCAACGCAAGAGCGTCATCGGCAAGCGGGTTTGTCATGCTGGCATAGGTCGCCATGGGAACGTAGCGGCCCGGTGCGATGCCAAACTGGCGCAGGTAGACACCTGCGGCCAGGACCAGTCGCTCTGAGATCATGCGCCCCGCTTCGGTTTCCACCACATATGCGTGCGAGCCCGGTTCGAAACCAACAACAGGCGTCTGCTCGTAAAGGCGCACATTCATCGGCAGGTGCCGGGCCAAGCCACGCATGAGTGCGGCAGGATTCACCAGTGCATTTCCGGATGTGTAGAGTCCTCGCCTGTAAAATTCCGTTCCGATGCGCTCTTTCATTTCATCGCGGCTCATCCAGCTTCGGCTGAGACCAAGTTGCTCAAGCGTCGCCGCAATTTGCTCAATGTGCTTCTCTCCGTCGGGTCCCGCAGAACCATAAATTCGGCCAATCTCATGCCACCCACAGTCGATCTTGAACTCACGCACCATACGGCGCAAATCTGAAAGTCCGCTCTCCCACAGCCTGATGTTTCGGCGCAGGATGTCAGTCCGCTTGGGTGGACCATGCGAATGGACGTTCAGGAGAAAGCCCGCATTGCGACCTGATGCGCCGAAGCCCGCACGCTCAGCCTCGAGAAGCGCAATCTCGACATCGGGGCGGAGCCGACCCAGTTGGTGCGCCACAGCAAGTCCGCAGACACCTGCACCAACGATCACGGTATGAACGCGTCGCTCACCGTTCAGGATGTTGGCAGGTGCGGGTGGTGGCAATGACTCCCACCATCCGTTTCGGTCCTCGTGTTTTGGGATGATCTTGAGCCTTGGCATTGCTCAATATCCGCGACTCATGTCAACGACGGGTGCTGGCTGGCCGCCATCCATGGCCATGCGAATCTGAGCGGCGACGAACTCGGCAGCCGAGCGTTCATTGGTCGGCGCTGCTGAATGAGGCGTTACGTAAACGCGCGGATGGTCCCAATATGGGCTGGATTCGGGCAGGGGTTCTTCCCGAAAGACGTCAAGCGCGGCACCTTCGATGTTACCGCATTCCAGTGCACTCAGGAGATCGGCATCACACAAACTGCTACCGCGGCCACAGTTTATGACGAAACTTCCTCTCGGCATGCGATCAAAGACGGCGGCATCCAGGATGTTGGTTGTCGCATCGGTAAGCGGCAGTAGATTCACCAAAATGTCCGCATCGTGAACAACGGTGTCGAAGGCAGCTTCGCCCGCAAGGCAGCGAACGTCATTGATGGACTTCTGGCTTCGCGCCCATCCGGTGACCGCGAAACCCAGGTCGCGCAGCCGACGGCAGGCGTCCTGTCCCGTTTGCCCCAATCCGAGGACCGAGACACGGCGATCGGCGTTTTCGGGATAGCGGTGGCGCAGCCATCGCCGCTCCGCCTGTTGGCAGGCGTAGCGATCATAGTGACGGTGAAAATGCAGCACCCAGTGAATGACGTGGCAGGACATGTCCAGCACGAGAAGCCGGTCCTGCAAACGCACAATTGGCACATCGGTTGGCCACTCGGGATCGAGCGTGATGTGGGTGACGCCGGCGCCTATCGAGAAAATGTAATTGAGTCCCGGGAGTGTCTTCAGTTGTCCAGGTGGCGGAGCCCAGACCACGGCGAATTCGATCTCTTCGCGATTGCCTGGCATCTCGAATGTACGGATATCGGTTCCGCATCCCGCGGTCTTGAAGGCATCAAGCCAGATTCCTGGTGTTGCATCGCGCCAGTGGAACAGGATGGCCATCTCAGGCAACCTTTGCTGGACCATGGACTGGCCGACACGCGCGGCCGGCCAGTCGCTTGGGTGTCTATCCCGCTGCCATCGCCTCAGCGATCAACGCATCCCAGTCGGCCTGATTGGCCTCGATCCAGTCCCTCGCAATCTGCTCTATCTGGTGCGGATCTTTCTCGCCGTCGTTCATGCGCAGCATCATGGCGCTGAGGTCATTGATCGAGATCCGCAAGCCATTGAAAAAGGCCATCGCCTTCGGATTGGACTCCGCGAAGTCCTTGTTCACGAGGATGAAGTTGTCGTTCGCTCCGAAACCCGGGTTGCGCCCGTCGGCCCAAACCGTGTTCGCGTCTGGGTTGCCCGGCAATGACGAGAACGGCGCGTTCAGGAACACCACGTCCCTGCCTTCCTGCAGAACACCCATGATCCAGTTCGGTGCCCAGGTGGTGTAGAAGATCGGCTGACCTGCCTTGTACCGCTCGATCGTGTCGGCCATCAGTGCAAAATACTCGCCCTTGTCGTTGTTGACGTGAGCGCGCAATTCGTAGGCATCCAAGTGATGTTCAATCACCTTTTCGCAACCCCAGCCAGGGTTGCAGCCTGTCAGGTTGGCCAGTCCGTCGCCATCGGTGTCGAAGAGCGACTTGACAGCGTCCTCCTTCATTTGCTCGAGTTCGCTGATGCCGTGGGCTTCGGCGGTGTTGACGTCGATGAAGTACCCCTGCATGGCGTTGGTATACATCGGTCCCGCACGTACCAGCATCTCATCGCCACCGGAATTGTTGTAGAAGTCATCGTGAAGCGGTTTCCAGTGCACTGCCGTGTAGTGCGCGTCGCCCTGACCAATGGCGAGGTGAATTGCCGGATAGTTGCCCGTGAGCATTTCGCCATTTTCGTAGCCAAGCGCAGCAAGGCCATCTTCGATCACTTCATAGATGAGCTGATGGTCAGTGCGACCTGTGCTGATTGCCGTCACCTCGGCGGCCATCGCGGTGCCGGTCAGCATCGCGCCTGAAATGGTGGCAAGCACCAGTTTCTTGCTCAATTTGGTCATGATTTCCTCCTTTGTCAGGTCATTCGTTGGTCAGTAGTTGGCGATTGGAGACTTGCGTTCGCAGCCAGCCGACCGGCCCCTGCTCCCACAATCCGCGGTTGCCGCGGTCGCGACGCGTGAACCCAAGTCCCTGCGTGACGCGGTCGAAGACCACGGCCAGCAGCACGATGCCCAACCCTCCGACGGAGGCTCGGGCGAGATCAAGTTGGCTGATGCCTACCAGCACGAGCCGTCCAAGCCCGGCAACCGAGATCATGGACGCAATGACGCTCATTGCCAGTGACAGCATCACGGTTTGGTTGACCCCGGCCATGATTGTCGGGCGGGCGAGTGGCAGCTCGATGGACCAGAGCCGCTTCAGTGGCGATGCGCCGAATGCATTCGCGGCCTCGACCAAGTCGGCGCGCACCTCGCGCAGGCCGAGATTTGTCAGACGCACAAGCGGCGGAGTCGCGAAGAATGCTGTGACGATGATTCCGGGCACATTGCCGATGCCGAACAGAAGAATCACCGGAACGAGATAGGTAAACGACGGAATTGTCTGCATGAAGTCCAGAACCGGGCGGACAATGGCCCAGACCCAGTTGACGCGAGAACAGAGGATTCCAAGCGGCAACCCGACCAATGCGGAAATTGAAACGGCGGTGGTCAGGACAGCCAGGCTGGTCATTGCCGCATCCCATGCACCAATGATGCCAATCGCGGCAAAGGCGAAAAGAGTCAGGATCGCTGTCGTCCGGTTCACGACCTGCCAAACGATTGCGGCGGCGAGCGCCAGCAGCACCGTCTGCGGAGCGCCACGCAATCCGTCCTCGACTAGATCCAGCAGCCATTTAACCGGTGCCTTTATTGCCTGAAAGATGCCGCGGTAGTTTGAGGTCAGCCACCGCATGCTGTCATTGGCCCAATCCGAAAGGGGCATGCTGATCGTGGCGAAAGGATCGAGTAGAATTGCCAAGTCCATCAATCAGGCTCCCGTCCTGGAGCGCGGTCTGCCCGCACCCAGAGCCTGCACATAGCGATCCACCGTGATGGCCGTCAGCACGATGCCTAGGCCACCCACGGTGGCGGCGCCAAAGTCGAGCCGTCCGATGCCTTCCAACACGGTTCGGCCCAGCCCCGCCACCGATATCATCGACGCGACGACAGCCATGGAAAGCGACAGGAGGACGGTCTGGTTCAACCCTGCCAGAATGGTTGGCCGTGCCAGCGGTAACTGTGTCCCGAACAGCAACCGCGTCTCGCTGGCGCCAAAGGCCCGCGCAGCTTCGACAAGGTCTTCTCGCACCTCGCGAATTCCAAGATTGGTCAACCGAATTAGAGGCGTGATGGCAAAGAAGCACGTCACGATCACGCCCGGAGTGTCACCAATCCCAAAGAGCATGACGACGGGTACAAGATAGACGAAGCTCGGGACGGTCTGCATCAGGTCGAGTATCGGTCGAAGCACCCGAAAGAAACGATCACTGCGTGCAGCCAGCACACCGATGGGCAATCCAACCACCACGCAGATCGAAACTGCGACGATCACGATGGAAAGTGTCGTCATTGCATCATGCCAAGCTCCTGACAGCCCGATCAGTGTCAAGCAAACGAACCCGGTCAGTGCCAGCCGCCAACCCGCCAGCAGCCAGCCGATGATCGACATGCCGGCAATCCCGGCAAGCGGCGGCACCGCCTCAAGGCAGTCCCGCACGAATTCTAGAAACCTCTGCACCGGAACCTTGGCCGACAGCAAAGTGCCGCGGCTGTGCCCTACGATCCAATCCAGCGTGCGCTCGGCCCAGAATCCGAACGGTATCGTGAAGTGGTCGAAGGGATTGAGGAGCAGGTCCAACCCTTCACCTCCTGGCCAGATCACGGCCGACCGCAGCGAGGATCTCAGGTCGATCAATTCGGCCGATCAAGTCGGCTCCGTCCCTGACGGCAAGGTGATCAACGCCGTTTGCGAGTTGTTCGATCAGTACCGGCAACGGAGTGTCAGGACCAATGGTTGGTGCGTCCGAAGCCACTTCTCCGGCGACCGCGATTTCAGAGGCTGAGAGGTACTTCAAAGTCGATATCGAGCTGACGAACCGCGCCACGTATTCGGTTTCGGGATACAACACGATGGTCTCAGGAGTGCCGACCTGATCAATCCTTCCGTCCTTCATGATTGCGATCCGCTGACCCACTCGCATTGCCTCGTCCAGATCGTGGGTAACGAACAGCGTCGTCTTGTGTGCCTTCTCGGAGAGTGCGAGGAATTCGTCCTGCAGTTCGCGCCTTATCAGCGGGTCGAGCGCACTGAACGGTTCGTCCATCAGCAGTATGTCGGGGTCGGCGGCGAGTGCGCGGGCCAAGCCGACCCGCTGCTGCATGCCTCCGGACAACTCGTCTGGATACCGATCCCCCCAGCCGTCAAGGCCCACCTTTTCCAACGCCTCCTCGGCGGAGTCCCGGCAGGCTTTCCTGTCGGCTCTCTGAACCTCCAGCCCGAAGGCGACATTGTCGGCAATCGTCTTGTGCGGCCAGAGAGCCATATGCTGGAAGACCATTCCGATCTTGTGTGCCCGCAGTGCACGCAATTCCCCCTTGGAAAGAGACATCACATCCTGGCCGTTGACCAGGACCGATCCGGCGGTTGGCTCGATGAGTCGATTGACGTGCCGCAGTATCGTGGACTTGCCGGAACCTGACAGACCCATGATGCAAAAAATTTCACCCTTGGCGACGGAAAAGGTTGCGTCCGCCACGGCGATGACGCAACCGAACTCCTCAAGAATCGCATCCTTGTCGACCCTGCCAGCGCGTGCTGCAGCAAGCACGTCCAAGTGGCGTTGCCCGAAGATCTTCCAGAGATTTCGGCATTCAATGGCGTTTGCATCGGGTGAACGATCGTTCATGCGTCACAGGCTTGGCTTGGTTCCGGCGGCAGTCTCGCACAAATCGGACCCCTTCCATATTGAAAAAATCTGACCCGGAGCGTAATCTGACGTTACGCGCTGTTCATTTTGGGCTTACGCGTATTGCGTTGGATTGGAGCGAAGTCTGGCACAAGGATTCCAAAGGCTCCCGCCGGCCAAGTCGCTGATTGCGTTCGAGGCCGCAGCGCGGAATCTCAGCTTCACCGAGGCCGCCAAGGAACTCAACGTCACACGTGTGGCGGTATCGCGTCAGGTGCGTCAACTGGAGCATTTCCTGGGAGTCGAATTGTTCGCCAGAGGCAGGAGCAGCATCACGCTGACCCGCGTCGGGCGTCATCTGTCACGAACGGTGCACGACAGTCTCCGATCGATCGTGGACGAGATCGAGTCCATCGAGAACACCAGGGAAGACAGACTGATCACCATTGCCACGACATCAGGGGTCTCGACTTACTGGTTGATGCCGGTCATCGGCCGCTACAGGCAAATCGATCCAAGGGCCGACTTTCGGCTTCTGGTATCCCACGACTTGGTGAATCTGGTGCAGCAAGACGTGGATCTCGCAATTCGATACGGAACTGGAAACTGGACCGCGACCACCAGCGTCCTGCTCCAGCGCCAGCAGATCCTGCCGTTGTGCAGCCAGGCATTCCACAGCAGACATGGACCGTTCCGGACGATTGAAGAACTGGCCGGGGCGCCTCTTCTGGAGTTCGAGTCCGCCTTTGATCCCTCTTCGATCTGGACCAACTACTTCCGCGACAAGGGGAGCGTGATTGGAGGCCGGATCCGCATGAGTTTCTACGATTCCTATATCAATTTCGTGCAGGCAGTTCTTGACGGTCAGGGAATAGGCCTCTTGGGAGCGCCACTGATGCAGCAATTCATCGAGAGCGGCGTTCTAGTGCCCGCCATCAAAATCGAGGCGCTGCCGCAACACGGCTACTACCTGTGCCAACCCGAAGGAGCTTCGCCTTCGCGCACCGTATCCAGATTTCGTGATTGGTTGCGTACCGAACTCAGCAGTGGGGCGGGGCAGGGCCAGGCAGAATTGTCTCCGCAAGATTCGGCGTAATCTCAGGTTTCGCATCCGAGAAAGAATTTGTGAGATTGCGCGGACGACCACGCTAGCAGATAGTTTGCTGCCAGGAGCTAGCCCGTGGAAGTACATGCCAGATCCGTTCGGGACACGCGCCGAAAGCGCGCGGGTGGTGCGGCAGCGCGCCGTCAGGCAAGGCTGAATGCGCCAATCGCCTTTCCATCTGCAACTCGGCGCAACATTCCGACATATGACGTGCTGCACATCGATGGCCTTGAAGCGGTCGACGATCATGCACTGAAGATCCTCGAAACCACTGGCATAGAATTTCGCGATGATGCATCCGCCGCCATATGGCGAGATGCCGGCGCAGAAGTGGAGGGCCACCGTATCCGGATATCGCGTGAACTGATCCGCAAGCTGATCGCCACGATTCCTGGAGAATTCGCCTATCACGCCCGGAACCCTCAACGGACAGTTCAAGTGGGCGGAAGCAACATGATTTTCGGTCCGGCCTACGGCACGCCCAACCTGATAGATCTTGATGGTGTGCGTCGTCAGGCTACGGCCGCGGACATGGCGATGTTGATGCGGCTGCATCATGTGAACCCTGCACTGCAATACAATGGCGGTTATACGCTGGAACCAATGGATGTTTCGGTACCGCACCGCCACCTGCACATGCTTGAACAGAGCTTCCTGAACACGGACAAACCCATCATGGGATCACCGCAATCGCATTTCCAGGCCCGTGACAGCATCGAGATGGCGCGGATCGTGTTCGGTGCTGACCAACTGGATGAAGAAGTGGTGATGAGTGCAATCTTCAACTGCAACTCACCGCTTGTTTGGGACAAGTCGCAACTCGACGCCGTCCGGGTCTATGCCGGCGAGGGGCAAGCGCTTCTGATGTCGCCGTTCGTGCTTTATGGAGCATCGACTCCCGTGCATGCACTCGCGGCCACCACGCAGATCATTGCCGAGGTATTGGCAGGGATCGCGTTCACCCAAATCATCCGTCCTGGCTGTCGCGCAGTGATGGGCGTAGCGCCCATGGGGGTTTACATGAAAAGCGGCGCACCAGTTTTCGGGTCGCCCGAAGTTTCTCTGTTCATGTACATATTTGGCCAGATGGCTCGTTACTATGGTGTGCCATGGCGCACAAACGGGGCCAAGTCAGGTTCGAAGCAGGACGATCTGTACGCTGGCTATGATTCGATACTCAAGGTCTACCCGGCAATCCTTGGAGGCTGTAATCTCCTGACCCATTGTGGAGGCACCATTGAAGGCTCCTTATGCATCTCGATGGGCAAGCTCGCCGCCGATGCGCAACAGATCTTGAGCTTTCAGACCTTTCTGAATGGTGTGTCATTCGAAGATATGGAAACCGCTCTTGACGGACTCGCGAAAGTTGGACCCGGCGGACACTTCTTTGACGAGGACTATACACGAGAGCATTTGCCATTCCTTGACGAAGTGCAGGACAATGAACGTTACGAGAGCTGGCTGGCCGGTGGTTCCAGAACAGTCAGCGAGCGAGGCAATGAATGGTGCCGTAAGATGCTGAAGCGTTATGAAGACGACCCACCAGCGCTGGACAAGAGCATTCGTGAAGCCCTGCGTGCCTATGTAGTCCGTCGGGAGACCGAGATTCCGGAATCCCTGACGTGATCGCCATTTTGACGAAATCCGACGCTATCTCCATGCGGCAGGATGCGCATTGCAAAAAGTGCCGCCGCGGTAAGCAATGCGGCGGGAAAGAGCGTCGGCGTCCAGGGTGCAAAAAGTTGCCCGATTCCGGGATTGATTATGGACTGTTGCTGCATGTTGCGCACTACGTTTCGCAACTGTCCGCATGATGAAATCGCAATTCATGCTTGAGCAGGATCAGTTGCGCAACTCGACGAATGAACTTCGTCGCGCCAAGCGCCCAGCCGCGAGAAAGCTCAGTGCCGACATGATCGCCGCCATCCCGAGACATCCCGCAACACCCCACAACTGATGGCAAAGGCCAGAGAGAAACGTGCCGACGAGGCGGCCTACGGCGTTCGACATGTAGTAGAATCCAACATCCATGGTGACCCGCTCGCTCTTGGCAAGCGCGAGGATCAGGTAGGAATGCAAGGCCGAGTTCAATGCCAAAGCGACCCCGAACGCCAGCAGCCCGGCAACGATGATCGCGGCAAGGCCAGGAACATCAAGGATTGCGGCAAGGGACAGAAATGCGAGGATCGCCGTCAGCACCGCAACCCAACGGCGGTTGGAGCGTATCGTCTGCTCCAATGAACCGGTCTGTCGGGCCAGAAGCTTGGGGGCAGAAGCCTGGACGGCGCCGTACAAGATGATCCAGCCCGACATGAAGATGCCGATCAGGAAGAATGCCTGGCGGGCGCTCTCCGGCGTGCCGTCCGACAGGACCCCATAGAAGAAGACCGGAATGCCGACGACGAACCACGTGTCCCGCGCGCCAAAGAGAAACACCCGCGCCAGCGAGAGATCCAGGATGTTTGGGTCCTTTGGCAGGATGGCGGACACCTTGACGTCCTTCTTTCCTCCGGGCAGCCCGGACGGCATGAAACAGGCCACTGCCACGAGGATGGCGCACAGGATGATGGCCATGGCAACGATTGACGCGGTGAATCCGGCGGTGGCCAATAGCGCGCCGCCGACGAAGAATCCAAGTCCCTTGATGGCGTTCTTTGATCCCGTCAGAAGCGCAACCCAGCGGAAAAGCGCACCGCCTGCGCTTGGGGCCAGGAGCTTCACGGCGCTCTTCGAGGACATCTTTGCAAGATCCTTGGCGATGCCTGAAGCGCCCTGAACCGCCATCACGTAGATGATGCTTGCAGTCAGGGCCCAGGCTGGATCCAGTGCCGCCAAGGCAAGAAGGGCGACAACCTGGATGCCGAGGCCGGCATAGAGGGTTGACGTCAGGCCGAACCGGCTTGCGAGCCAGCCCGCCGACAGGTTCGTCGCAACGCCCATGACTTCGTAGAGCAGGAAGAGATAGGCGAGTTGCAGGGGCGAAAAGCCCAGCGTGTGAAAATGCAGGAGAACCAGCATCCTGAGCGCGCCGTCGGTCAGCATGAATGCCCAGTAGGCCGCAGTGACGGCGATATAGGCCCGGAGCCCCTGAATCTCGCTCACTGCAAGTCGACCGCAACCATGGCGGCTATGTCGGCCATGCGACAGACATAGCCCCATTCATTGTCATACCACGCATAGATCTTCACCTGGGTTCCGTTGATCACCATGGTCGAAGGCCCGTCCACGATGGACGAGCGTGGATCATGCAGGAAGTCGCAGGACACCAAGGGGCGCTCCTCGTAGCCTAGGATGCCTTTCAGGTCACCTGTGGCCCATTTGGCGAAGAGAGCGTTCACCTCGTCGACGCTTGTCTCGCGCTCCAACTCGAACACCGCATCGACGAGCGATGCGTTCAAGAGCGGAACCCTGACTGCGTGACCGTTCAAGCGTCCTTCAAGCTCGGGGTAGATGAGCGTGATGGCCGTGGCCGACCCCGTTGACGTCGGGATCAGGGAGTTCAGGGCCGAACGTGCGCGCCGGGGATCACGGTGCGCCTTGTCGGCAATGTTCTGGGTGTTGGTTGCGTCGTGTATTGTCGTTATTGAACCGTGCCTTATGCCAATTTCTTCATGAAGAACCCTGACCAATGGCGCTAGGCAGTTCGTCGTGCAGGATGCGGCGGTAACAATGTTATGGACATGAGGGTCGTAGAGGTCGTGATTGACGCCATAGACAAGGTTCAGGATGCCTTCGCCCTTCACTGGTGCCGATACGACGACTTTCCGAACATCGGCATCCAGGTAGGGTTGCAGCTTCGCTGCGGACTTGTGGGTGCCGGTGCAATCAATGACCAGATCGATGCCGAGTTTCCGAAGGGGAAGGTCACGAATTTCCGTGGCCTGCGTGAACCGCATCGCATGTCGCGAGACCGAAAGATGATCGTCCCTTGCCTCGATGCCATGGTCCCAGCGGCCATGAACCGTGTCGAATTCCAGGAGAAGGGCATGCTGCCTGATATCGGCGCAGGGGTCGTTCAACAGGACAAGGTCGCTGCCGCGCTTCTCGTCAAAGAGCCGTCGGAGCAGCAGTTTGCCCATTCGGCCGAGGCCGTTGACCGCGATGCGTGCCATGTTTGCGCCCTAGTCGCCGAGAGCCTTCTCGCTCAGGACGCGGGCGTCGGCAAGTGAAGGTTTTGCGACACGGATAGCGCACAGGCTTCCCGCGCTTGCACCGGCGTGCCGGAAATGAAGCCTACGACAGCACGTCGCCTATGGCGCTGGCACCTGCCGACATGTCACTTCCAATGCCTTCAAACGTATTGCACGCGGCAAGTCCCAGCAAAAGCACGGCAAGCAGCAAGATCTTTCGCATTTTCGTTACTCCTCATACCACCAGACATCAGGCTGGAAGCCGATCCAGTCTCCGTACATCGGCAGACTGTCCGGAAATCGCAGCTGACGCGCATGCGCGATCCGTGAGACCGGTACATGCCAGATCGGAATCACATAGCGCCCTGTTGTCAGGACCCTGTCAAGGGCCTTGGTTGCGGCGACGAAGTCATCCTGGCTCCTGGACGTCAAGAGCCGCTCGATCATGGCCTCGACTGCAGGACTCCGGACACCCATCCAGTTCCGGCTCCCCTCGGTATCCGCAGCTTCAGAACTCCAGTAGAGGTTCTGCTCATTCCCGGGCGAGAGCGACATGCCTCTCGCATACCACGTCATGTCGAAGTCGAACTTGTTCGTGCGCTCCTTGAATTCGGCGGCATCAACCGTGGTGACGGTGAGGTCAACTCCCATGCGCTCCAGCGCCGACGAGTAGATGTCCACGATCTGGTGCGTCTCGGTGGCCCCGGAAGAAAGGAGAATCTCGAAGCCGAAACTACCGCCTGCTTCGTTCCTCAATTTCCCATCTCTCAGCGACCAGCCAGCTTCATCCATAAGCGTCAGCGCGGCACTCAGGTTCTTTCGATTTCGCTCGGTGCCGTCTCCGGCGGGAAGTTCGTAGCCTTCGAGCGCGCCCGGAAGGATCTCCGCTGCAAAGGGCTCGAGGAATTCCCGCACGCGGCCTTCGGCGGGCCCGCTGCTCATGCCAAGGATCGAGTTCGAAAAGTACGACGTGATGCGGGGCTGAAGCTCGCCATTGATCGTCTGGTTGATGAATTCGAAGTTGAAGGCCGTGATCAGGGCCTCGCGAACCCGCCAGTCCTGAAGCTGCGGGCGCCGCGTGTTCATCACGAGGCCGCGTATTCCGGACGGACGCTTGTGCGGGATGAGGGACTTGACCACGTCTCCCGACTGTACGGCCGGGAAGTTGTACTGGCTGTTCCATTTCTGAACGCTGGTTTCGCGCGAGGTGGTCAGCAATCCGCCCTTGAATGCTTCGAACATCGCGGTGCCGTCTGCGAAGAATTCCATCCTGATCTCGTCGAGGTTCGCCGTACCGCGTCGAAAGGGGACGACACCGTAGCCCCAGTAGTCGGGATTCCGGGTCAGGACCACGTAGCGCCCGGGCTCGAAGTCGGAAATCACGTAGGGTGCCGACGAGATCGGAATGATGTCTGTGCCCGATTCCGCAAAGTCCCGGCCCTCCCATTGCGACTTCTTGAGGATTGGCCGGAGACCAAGAATCAGCGGAAGTTCGTCGTCGCGCACGTTGGAAGTGAATCTTACGGTTCGCTCGCCCGTGCGTTCGGCGCTGGCTACCTTTTTCCACGATCCGTGGTAGCGCGGATGCCCCACGGTGCCGAGTGTCTCATAAGACCAGAGAACGTCTTCGACAGTGACCGGCGTACCGTCCGAGAACCTGGCTTCCGGTCGCAGCGTGAACTCGACCCAGGAGCGGTCGTCGGGCACTTCGATTGATTCGGCAAGGAGGCCGTACAGGGAGAACGGCTCGTCATAATTGCGTCCCATGAGGCTCTCGTGGGCCAGGAACCTGAGTTGCCACGGAACGCGGCCTTTCAGGATGTGCGGATTGAGCGAGTCAAAGCTTCCGACCTCCCCCTGAACGATGCGTCCGCCCTTGGGTGCATCCGGGTTTGCATAGGGAAGAGACACAAAATCCGGTGGTAGTGCGGGGGATCCATACATAGCTATGCCGTGCCTTGGTTCGGCATGCCCTGATCCTGCCGCCACCAGAAAGGCCGCAGTCAGCGCAAGTCTGCGATATGCGTTCATCGTGTTGGGCGTCCTTCTGCCAACATGCTTTCAGGCGGCCTATAGGGCGTTTCCAAAGTTGTCAAACTTTTGACTTGGAGTTCTCTGCAACGTGGCGTATAAGCGTGTCACTGCTCGATAGGTTTCTTGCCTGTATGAAACCTGCCTCAATAACTAAGCGCCCGCTTTGTGCGGGCGTTTTTTTTCGCAATTCCAAGGCGTCCTGCCGTCGCACTCAATTCGCTGCCTGTCCCGGCGTCCGGCGTGCAAGCGTCAACCAGAGCAGGGCGCCTCCCGCCAGCGCCAGGAACGGAGCCATCGCAAAATTCACGAAGGTCCAGCCTTCCACCGGCGAACCGCCCGTGCAATTCATCAGCCCGCCGGACGAAAGCGACGCGAGCGTCACGCAGCCAAACACGATCGTGTCGTTCAGGCCTTGGACCCGACCCCGCTCCTCGGGAGAATGCGCGTTCGATAGCATCGCGGTTGCGCCGATGAAACCGAAGTTCCAGCCGAACCCAAGGAGAATGAGCGCACCAAAAAAGTTGCTGAGATCGGTCCCTGAGAGGGCCACGCCTCCGGCCCCGGCGAGGATCGCAAGTCCGATGGCAACGATCCGTTCCGCGCCGAAGCGCGCAATCAGGTGCCCGGTGAAGAATGACGGCGCGAACATGGCCAAGACGTGAGCCGAGACGATGTCGGCAGCGTTGTTCTTGCTGAAGCCGCAGCCCACCACCGCGAGAGGGGTGGACGTCATCACGAGGTTCATCAGGGAATAGGAAACCATCGCGCAGATGATTGCCACCAGCACCTTGGGCGACTTCAGGAGTTCAAGGCGGGTCCGTGCATTCTCGGAAACCTCGACGGCCTTTGGCTTCGGTATGTCCAAAAGCAGGAACAGGAACGCTCCGCTCACGTTGATCACGATGATCGCAAGAAACGTGCCAAGAAACGGGACGGCGGAGGCATCGGCAGTCACCTTGACCAGTTGCGGGCCGGTCACCGCGCTCGCAAGTCCCGCCGCGATGACGTAGCTGATCGCCTTCGGGCGAAAGGCCTCGGACGCCGTGTCGGCCGCCGCGAATCGGAAGAAGCCTTGGGATGAAAGATACATTCCGGCAAATGCCGAACCGATCAGGAAGAGCACGAAGCTTCCCGTCGCAAGGCCCCAGGCCGACAGTGCCGCGCCAACGGCGCCGCCCGTCGATCCGATCACGAAGCCGAGCGTGCGGCCGTGCCGTTGCATGATGTTCGAAAGCGGCGTGGCCGCCAGCATCGATCCCAGCACGATCAGCGAGATGGGCAGCGTGGCGAGGCAGGCATTCGGCGCAAGCGATTGTCCGGCAAGAGCGGACACGATGAACATCATCGGCATCTGTGCGCCAAGATAGCCCTGGGCGATCACCAGGACCGCCAGGTTCCGTCGCGCCGTGGAAAAGACAGGTGTCTCTGGCATGCACGCCCGGTACTCCGTTCCGACGACGTCGGCAAGGTCGGGGCTTTCGTTTTGTCGTTCCTGCATCTAACGTCCGCGCGCCGTTCGGGAGGACATCGTGTCAGAGACAATAGGCCGCATCATCGAGACTCCTGCCTGCGTTGCCGAAGGGGCCGATTATCTCGCGAGGCGCGAGCCGCGCTTTCGCAAGGCCTTGGTCATGACCGGGCCGTTGCCGCTTCGACGGCGCAAGGACGGATTTGCACCGCTTCTTGACGCCATCGTCAGCCAGCAGGTGTCCGTGGCGGCGGCCGATGCGATCTGGGGGCGACTGAAGTCGGCCGGATTGACCGGTCCGCGCAAGATTGTGGCGGCCAGCGACGACGAGCTCCGGGCCTGCGGCCTGTCGCGCCAGAAAATGCGCTACGCCCGCGAACTCGCAACGTCGGGCATCCGCTTCAGGCGGTTGCGGGAGACGCCCACGGAAGAAGTCATCGAGACGCTCGTCCAAGTGCCCGGAATAGGACGCTGGACCGCAGAGATCTACACGATGTTCTCGTTGGGCCGTGCCGACGTCTTCGCGCCCGGAGACCTTGCGCTTCAGGAAGCGGCGCGCATCCTGTTCGAGAAACCGGACAGGCCCACGGAACGCGAATTGCGGCAGTTGGCGGAGGCATGGTCGCCTTGGCGAGGCGTCGCCGCACGACTGCTTTGGGCCTACTACCGGGCCGTGAAGCAGCGCGAGGGAATTCGATGACCGAGTTGAATTGCAAGCGCCGGGCAAGTGCCTCCGGCAAGGACAGCTCGCTCGTGCTGTTTCTTCACGGATACGGAGCTGACGGTGCGGACCTGCTCGGCATCGGCGAGCATGTTGCGCCGGTGCTTCCCGATACCGTCTTCGTGGCCGCCGATGCGCCGACACCTTCGGTGGTCAACCCGATGGGTTTCCAGTGGTTTCCCATCCCGTGGCTCGACGGATCGACTGAAGCCGCGATGGTCGAGGAACTGGTTCGGTCCGCGAAACTGCTTGATGCCTTCATCGACAGGCTCCTGGCGGACGAAGGACTCGATCCGGATCGCCTGGTGCTCTTCGGCTTCAGCCAAGGCACGATGATGGGCTTGCACGTTGCACCAAGACGGGCTGATCCCGTGGCCGGTATTGTGGGGTTCTCTGGCAGGTTGATGTTCCCGGGCTGCATCGCCGACGAGGCGAAATCGCGCCCGCCGGTACTGCTTGTTCACGGGGACGCCGACGAGATGGTGCCATTTGCCGAGCTTGGAGCGGCGAGGGAAGCGCTGCAGGCCGCGGGCTTTGCGATCTCAAGCCACGTGATGGAGGGAACGGGGCACGGCATTTCGCCCGACGGGCTCTCGGTGGCGCTGAATTTCATTCGAACGCGGATCGGACTCGAATCGGCTGAAACCTGACATTTCGGGCTTGTGGACAAGTCTGTGGATAACCTGTCGCGTTCCCGTCACACGCCCCTGCGACGGCACCCAACATTCATGGGGCTTGCCACGCGGACACCGCCATATATAGTCGCCCGAAATTCGGGCCGCATGTAGAAGGGACGTGGTTGGCTTCGGGATACGGATGGAACCGCAATGAGTGGAAGTTTCAGAACGAGTTTTGTGCGAGAGCCGAAGGGCCTCAAGCATCATCCTGCGCTGGTGTTGAACGCGGACTACAGGCCGTTGAGCTATTTTCCGTTGTCTCTGTGGCCTTGGCAGGAAGCGGTCAAGGCCGTGTGGCTGGATCGGGTGGAGGTCCTGGCACGGTATGAGGAGGTTGTCCGCAGCCCGTCCACGGAAATCCACATTCCGTCCGTGGTCGTTCTGAAGGATTATGTTCACCCGCAAAAGCGGGTGGCCTTCACGCGCTTCAACCTGTTTCTTCGCGACGAGTTCCGGTGCCAGTACTGTGGTGCCCGGGGCGAGTTGACATTCGACCATGTCATTCCCCGGTCTCGCGGCGGCACGACGAGCTGGGAGAACGTGGTTGCGGCCTGTGCGAAATGCAACCTTCGCAAGGGCGCGAGTTCGCTCGGCCAGGCGGGCATGTCGCTGCGCCGTACGCCGCGGCGACCCGACGCGGTCAAGCTCCGGAACCAAGGCAGGAAATTCCCGCCAAATCACCTGCATGAGACCTGGTTCGATTTCTTGTATTGGGACGCCGAACTGGAGGCGTGATCCGCAATTGCCGGCCGGGCGGGGTGCGTCACCGTCCTCGCGCGGTCGAGCCCCTCATGCGCATGAGACGGCGTCGGATTTCCAGAGGCTTGCCTCGGCGAAATCGATTTGGCGCGATCTTTCGTGATGCAGGGCGGGTCCCGAACGTCGCGCACGCTGTGCACTACCCGTTGCGCAGGTCGTCCAGATGGATCGCCAAGCCTGACAGCGCTGCAAAGTCATCCTCGACAACACGGATCGGGAACTGTTCCATGAATTCCGAGAATCGGCCCTTGTTGCGGAAGCTCTCCACGAATCCGGAGTCCCGAAGATAGGGGGTGACGGCGCGGGCCACGCCTCCGACAAGATAGATCCCGCCGAACGGCAGGTGAATCAAGGCCAGGTCCCCGCAGACCGATCCCAAGATCCGAACAAATGTCTCGAGAGTTCTTTCGGCAATGACGTCACCGTCATTGATTCCGGTCAGGACTTCTGTGGCCGACCGCGCCTCGCTTTCGCCGTGCCTGGACGCGTGCCAGGCATGGATGTTCTCAATGCCTCGGCCCGAAAGCGCATCCTCCACCGAGGCAAATCCGGCGGAGGCAACAATGAAGTCCGCAAGCTCCAGGTCTTGGGAATTGCTGGTCGGCAGGAGGATGTGGCCGCACTCGGAAGGCGTCACCATCAAGGCCGGACCGTTCGGGATGGCAAGCGCGGAATTGAAGCCGGTGCCGATTCCGATCACCAGCCTGCGGGAGTCGGTCTCCTCGGGCTCGACCGCAATGACAGGCGTCAGATGACTGCGCGGAATTACGTGAAGTGCGTGAGCCTGCGCCTGCAGGTCGTTGAGCACGGATACGGTTCGCGCCCCGGTGACACTTGCGAGGGTCTCGCGCTCGACCGTCCAGTCCAGGTTGGTCAGCGTGCCGCATCCGTCATGGACGGGTCCAGCGATCGCGACGGCAACGGCGTCGCACGAGAGCCCGACATCGTCTTCGAACCGCAGCAGGAGGGATTCAAGGCTTTCGAATTCGGAGTTCCGAAATCTACGGACGGACCCGTCCAAGAGCGCGCGCCGTTCGGCAAGTGCTACGCGCGTGTTCGTTCCGCCCACATCGGCGACGAGCGAAACATTGTCCCTGTGGTCCGGCATGGCTGGTCCTGGCTGCCCAGGGCACTTAAGTCAATGTGTGCGGGCGGCGCAAGGCTTCGGCGCGGCCACGCTCTAGCAGGTGACGCATCGCCGGCGCTGGGCCGGTCGATTGCCCCAACGTGAGGTCCGCCTCGAGCAGAACATGTCGACGCTCCTCCTGCGCGCCGCGGATCGAGTCGAGAAGGATATCGGCGCAGAGACGCCCGGCCTCCCTGACCGAGGATCGCGTGGCGGTGAAGATGGGAACGTCTCCCTCGTTCCGGAAATAGGACAGGTCGTCGTCATGGATCACGATGGATACCTCGTCTCCGAGACCGATGCCAAGGTCATGGAGCGCTCTCCGCGCGCCCATCGCGGGGATGATCGACGATATCAGGATTGCCGTCGGCGGGTTCTGCGATCCAAGCATCTGCATTGTCGTGGCGAAGCCGTAGTTTTCGGTCATTTCTCCACTGAAGACCAGGTCGGGATCCCGGGCAATGCCGCGTGCCGCAAGCGCGTCACCGTAGCCGTTCAGCCTGCGGGTGGCAAAATCCATTCCGTCAAGGCCGTTGATCAAGCCGATCCTGCGGTGACCGAGGTCCAGCAGGAATTCCGTCGCGCGCGAGAACGCGCGCCGGTTGTTGACGTCGACCCAGTTGTATTCGCCGTGTGCCTGGCTTGACCGTCCGTGAACGACGAAGGGCAGGTCGAGATCGCGGAGCAGACGGATACGGGGGTCTTCGACCTTGGGACCATGGATCACGACGCCATCGACCACTCCCCGCGTGGCGAGATCCCGGTAGGCTTCCGCCTCTTCTTCGTCCCGCACGACGGAGAGCGAAAGGTCGTAACCGGACTTGGAATATTGCTCGCCCGCACCTGCGATGAAGTCCGAGAAAATCGGATTCACCATTTCGTGCTCCTTTGACAGGGGCAGGATGTGGCCGATCGTCATGGCACGGCCCGTTGCCAAGCGCGCTGCTCTTGAATTCGGGGTGTAGCCGAGCCGTTCCGCAGACTCCAGGACCTTTCGCCGGGTTCTCTCACTGACTTCAGGATACCCGTTCAGCGCACGGCTGACGGTTGTGGGAGAAAGCCCGATACGGTGTGCGAATTCTTTCAGGTTCATCGTTCAAAGCGATTTCAAGTTTCGCGAGAGAATACGAGACGGCAGCAATTTGTCAAAGACAAATATTTGTCAAGATTTACGTTGACATGAGGGGAAACTTCGGGGATGTTGTGTTATCCAAAGCGCTTTGAGAAACTCATCGCGACAACCATCGAATGGGCCTTCGGGTTCGGATATAGGGAGAGCTTCATGAACAGATCACTACTTGCCAGCGCGGCCGTGATGGCATTGGCCACGGGCAGCGCAGGTGCCGAACAGCTGACCGTCTTTGGTCCTTGGCTTGGTCCGGATCAGGAGAGCGTCGAGGCGGTGCTTGAGGACTTTGCCGCAAAGTCCGGCCATGACGTGAGCTATGTCGGTTCCGACAGCTTCGAACAGCAGATCCTCGTGGATGCGGAAGCAGGCTCGGCGCCGAACATCGCGGTCTTTCCGCAACCGGGACTTGCCTCGGACATGGCGAGCCGCGGATTCCTGACACCTCTCGACAGCGGCGTCGGAGACTGGGTGCGGGAAAACTACGCCGCAGGGCAGTCCTGGGTCGATCTCGGCACCTATGCCGACGAGAACGGCACCGACCAGCTCTTCGGCTTCTTCTACAAGGTCGATGTGAAGTCACTGGTTTGGTACGTCCCGGAGAACTTCGAGGACGCCGACTACGAAGTGCCGGCGACCATGGAGGAACTGAAGGCGCTGTCCGACATGATCGTCGCCGACGGAGAAACGCCTTGGTGCATCGGTCTCGGCTCGGGTGGCGCGACGGGCTGGCCTGCAACGGACTGGGTCGAGGACATGATGCTGCGTACGCAGCCTCCGTCCGTCTACGACCAGTGGGTGACGAACGAGATTTCCTTCACCGACGATGCCGTCGTGGGCGCGATCGAGGAGTTCGGAGCCTTTTCCCGCAACGACGACTACGTCGCGGGCGGCGCGTCTGCGGTCGCCTCGACCGATTTCCGCGACAGTCCCAAGGGAATGTTCGACAGCCCGCCCCAGTGCTACTTGCATCGTCAGGCCTCCTTCATCCCGGCCTTTTTCCCGGAAGGAACAGTGGTCGGCGAGGATGTCGATTTCTTCTACTTTCCGGCCTATGAGGGCAGGGATCTCGGCAAGCCGGTTCTGGGTGCCGGCACGGTCTGGGCCATCACCAACGAAAACCAGGCCGCGCATGACCTGATCGAGTATCTCAAGGATCCGGCCGCGCACGAAATCTGGATGGCGCGCAAGGGCTTCCTCACGCCGCACAAGGGCGTGAACCCGGACGCATTCGGTGATGCGACGCTCAGGAAGATGAACGAGATCCTCCTGAACGCCACCACATTCCGGTTCGACGGCTCCGACCTGATGCCCGGTGGCGTCGGCGCCGGCTCGTTCTGGACCGGAATGGTCGACTATTCGGGAGGCAAGAGCGCCGCCGAAGTCGCCCAGGAAGTCCAGGACAGCTGGGACGCGCTGAAGTGATCACGCAAGGACGGGGCCCGACCAACGGGCCCCGTCAAGTCCATTCGACCTGAAGCGAGGAGGGCGCACCATGCATCCCGCATTGCTCGGACTTGTGACGATTATCATCGGCGTCGGCGCCTGCATCGGGTATTTCTACTTTTCGAACCTGTTTCTGGACAAGGTGCTCTTTCCCGGAAAGGGACCGAACGCGGGGCGGAACATCAACCGCGCCAATCAGGTGCGGCCATGGCTGTTCCTTGCACCGGCCGCCTTCGCGCTTGGCCTTTACCTTGGATATCCGGTGATCGAGACGTTGCGCCTGTCGCTTACCGACCGGAGCCAGGACGGTGCCTTCGTGGGCTTCGCCAACTACCAGCAAATGCTGGCCGAGCCGAAGTTCTGGGAGGCCATGCGAAACAACCTGCTCTGGCTGATCGTGGTGCCTGCCGCCTCAACGGCATTTGGTCTGTTGGCCGCGCAGCTCACGGACCGCATCGCCTGGGGCAACGTGGCCAAGTCGCTCGTCTTCATGCCGATGGCCATTTCGTTTGTCGGTGCCTCGGTCATCTTCAAGCTGATCTACGACACGCGGCCCGAGGACAAGGCACAGATCGGCCTCCTGAATGCAATCTGGGTCCAGTTCGAAGGGGGAGCCATGTCTGTGCTCTTCCTGCAGGTGCTGCCGATCGCAATCGTCGTCATCTTTGCGGCCTTGGTTGCATATGCAGGCTACATCATCTTCCGGCCCGCACTCGCGGGCGGAAGCGGCATCTCGGTCCTGGCCGCGCGCACCGCATCCGCCGCCTTGGCCCTGTACTTGATCTGGCTCTCGCTCGGGTCGATTCTCGGCATCGCCACGGCCGAACTTCCCTATGGCGAGCCGAAGGCCTGGCTCACGGTTCCCTTCTTCAACAACTTTTTCCTTATGGTCGTGCTGATATGGATCCAGACGGGGTTCGCCATGGTGATCCTATCGGCCGCCTTGCGCGGCATCCCGGAGGACACCATTGAGGCAGCCATCATCGACGGCGCGAATCCCCTGCAGATATTCTTCAAGATCAAGGTGCCGCAGATCATACCGACGATCACGGTGGTCTGGACGACGATCACGCTTGTCGTCCTCAAGGTGTTCGACATCGTGTTCGCCATGACGAACGGACAATGGCAGACGCAGGTGCTGGCGAACTACATGTTCGACAAGCTGTTCCGAGCCAATGACTGGGGCGTGGGATCCGCTTCGGCGATCGTCATCATGATCCTCGTCTCGCCGATCCTTGCCTGGAACGTCTGGAACGCCCGAAAGGAGATGAGCTGATGCAATCCATTGCCGGAAGCAAGTCGTCGCTCACCTGGGCAGTTCACATTTCGGTCGTCGTCATGGTCGTGCTCTGGCTGATTCCGACGGTCGGGCTTTTTGTCTCGTCCTTCCGGACGGCGGACCAGATCTCGACATCAGGCTGGTGGGCTTCGCTCTTCCCGGCGGAGCAGAACGTTGTTGCACGGGCGGCAGATCCCGACGAGCATCGTGTGGCGGACGGGAGCACGTTCATCGTTTCGGGAAACCTCTTTGACGGAGAGGACAAGACGATCAGCGCCTGGGGCACCTCGTCGCGTGCCATTGACACATACGTTGCGGGTGACATTGCCGATCTGGGCGACGGAGAAACGATCACGGTTCAGGCCAACGGCGACTACGAGTGGCGCGGCAACGACGAACAGATTGCAGGGCGCGGGCAAAGGGTCTTTGCGACCGTCACTGCGCCGCCGGAGTTCACGTTTGCGAACTATGACAAGATGCTATTCGACGAAAGCAACGTCGAAGGCATGGCCAAGGCGTTCTTCAACACGCTGACCGTCACTATCCCCGCCACGATCATACCCATAGTAATTGCGGCCTTCGCCGCATATGCGCTGGCCTGGATGGACTTCCCGGGGCGCGCCTTGCTGATTGCATGCGTCGTGGGGCTGCTCGTCGTGCCGCTGCAGCTTGCGCTGATTCCGCTGCTCAAGCTGCATCTCGGAATTGGAATCGGAAAGGGCTATCTCGGCATCTGGCTTGCCCATACCGGTTTCGGCCTTCCTCTCGCGATCTATCTCTTGCGGAACTACATGGTCGGCTTGCCACGCGACATCATCGAGAATGCCAAGGTAGACAGCGCCACGGACTTCCAGATCTTCGTCAAGATCATCCTTCCCCTCTCGTTTCCCGCATTGGCGTCCTTCGCGATCTTCCAATTCCTCTGGACCTGGAACGACCTCCTGGTCGCGAAGGTCTTCCTGATCGACGCAACCGGCCAAACCACGGTGATGACCAACCAGATCACCGATCTTCTCGGCACCCGTGGCGGCAACTGGGAGATCCTCGCCACCGCCGCATTCATCTCGATCGCCGTGCCGCTTGCCGTCTTTTTCGCGATGCAGCGCTACCTCGTTCGCGGCATCCTGGCCGGATCGGTGAAATAGGACGTCGCGCATGAGCCTCGCCGAAGCAATCCCCGCCGAACCCCCGGGTGTTCTCGCCTCGAACCCGGACTGGTGGCGTGGCGCAGTGATCTACCAAGTCTATCCCCGGTCGTTTCAGGACACGAACGGGGATGGCATCGGGGACCTGCCGGGCGTCATCGAAAGGCTGCCCTACATCGCCTCGATCGGCGTGGATGCGATCTGGCTCTCGCCGTTCTTCTCGTCGCCGATGCTGGATTGCGGCTACGATGTTTCGGACTACCGGGACGTCGACCCGATGTTCGGCACTCTTGGAGACTTCGATGCCTTGATCGAGAGGGCCCATCAGCTCGGATTGCGCGTCATGATAGACCTCGTGCTGAGCCACACCTCCAGCGAGCATCCCTGGTTCCGGGAAAGCAGGGCCGACCGCAGCAATGCCAAGGCCGACTGGTATGTCTGGGCGGATCCGAAGCCTGACGGAGCGCCGCCGAACAACTGGCTGTCGATCTTTGGCGGGCCGGCCTGGCAATGGGACGGCGCGCGCATGCAGTACTACATGCACAACTTCCTGCGCGAGCAGCCGGACCTGAACTTCCACAACATGGATGTGCAGGACGCGCTTCTTGACGTGGCGCGCTTCTGGCTGCAGCGCGGCGTCGACGGGTTCCGTCTGGATACCGTGAACTTCTATGTCCATGATGCCGAACTCAGGGACAATCCGCCGTTGTCGAATGTGGAGGTCACGGGCATGACCGCGCCGTCCGTCAATCCCTACAGCTTTCAGAGCCACATCAATGACAAGTCCCGGCCCGAAAACATCGAGTTCCTGAAACGCCTTCGCGCCGTGATGGACGAATTCCAGGACATCACGTCCGTCGGCGAAGTGGGCGATGATCAGCGCGGGCTGGAGATACAGGCCGAGTACACAGAGGGGCGGGACAGGCTGCACATGTGTTACGGTTTCGACTTTCTCTCATGCTGCTACCCGACAGGCGCCCGCATCGCCGAGGTGCTGGAGCGCTTCCAGCGCATCGCAAGGAACAGTTGGGCCTGCTGGGCGTTTTCGAACCACGACGTGGTCCGCCATACGACGCGCTGGTCGCTGTCGCCGGAAGCGCATCGGACATATCTCGCGGTGCTGCTGTCGTTGCGAGGATCGGTCTGCCTGTACCAGGGCGAGGAACTGGGCGTGAGCGAGGCAGACATTGCCTTCGAGGATCTCCACGATCCATATGGCATTCGCTTCTGGCCGGCCTTCAAGGGGCGCGACGGTTGCCGAACGCCGATGGTCTGGCATGCGAATCGTCAATACGGCGGCTTCAGCGATGCCAAGCCTTGGCTGCCGGTTGCGGAGGAACACGCGTCACGGGCGGTCGATGCACAGGAGCGCGATCCGGGCTCGATGCTGAACTTCTATCGCCGGATGATTGCCTATCGCGCCTCGCGCCCGGAACTCGTGAAGGGCGCATTCGATGTCGTCGAGGCGGACGAGGGCTTCCTCTCGGCAATCCGGACTTATGGCAGGAAACGCCTTTTCACGGCATTCAATCTTTCGGGGCAGGCGCGCGAGGTGGTCCTGCCTGCCGGTGAATGGAAAACGGATCACGACGCCCCATTCGACGCCGGTGACGGCACTATCCTGCCGCCATGGCAGGCAACCTTCAAGGAAGCGAGCTGAGGGAGGAACGGCATGGCCAATCTTGTACTTACGGATGTCGCCAAGTCCTACGGCGCTGTCGATGTTCTTCAGGACATCAACCTAGACATCGAAACCGGCGAGTTGATCGTCTTCGTCGGACCGTCCGGATGTGGCAAGTCGACTCTTCTCCGCATGATTGCCGGCCTTGAGAAGATTTCCGGAGGCACGCTCGAGATCGACGGCATGGTGGTGAACGATGTGCCACCCGCCGAGCGCGGCATCGCCATGGTCTTTCAGTCCTACGCGCTCTATCCGCACATGACGGTGCGCGACAACATGTCGTTCGCCCTCAAGATCGCGAAGATGAGCCGCGAAGAAATTGAAGAGCGGGTCGAAGGAGCCGCGAGGACCTTGCAGCTCCACAATCTCCTGGACCGGCTTCCGAAAGCGCTTTCCGGAGGTCAGCGCCAGCGAGTTGCGATCGGACGCTCCATCGTGCGCGACCCGAAAGTCTATCTCTTCGACGAGCCGCTTTCGAACCTTGACGCCGCGCTGCGCGTGGCAACCCGGATCGAAATCGCGCAATTGAAGGAGTCGATGCCTGAATCGACGATGATCTATGTCACGCATGACCAGGTCGAAGCCATGACGCTCGCGTCGCGCATCGTGGTCCTGGCCGGTGGCGGGATTGCCCAGGTGGGCACGCCGCTGCAACTCTACGAACGCCCGGAAAACGAGTTTGTTGCGCAGTTCATAGGCTCGCCTGCCATGAACCTGCTGCCGGGAAGGATTTCCGAGACAGGTGTGCAGACCCGAATCGAGCTTGCGGACGGGGGTGAAGCCGTCTCGGACGTGCCGTCGTTGCCGGAAGACGCGGGAAAGGACGTGAACATAGGCGTGCGTCCTGAGGATTTCATCGCGACCGATGGCCCGCATGTCTTCCAGGGCGAGGTCAGCATATCCGAGGCGCTTGGCGAGGTGACGATCCTGTATTTTGAACCGGCAGGACAGGCGGAGCCCGTGATCGCGAAGCTTGCAGGCATACACCGGGACCAACGAGGCAACAGTGTTTCGCTGACCGCGCATCCGTCCAAGGTGCATGTCTTCCACGACACCCAATCTCTCCTGTACCGCGACCACCCGACAAAGCGCATCCCTGTCAAGGCCCATTAACGCCGTCTTGGCGACCATTGCGCGGTTCAGCTGCCTGCCCTTGCAAAGGTCAATTTCGGGCAGACCGGATCCAGGGATTGCGACCGGACCCGGATTGTGCATGGGGAAGGGCAAGTTCCCGGGCCAGGCCGAGGGCAACCGGGGATCAGGAAATGGGACACGGGCCCCTGCGAATTGCCGCGGGAGCCGGCATTTGGCCCTTTGTTTCGAACCGGACATGCCATAAGGGGTCGTCAAACGAACCCTCCCGGGGAGATGGCTGATGGAGATTCGTGAGGCGCTCACTTTCGATGATGTTCTGCTCGTGCCCGCAGCCTCCAAGGTCCTGCCTGCAGATGTTGACACGCGAACCAAGGTCACGCGTGACATCCATACCAATATCCCGCTCCTGAGCTCTGCCATGGACACGGTGACCGAGGCCCGCATGGCGATCACCATGGCGCAGGTCGGCGGTATGGGTGTCATTCACCGGAACCTTGATATCGAAGAGCAGGCCAGACAGGTTCGGAGCGTCAAGCGGTTCGTCTCCGGCATCGTGTACAATCCAGTCACGCTGAAGCCTGACCAGACGCTTGGCGATGCCAAGGCGCTGCAGGAACGGTACAATGTCACGGGATTTCCGGTCGTGGATGTCAGGGGCCGGGTGCTTGGCATCGTGACAAACCGCGACATGCGCTTTGCAGAGGACGATGCCACTCCGGTCAGCGTGATGATGACGGCTGATGACCTCGCAGTCTTGACTGAACCGGCCGATCTGGACGAGGCACGAAGCCTCATGAAGGCACGCCGGATCGAAAAGCTGCTGGTCACCGACGGGGAGGGCAAGCTCACCGGCCTTCTGACCCTGAAGGACAGCGAACAGGCCGTTTTGAACCCTCAAGCCTGCAAGGATCACCTTGGCCGTCTGCGGGTGGCGGCGGCGACGACAGTCGGTAAGGCAGGACATGAACGCTCGGAAGCACTGATGGATGCGGGGGTCGACATTGTTGTCATCGACACGGCGCACGGACATTCCGACGGGGTCGTCAAGGCAGTCACGCGCGCAAAGAAGCTTTCGAACGAGGTCCAGATCATCGCGGGCAACGTGGCGACGGGCGAAGCCGCACAAGCGCTCATCGATGCCGGGGCGGATGCGGTCAAGGTCGGAATCGGACCCGGCTCGATCTGCACGACCCGTGTCGTTGCCGGTGTCGGCGTTCCGCAGCTCACGGCGATCATGGACTGCGCGGAGGCCGCGGGAGACATACCCGTGATCGCCGACGGCGGAATCAAGTTTTCCGGTGACTTTGCCAAGGCGATTGCGGCAGGTGCGTCCAGCGCCATGGTTGGCTCCCTGGTTGCCGGAACTGACGAATCGCCTGGTGAGCTGATTCTCTACCAGGGCCGAAGTTTCAAGTCCTACAGGGGTATGGGTTCCTTGGGCGCCATGGCCCGGGGCTCGGCCGACCGGTATTTCCAGACGGATGCCGCCTCGGACAAGCTCGTGCCCGAGGGAATCGAGGGGCAGGTGCCCTACAAGGGGCCCGCGGCAACCGTCATTCATCAATTGATCGGAGGATTGCGCGCCGCCATGGGGTACACAGGATGCGAGACCGTCGAGGAAATGCGGAAGAACTGCAAGTTCATGAAGATCACTGGGGCGGGCCTGAAGGAGAGCCACGTTCACGATGTCCAGATCACTCGGGAAAGCCCGAATTACCGTATGGGCAATTGATCGGAGCATGTGTGCGGGGAACGGCCGGGTCGACGCACCGTTCGATCGAGGACGGATGATTTCGGCATGACGCCGGCAGCGCATGTTGCGGCCACAGTGGCAATCCTGGATGCGATTCTCGAGGGTGCGGCTTCCGAATTCTGCTTGAGTCGCTGGGCACGAAGGAATCGCTTTGCCGGTTCCCACGACCGAGCGGCAATTCGGGATCTCGTCTTTGACGCACTCAGGTGTCGACGCTCGTTTGCCTGGATTGGCGGCGCGAACGACGGTCGGGGCCTGATGATCGGCCATTTGCGAAGATCCGGAATTGATCCGGCCGAGGTGTTCACGGGAACCGGTTATGCACCCAGTCCCTTGAGCGAACGGGAAACACGGACCGTTCGCCGCCTGGAAGAGGCATCCAATGCGGTACGGCTCGATTGTCCTGACTGGCTTTGGCCGCAAATGGTGGATTCGCTTGGTGATGATGCGGAACCGATCCTTGCTCTCATGCAAAGTCGTGCACCCGCCTTCCTGCGAGTCAACACGGCTCGCATCGATTTGCCGACCGCGCGAAGGGAACTGGCCTCCGACGGGATCGAATCTGATCCCCATCCACTTTGCGGAACTGCGCTTGAGGTCAAGGGCAACGCGCGCCGCGTGCGGCTAAGCACGGCCTTCAGGACTGGCATGGTCGAGCTTCAGGACGTTGCATCCCAGGCGGTGACTGAATGTCTGCTGCCATATGCAAGGGGACGGCGCGTGCTGGACTACTGTGCGGGAGGAGGCGGCAAGGCGCTGGCGCTTGCGGCTGGAGGGGCTGGAAGCGTCACGGCACATGATGTGGAAGTTTCGCGCATGGGGGACATTCCGATTCGGTCTAAGCGGGCCGGCACCCCGGTTGATGTCACGGACGCGCCGCAGGGCGAATTCGGCATCGTGCTCTGCGACGTGCCTTGTTCCGGGACGGGTGCGTGGCGGCGGATGCCGGAAGCAAAGTGGGCACTTACCGCCGACGGGCTGGCTGAGCTTTGCGGTCTCCAAAATGCAATTCTCGACAAGGCCAACCGATTCGTCGCGCCGGGCGGAGTGCTGGCCTATTCGACCTGTTCGCTCCTGAACATTGAAAACGAAGACAGGGCTGACGCCTTTCTGATGCGTCACGGCAACTGGCGGCAAATCGGCTGCGAGCGCTTTACCCCTTTGGATGGGGGGGACGGGTTTTTCCTTGCCCTCTTTGGCCGCAACGATGAACGCCAACATTTGGAACCCGGGACATGAAAGGCGGTGCCCGGCAAGTCGGCGACGTCTTGGAGCATGCCCCCGGCATGCGAGCAAATTACGGGCCGGTCAAAAAATCTCTTGCAATGTTCCACTTTTGATCCCATAAGGCCGTGAGGGAACATAATGAAAACGCAAGCATCGTTGCCGCCGGGCGGCGAAGATGAAATAAAGGAGGCAAGCGGAATGGCCACGGCAGAACTTCTCGACATGACATCCAAAAAGCAAGGCGAAAGGCAAAAGGCGCTCGATTCGGCGCTGGCACAGATCGAACGCCAGTTCGGCAAGGGTTCGATCATGAAGCTTGGCGGCGACAACGAGATGCCCGAGATCGAGGCGACTTCGACCGGATCGCTGGGTCTCGACATTGCGCTGGGGATCGGAGGGCTTCCCAAGGGACGGGTTGTCGAGATCTATGGCCCAGAGTCTTCCGGAAAGACCACGCTGACGCTGCATTGCGTGGCTGAAGAGCAGAAGAAGGGTGGCGTCTGCGCCTTTGTCGACGCGGAGCATGCCCTGGATCCGCAATATGCAAAGAAGCTTGGCGTCAATCTGGACGAGTTGCTGATTTCGCAGCCGGACACGGGTGAACAGGCACTCGAGATCACCGATACGCTGGTGCGGTCTGGCGCTGTCAGCATGGTGATTATCGACTCGGTTGCGGCGCTCACGCCGAGATCGGAGCTTGAAGGCGACATGGGCGATTCCTCGGTGGGTGTTCATGCCCGCCTGATGAGCCAAGCGATGCGGAAGCTGACCAGTTCGATCGCCCGTTCGAACTGCATGGTGATTTTCATCAACCAGATTCGCATGAAGATCGGTGTCATGTTCGGCTCGCCCGAAACCACCACTGGCGGCAACGCGCTGAAGTTCTATTCCAGCGTTCGCCTCGACATCCGCCGGATTGGCGCGATCAAGGACCGTGACGAGGTTGTAGGCAACACCACGCGCGTCAAGGTCGTCAAGAACAAGGTCGCACCGCCGTTCAAGCAGGTGGAATTTGACATCATGTATGGGGAAGGCATTTCCAAGATGGGCGAACTCATCGATCTCGGCGTCAAGTCCGGTGTGGTCGAGAAGTCCGGATCCTGGTTTTCCTACGGCGACGAACGGATCGGGCAGGGCCGGGAGAACGCCAAGGCCTTCCTGAAGGAAAATACCGACATTGCACGCGAGATCGAAGGCAAGATCCGGACTGCGCATGGCGTCGAATTCGATGCCGAAATGGACGAAGGCGACAGGCCTGACGAAGTGGCACTTCAAGCGTAGCAAACAACTCGAATTGAGGAAGAGTGCGATGGTGTCGCATGAAGCGATTGCGGCAACTTCAGGACCGCGAAAGCTTCCGCATCGTGGACCTGTGCTGCATGTTCCTGGGCAAAGCTGCTGCAACCGCCTGGATCGAGAAATCGGATTGGCCGGATATCGAACCAGTCTCTACGACCGCCTTTATCGGGATTGGCGACGCATAGATGCCGAGGAACATAATTGCCGCTCCGTACGCAAACCGCGCCAGGAATCGGTCTGGCTGAACTTCTAGTCGATGAACAACGCCGAAGCTCGCGAATGGCTGGATGGTGCTTGGACACGCGCACTGGAAACGGGGACCAGCGAACCGGACAGCGAAGTTGACCGTTTGATCAATTCCAAGGTGCTTTCAATCCGCTATGCGATAGTGACGCAAATGCTCGGCAAAATTGCCGATGAGCGCAGAAGCCTCTTGAGCATTCAACTCGGAGCGAAACAATCTCCCGGCGCTCGGGACGCGCGTAGCTTCTGCTCGGCAGTCATCGTGCCATGTGTGGCGGACAATCACGACCTGTTGGGCAGGAGTCCAGACCCTTATGTCAACAATCCGCTTCGACGGCTAAGGTTGGACGAAGGAGCCCACCAACTGCGCAACAGTCAAGAGTGGGACGCACTTGTAGCGTTCCTTGCGCCTCTGGATGAAGCGGGTCGAATTAAACTCCAGGCCGCGTTCATCCATTGCCTGGAGAGCGCGGCTCGTCGTCTGACAGCCCAGTCATTCGGATATCAGATCCCGATCCGGGTCAGCCTGCCACAAATGCTTCGCGTCCTGGAAGCTTTTCTTGCGGAAGCGAGCGGTGGTTTGCGACCGTTGGTCGTGACCGCTGCAATGATGACCGTCTTGGGACGCGCCTTCTCGCTCTTCGCAAATGTTTCATCGCAAGGACTGAACGAAGCGGACTCATCTGCCTGGGCGCCGGGCGATGTGATGTGCCGAGACTGTAATGGCAACATGCTATTGGCAATCGAAGTCAAGGATCGTGCCTGACATTGGCCGATGTTCGCAGTTCGATGCAAAAGGCCCGGGCATCAGCAGACCCGTTGAGCAATTTGCTGTTTGCTTCACCGGGCATTGAGGCCGATGAGCAAGATTCGATCCGGGAAAACATAGATGCGGCGTGGGCCTCTGGCTTGAACATCAGTCAGATCGACATTGTTGATCTGGCCAGCGCCGCGTTCGCGCTGCTCTCCGAAGAATGGCGGCCGAGGCTGTTGCGCGAGATAGGAACGGAACTGGACAACAGAGCGGACCATACGCATCGCCGCGCCTGGCACGATCTGCTTTCCAATATCAGTGCAGGGACAGATCATGACTGAGAAACAGGAACTTCACGTGGTTGAATTTCTCAGGCGGGACTATCAGCCAACAAGGCGGAACTGAATACTGACGGAAGGGTTTTCGCGAGACTCGAGTACGCCGCTGATGCATTCTGCAAGCCAGTCAGAGTCTGCTACATCGACAAGCCGTGCCAGCAGTGACCGAGGAATTTGGGCGCTTTCCTGCAATTTGACTATGTCATGTGGATAGTGATCCTATCGTTGCGTGTATTGTGAGAAGTGAGATCGAAACCGATCCGTGGCGTCCCTCTCAAAGGTGACGGCGGGCGAAGGTGCGTCCACACTTCTCCACACTTTTGTGCATGCAGCGAGTCACAGACCCACAAAAGCCGTGGATTTGCGCCGGCACCGGCCGAACAGCTGGATGAGAAGCTTCCGATTGCGTGTTCCAGTTTGGTGGACAGTCTGCGCTACGATGGCTAATCAGGCGCAACGTGCCGATTACGGATGCCGCCCATGACCAGCCTGAACGACATACGTTCGACCTTTCTCGACTTTTTTGAGCAAAACGGCCACGAGGTTGTTGAGAGCTCGCCGCTTGTTCCGCGCAATGACCCGACATTGATGTTCGTCAACTCGGGCATGGTCCAGTTCAAGAACCTGTTTACGGGACTGGAAACCCGCGAGTACTCCCGCGCCGCAACCTCCCAGAAATGCGTGCGTGCCGGCGGCAAGCACAATGACCTCGACAATGTCGGTTACACCGCTCGGCACCATACGTTCTTCGAGATGCTCGGAAACTTCTCCTTTGGAGACTACTTCAAGGACGAGGCCATTCCTCTCGCGTGGAATTTGCTAACGGACGACTTCGGCATCGACAAGGAGCGCCTCTTGGTCACGGTGTACCATACGGATGACGACGCCGCCGGCATCTGGAGGAAAATGGGTCTGCCCGAGGACCGGGTCATCAGGATCGCGACGGACGACAATTTCTGGCAAATGGGGCCAACCGGACCCTGCGGACCTTGTACCGAGATATTTTTTGATCATGGCGATCACATTTGGGGCGGGCCGCCGGGGTCGCCGGAAGAGGATGGCGATCGCTTCATCGAGATCTGGAATATCGTCTTCATGCAGAATGAGCAGTTCGAAGACGGAACGATGCGCGAGCTTGAGATGCAGTCGATCGATACGGGCATGGGTCTGGAACGGATCGGAGCGCTTCTGCAAGGCAAGCACGACAACTACGACACCGACACGATGCGTGCGCTGATCGAGGCAAGCGCCAACGTCACGAATGCCGATGCCGATGGCCCGGCGAATGTGCACCACCGGGTCGTGGCTGATCATCTGCGTTCGACATCGTTCCTGGTCGCCGATGGCGTCATGCCGTCAAACGAGGGCAGGGGCTACGTCCTTCGCCGGATCATGCGGCGCGCAATGCGTCATGCACGTATGGCCGGTGCAACGGATCCTGTAATGCACCTCCTTGTGCCTGCACTCGTGACAGAAATGGGTCAGGCCTATCCGGCGCTTGCCCGTGCGCAGGCCCTGATCGAGGAAACATTGAAGAACGAAGAGACCCGCTTCCTGCAAACACTGGATCGGGGGCTGCGACTGCTGGACCAAGAACTGGAGCGACTGCCGGACGGCGCCGACCTGCCGGCGGATGCGGCCTTCAAGCTCTACGACACATACGGGTTTCCGCTGGATCTCACGCAGGATGCCCTCCGCGAAAAGGGCCGCAGCGTCGATACGGTTGGTTTCGACGCAGCCATGGAGGAGCAAAAGGCGCGGGCGCGGGCGGCTTGGGCAGGAACCGGAGAGTCACGAGACGCGACAATTTGGTTCGACATTGCCGGAGGCACCGAAGCCACAGAGTTTCTTGGTTATGAAACCGAGGTCGCCGAAGGCCAGATCGTTGCGATCCTGTGCGACGGCATCTCCGTCGACTCGCTCAACGACAGCGAAACCGGGTGGATCGTGACGAACCAGACACCTTTCTACGGCGAGGCTGGCGGACAGGTCGGTGACACGGGCACGATGCGAGGCACGGGCGACGCCAAGAATCTGGCTGATGTAACTGACGTCCAGCGCTTTGCGGACGGACGCATCCTGGGCCATCAAGTCACGGTCAAGAAGGGGAAGCTGAAAACGGGTGATCCGGTCGTGCTAAAAGTCGATCATGCGCGACGGTCCGCCATCCGCGCCAATCATTCAGCGACGCATCTTTTGCACGAATCCCTTCGCCAAGTCCTGGGAGAGCACGTGGCGCAAAAGGGATCGCTCAATGCGTCCGAACGGCTTCGGTTTGATTTCAGCCATCAGTCGGCGCTGACACTTGGCGAATTGAAAGCTGTCGAGACGGAGGTCAACGCGTATATTCGCCAAAATTCGCCGGTGGAAACGCGGATAATGACGCCGGATGATGCCCGCGACATAGGTGCGCAGGCCCTCTTTGGTGAAAAATACGGCGACGAGGTGCGCGTGGTCTCGATGGGTGCCGCAAGCACCGGCAAGGGAATCAATGGCAACACCTGGTCGATCGAGCTTTGCGGCGGCACGCATGTGTCGCGAACCGGCGACATTGGAGTCTTCGTGACGCTCGGCGACAGCGCCTCTTCGGCAGGCGTGCGCAGAATCGAAGCGCTGACGGGAGAGACTGCATTCAGGTACCTTTCGGATCAGGATCATCGGCTTGCGGAAACGGCGCTGTTGCTCAAGGCTCCGCCGGACGAGGTTGCGACGCGGGTCCAGGCTTTGCAGGCCGAGCGTCGTGCCCTACAGGACGAGGTCGCCGAATTGCGCAAGAAGCTCGCCCTAGCCGGCGGGGAAGCCGAACCGGAGGCCGAATCAGTCAACGGCATGATCCTGCATGTCCGAATGCTCAAGGGCGTGGATGGCAAGAGCCTGCCGCCCCTGATCGACGAATACAAGGCGCGCCTCGGTTCGGGGGCTGTGCTCTTGATTGCGGACACGGGAGGAAAGGCTGCGGTGGCCGCAGGAGTCACGGAAGATCTGATCGAACGTCTTTCGGCCGTGGACATGGTACGCACGGCAGTTGCCGAGCTCGGGGGGAAGGGAGGCGGCGGACGCGCGGACATGGCGCGAGGCGGAGCAGCCAGCGCAGACAAGGCCGAGGACGCCATTGCCGCCGTCAAGAAACTCATGGGAGCGTAGGAATTCGCGCACAGGGGCGGCGAAATCAGCGCCGTTGATGTGGACGCTGGCGGGACATTCTGACCAGTGCGCGCGGGCAAATTGATCAAACAGGCATTTCAGCGGTTTGCGAACTTCCTGAGCGATTCCGATAGAATTCGGCGATGACCATTGCCGCTTGCTCCAGAGTGGCATCGTCGACCGTCAGTGCGACGCGAACATGTCCGGCCGCCGCCTTCCCGAAGCTCTCGCCAGGCATGACGGCCACGAGATGCTCATCCAGCAGTGCCTCTGCAAACTCGGTGCCGGTCATTCCGGTCCCCCTGATGTCAACCATGACGTACATCGTTGCCACAGATGGCACGACGTTCAGGTTTTCTCGCGAAAATATGGCATTGACCGCCTTATGGCGCCGCCGGAAAGGTGCCGCGATGACATCCTCCAGCGCCGACCCCTGCTGCAGGGCAAATTCACCGGCGTCCTGCAAGAATCCGGGCAAGCCGTAGGTGGTATGCGTGGCCAGGTTGATGGCATGCGTGATCGCCTCTTCTGGACCGACCAGCCAGCCAATCCGGCTTCCGGTCATCGCATGGCTCTTGGACAGGGAGCCGGCCACGAGCGTCCGGGCCTCCATTCCCGGCAACGCACGTGGCGAGACATGCTCGCCGTTCCAGACCTGGGTGTCATAGACTTCGTCCGAAATCAGCCACATGTCCCGTTCCCGGATGAATTTGGCGATCTCTTGCAGCTTCGTTTGGGAATAGACTGCCCCTGTCGGGTTGTTCGGGGAGTTGATCAGGAGAGATCGGGCTTCGCAGGCTTCCTGAAGGTCCAATTGAGAAGGCTGGAATCCCCTTTCGGCTCGCGCCGTTACGGCCACGGCCTTCGCTCCGGTAGCGCGGATCGTGCCAGGATAGGTCGCGTAGTAGGGGTCGATGTACAGCGCCGCGTCTCCCGGGTCGCACGCAATCATGTGAGCGGCAAGGAGCGCCGCCTGTCCGCCTGCCGTGATCACCACGTTGTGTCGCTCAGTAGCAACGCCTGTCATTTTGGCAATTCGCATGGCGACGGCATCACGAAGCCCGTCCGTGCCCGGAATCGTTGAATATCCGGTGTGCCCGCCTGTCGCTGAATCATGCATCGTCTTGAGGATAGCCGGGTCTGTCTTTCGATCATGTTCGCCGATCGTCAGTTCGATGACAGGCATGCCACGATCCTTCATGGCGCGGCTCTTGCGGTAGATGTCCCACCCATCCGAACCGCCGTCCGTCAGGGTCTTGATGCGATGCGAGAGTCTGGTCATGCGTTACATGGGCGGCAACTTGTGTGGCAAGTCAATCGATTGTTTCCAAGAGAGTTCGGTCGTTGGCTGATGCCGCTGCGAAAACCCTTTGCACTCTCCGCGGATCGCCGCTATTGTCGGCAAAATGAACCGCATCTGCATCATCTGCTGCATTATCCGCTGACATCGCTCACGCGGGCCGGTTCTTCCTTACCTTGAAATGACCTTGTCGAAGCCCGCGTGGGACAAGTTTGCCCAATAGGTTGACTCATGACGAATATACAGCTCCATGACACAGCAACGCGGACAAAAAGACCGTTGGAACCTCTCGTCACGAATGGGCGGCCGACGATGTATGTCTGCGGGCCGACCGTTTACGACAGGGCTCATATCGGGAATGCGCGACCCGTCATCGTCTTCGACATGCTCTTTCGGCTTCTCCGCCATGTATACGGTCCTGATCGGGTTACATATGTGCGGAATTTCACGGATGTTGACGACAAGATAAACGCGCGCGCCGCGGCTGAGAAACGCCCCATTCGCGAAATCACCGAAGAGACTGTGCAATGGTATCTCGACGACATGGCTTCCGTTGGCGCGCTCGTGCCGAACGCAATGCCCCGTGCAACCGAATGGATCGAGGAAATGGTCGAAATGATCGCTTCCCTGATCGAAAGGGGACATGCCTACGAGGCCGAATGCCACGTGCTCTTCCGGGTGCGTTCATGCCCTGGGTACGGAGATTTGTCCGGGCGCTCCGTTGACGACATGATCGCCGGCGCCCGTGTCGAGGTGGCGCCTTTCAAGGAAGACCCGATGGACTTCGTGCTTTGGAAGCCCTCGGACCAGCAGACTCCGGGATGGAACAGCCCCTGGGGCCGAGGCAGGCCCGGTTGGCACATTGAATGCTCGGCCATGGCAGCGGGCCTTCTGGGAGAGCGTTTCGACATTCATGGCGGCGGCAACGACTTGGTCTTTCCGCATCACGAGAACGAGATTGCCCAATCGCGATGCATGGGTCATGAATTCGCAAGACTCTGGATGCACAACGAGATGCTCCAGGTCGATGGGAAGAAAATGGCCAAGTCTCTGGGCAATTTCTTCACCTTGCGCGACCTCTTGGACGGGAACTGGAGCGGTGGCTGGAACGTGCCGGGCGAAGTGATTCGATTTGTGTTCCTTTCGACGCACTATCGAAGGCCGATGGATTGGACCGAAGACAGGGCACGCGACGCCGAGGCGACGCTACGGAAATGGTACGCGATGGTGGAAACAGTGGCGTTCGGTTCGTGGCGGGACGCAGATATTTCTCTTCTTGTGAATGCACTGTCAGACGATCTTAACACCCACGAGGCATTGGCATCGCTACATCGCTTTGCTGCGAAGGGGGACGTCGCGGCTTTGGCAGCCGGATTGGAGTTTGTCGGGTTGATGATTGACCGCGTACCAAATTGGGCCCGTGAGGCGGTGCCGCCTGAAGATGTGACTGATCTGGTCAATGCGCTGCTCAAGGCGCGCGCAACTGCGAGAGAGGCACGGGACTTCGCGCGAGCGGACAGCCTGCGCGAAAGCCTCACGGAAGCCGGCATAGTCATCAAGGACACATCCGAGGGCGTCGACTGGCACATTGGGCCTGGCTTCGACCACGACAAACTGGAGGCGCTGAAATGAAATCGGAACGGCTCTTTCTTTTCGACACGACACTCCGGGATGGTCAGCAAACCCAGGGCGTCCAGTTCTCGACCGAGGAAAAGACGGAGATCGCGCATTTGCTTGATGCACTCGGCCTGGACTACATCGAGGGAGGTTGGCCCGGGGCGAACCCAACCGACGACGCCTTCTTTGACAAGCGTCCGGAGACCCGCGCGACCTTTACGGCATTCGGCATGACAAAGCGGGCAGGGCGTTCCGCGGAAAACTGCGACGTCCTGGCTGCGGTGCTGAATGCAGGCACGTCCGCCGTTTGTCTCGTCGGCAAGACCCATGACTTCCATGTCGAGAAAGCACTCGGAATCTCTCTGGACGAAAACCTGCACGGCATTCGCGAGAGCATTGCGCATCTTGTCAACAAGGGCCGCGAGGCGATTTTCGATGCCGAGCACTTCTTCGACGGCTACAAGGCGAATCCCGACTACGCGCTCGACTGTGTGCAATCCGCTTTTGAGGCAGGGGCTCGTTGGGTGGCTCTCTGCGACACGAACGGGGGCACGCTGCCTCACGAAGTCTCGGAGATCACGGCGACCGTCATCAATGCCGGAATCCCCGGCGACAACGTTGGCATCCATACCCATGACGACACCGGCAATGCCGTCGCGGGCACGCTGGCGGCAGTAGATGCGGGCGCGCGCCAGATTCACGGTACGCTCAACGGCCTTGGTGAACGGTGCGGAAACGCGAATCTCACGACGCTGATTCCCACGCTTTTGCTCAAGGAACCGTACGCAAGCCGGTACGAGATCGGTGTCAGCAGAGAGGCGCTGTCGCGCCTTACTCGCACCAGCCGCGTCTTGGACGATATCCTGAATCGTGTACCGCTCCGGTCTGCTCCATATGTCGGAGCGTCCGCCTTTGCCCACAAGGCCGGACTTCACGCATCAGCAATTGCGAAGGATCCAAAGACCTACGAGCACATTGATCCGGCATCGGTCGGAAACGCACGCGTGATTCCCATGTCGAACCAGGCCGGCCAGTCTAACCTTATCAAGCGACTGTCCGAAATGGACATCTGCGTCGAAAAGGGAGACCCGGCCCTCGTTGCAATTCTCGGAGAGGTGAAGCGAAGGGAGGCGCTCGGCTTTGCCTATGACAGCGCACAGGCAAGTTTCGAACTGCTTGCGCGCGCCGCACTTGGCCTCTCGGCCGAGTTCTTCGAAGTTGAGCGCTACCGCGTGATTTCGGAGCGGCGGCGCAATGCACGCGGCGAGATCGTTGTCGAGTCCGAGGCCGTCGTCACGATTTCGACGGGAGAAGGGCAACAGACAAGCTATTTCAAGAACGAACATGCCCAAGACCTGCATGATGACGGTCCGGTCAACGCGCTTTGGCAGGCGCTCAAGTCAGACCTCGGCCCGTTTCAGTCGTGGGTACAGGACGTGCGTCTGACCGACTTCAAGGTCCGAATCACTCAGGGTGGCACAGAAGCCGTGACCCGCGTCATCATCGACTTTGCGGATGATTCGGGGCGGTTCTGGTCAACAGTGGGCGTGTCCGCGAACATCGTGGACGCCTCGTTCGGGGCGTTGCTGGACGCGGTGAACTGGAAACTCGTCCGGGAAAAGGGCGAGATGGACAAAGCTGCGGAGTGACGCAGGCCGTGTTCCCTACGGTCATGAAGACTCCAAGTGGTGGGCTCGGCATATTGCATTTGGTGCGCCCGCAATGAGCATGCAGGCGGTCGCGGACATCGTTGCCGTGGGCGATCCTGATCGATTCGACGCCTGCATGGCCGCGCCGGTGGCCGCACGTGCCGTGCTGTTCCCGATTTACGCCTTCAATGTTGAGGTCTCCCGCGCAACCTGGGCGATATCCGAGCCCATGATCGGCGAATTGCGCCTGCAATGGCTCCAGGATGCCCTTGACGACATTGCGAACGGCAAGCCCGTGAAAAGGCACGCGGTCATCGCGCCACTGGCCAATGTCCTGGACGGAGAGGGCGCGCGAATCCTTGATCGGCTGGTGCA
>JAJEAC010000157.1 GCA_022824315.1 Silicimonas sp.
GGCGCTCGAGGCCGATGGCCATGCGGCCCGCGTTGCCGACGTGGTGGAGGACAAGCGTCTTGGGCTGGTTGCCAAGCTGGATGGGCGGGACGAGGCGGATGAAGCCGCGATCACGAAGACTTTGGGGCTCTACACGCGACCCTGGCAATGGGCTGGCGGAGAATCGCCGTAGGGATCGGACCGATCACCCACGTTGTCGTCTCGGCCGGCGGTCGAGGATGAACAGGACGTGCTTGCGGAGGGGCGGTGGACGCATGTTCTGAGGGAAGGGCTTGAGCACGCGCCCCGCTGGCCGACGCAGTCGCCCTCAGGGATGCCACGCAAGCCAGTTGGCGATCAGTCGCAATCCGGCGGCCTGGCTCTTCTCGGGATGGAACTGGGTTCCGACCATCGTGTCGCGCGCGACGATCGCCGTGATTTCGCCCCCGTAGTCGCAATGGGCGATCCGTTCGGCAGGATCGGCCATCTCCATCTGGTAGGAGTGGACGAAATACGCGTGATGGCCGCTCACAATGCCGTCAAGAACGGGGTGGGAGCGATCAACAGCCAGCTCGTTCCAGCCCATGTGCGGCACTTTCAGGGCTGCGTCTGCAGGTTCGATCCTGCTGACCTCGCCATTGATCCAACCGAGTCCGTCCACATCCTCGTATTCGTGGCCCTTGCGCGCCATGAGCTGCATGCCTACGCAGATTCCCAGGAACGGACGCCCGTTGACTTCAACGGACTCGGTCAGTGCTTCAAAGACGTCGCGGTTTTCCCTGAGCGCACGCATGCACGCCGGAAACGCGCCGTCTCCCGGCAACACGATCCGGTCGGCGCGGGCGATCTCCTCGGCCCGGGACGTGACAAGGACCTCTCCGGCCTGCGCCTCGTCGGCCATGCGCTGAAACGCCTTCTCGGCCGAATGAAGGTTGCCCGCGCCGTAGTCTATGAGAACGGTCAGCATCGCCTCAGAGGGCGCCCTTTGTCGAAGGAATCTCGTCAAGCTTGCGTGGGTCGGTTTCGACCGCATCGCGAAGAGCGCGTGCAACGGACTTGAACGCGGCTTCCGCAATGTGATGGCTGTTCACGCCATGCAGCATGTCCACATGGAGCGTGATGCCCGCATGCGTGCTGAGCGCTTGGAAGAACTCACGCACGAGTTCGGTATCGAAGGCACCGATCTTCGGGGTCGGCATTTCGACGTTCCACACCAGGTAGGGGCGGCCTGACAGGTCGAGCGCGCTCCGCACGAGCGCATCGTCCATGGGCAGGATACAGCTGCCGTAGCGGCGGATCCCGCGCTTGTCCACGAGAGAGTGCGCGAGCGCCTGGCCAAGCGCAATGCCGGTATCCTCGACCGTGTGATGGTCATCGATGTGCACGTCGCCCGAAGCGCGGGTCGTGATGTCAATCAGCGAATGCCGGGCAAGCTGGTCGAGCATGTGGTCGAAGAATCCGACGCCGGTCTTGTTGTCAAACGCGCCCGAGCCGTCCAGATTCACGGCCACGGAGATGTCGGTCTCCGCCGTTTTTCGCTTGACCTTCGCCTTTCGCATGTCCCCTCGCTCCTTGCATCAGCCCATTGCCCCGCGGATGGGAGTCAGATGAACGCCGACGCTTATAGGCCGGGCCCTGCGCAGCGGGAAGGGCAAACGACACGGGAACGAGACTGCGTCCGGGCGCCGCGCATTTTGCCGCAAGTTCGGCTGGAGGGTGCCTGCCGCAACGTCGAGCCGTGCCGGCGGTCATGTCGAATGCGCCGCTGGCACGAACGTCCTGAAACCGAATCCTGCGCGGTGAGGATGCGGGGCTGGTGCACGGGCAACGCGGGTCAGGCCGCGCATCAGGCCCGGTTCATGCGATTCTCGATCAGGTCGTCGACGACTTCGGGCTCCGCAAGGGTCGATGTGTCGCCAAGCGCACCATAGTCGTTTTCGGCGATCTTCCTGAGAATCCGGCGCATGATCTTGCCCGAGCGGGTCTTCGGGAGCCCCGGAGCCCATTGTATCAGGTCTGGTTTGGCAATCGGGCCTATTTCCGAACGAACCCAGGTCTCAAGCTCCTTGCGCAGGTCCTCGGAGGGCTCTTCTCCGCTCATGAGCGTTACGTAGGCATAGATGCCCTGGCCCTTGATCTGATGCGGATAGCCGACCACGGCGGCTTCCGCGACCTTCGCGTGGGCGACAAGTGCGCTTTCAACCTCGGCGGTGCCCATGCGGTGGCCCGAGACGTTGATCACGTCGTCGACGCGTCCCGTGATCCAGTAGTAGCCGTTCGCGTCCCTGCGGCAGCCGTCCCCGGAGAAGTAGTAGTTCTTGTAGTCCGAGAAATACGTCTTCTCGAAGCGCTCGTGGTCACCCCAGACAGTGCGCATCTGGCCCGGCCAGCTGTCCTTGATGCAAAGCACGCCTTCCGCTTCCACGCTGTCGATCTCCGCGCCGGCTTGCGGCTCAAGGATCACCGGCTGCACGCCGAAGAAGGGCAGGGTGGCGGAGCCGGGCTTGGTCGCGGTCGCGCCCGGCAGCGGCGTCAGCATGTGGCCGCCGGTCTCGGTTTGCCACCAGGTGTCCACGATCGGAACGTTTCCCTTTCCAACGACCTTGTGGTACCAGTCCCAGGCTTCGGGATTGATGGGCTCCCCGACAGTTCCGAGCACCTTGAGCGACGAAAGGTCGTAATTCTCCACGAATTCCGGTCCCTTGCCCATCAGCGCACGGATGGCGGTGGGCGCGGTGTAGAACTGGGTGACCTTGTGTTTCTCGCAGACCGCCCAGAAGCGCCCCGCGTCAGGGTAGGTCGGGACCCCCTCGAACATCAGCGTTGTTGCGCCGTTCGCGAGGGGTCCGTAGACGATGTAGCTGTGGCCCGTGACCCATCCCACGTCGGCGGTGCACCAGAAAATGTCCCCGTCATGATAGTCGAAGACGTACAGGTGGGTCATCGACGCGTAGAGCAGGTAGCCGCCCGAGCAATGCACGACACCCTTCGGGGCGCCGGTGGATCCGGACGTGTACAGGATGAACAGGGGATCCTCGGCGTTCATCTCCTCAGGCGGGCAGTCGTCGGACACCTCCGCTGCCAGTTCGTGCAGCCAATGATCGCGCCCGTCCTGCATCGCGATATCGCCGCCGGTTCGGCGGACCACCAGCATCTTGGCATCGATCTCGATCTTCTCGAACGCCTTGTCCGCATTGGCCTTCAGCGGCGTGTTCCGTCCGCCGCGCGGCGCCTCGTCGGCAGTCACGATCACGCCCGCTTCGCACTGGTTTACGCGTGCCGCCAGGGCATCGGGAGAAAATCCGCCGAACACGACCGAGTGAATCGCCCCGATCCGGGCGCAGGCCAGCATGGCATAGGCCGCTTCCGGGATCATCGGCATGTACAGCACGACCCGGTCGCCCCTAGAGACTCCAAGTCCCTTCAGGACGTTCGCGAAGCGGCAGACCTCTCCGTGCAGTTCGCGATACGTGATGAAGAGGGAGGGTGCCTCCGGATCGTCGGGCTCCCAGACGATAGCGGTCCGGTCGCCGCGCTCGGCAAGGTGCCGGTCGATGCAATTGGCTGCAACGTTGAGCGTGCCGTCCTCAAACCAGCGAATGTCGATCTGGCCAGGCGCGAACGAGGTGTTCTTGACCTTCGAGAAGGGCTTGATCCAGTCCAGCCGCTTTCCGTGCTCGGCCCAGAACGCCTCGGGGTCTTCGATCGAGGTCCTGTACATGGCCCCGTATGTCCCGTTGTCAGCGTGTGCGGCCGCAGCCATTTCCGCATCCGGCCAGTACATCCCGTCACGCTGCTTGAGCATTTCCTTTTCCTCCGTTCTTGCGTCGGTGGCCCGGACTGCGGTCAGATCGCCAGGTACTTTGCGCGAAGCGCCTCGTCGTCCAGAACCTTCTGCGCGCTGTCGTCGTAGACGACCTTGCCAGTGTCGAGAATCACCGCGCGGTCGGCGAGCTTGAGAGCCGCGACCGCGTTCTGCTCCACGATGATCGTCGTGATGCCCTGGTCGCGGATGACGTTGAGCGTCTTTGCAATTTCCTGGACGATGACCGGGGCCAGGCCTTCATAAGGTTCGTCCAGGAGCAGCACCTTGATGTCCCGGGCCAGCGCACGGGCGATGGAGAGCATCTGCTGCTCGCCACCGGAGAGGGTGGAGCCGTCCTGGTTGCGCCGTTCGCCCAATCGCGGAAAGAGCTCGTAGACCCTCTCAAGCGACCAGCCGATTGGCGGCGCGATCTGCGCCAGTTTCAGGTTTTGCTCTACGCTCAGGCCGGGAATGATCCGGCGATCTTCGGGCACGAGCGCGATTCCGCTTTGGGCCGCATCGTGGCTTGCAACGAAGTGAAGCGGCTTGTGGTCAAGCCAGATCTCGCCGTGGCGCAGTTCCGGATTGTCCATGCGCGCGATCGTGCGCAGCGTCGAAGTCTTTCCGGCGCCGTTGCGTCCCAAGAGGGCCAGGATTTCGCCTTCATGGACGTTGAACGTCACGTCCTGGACGATGTAGCTCTCGCCGTAGAAGCTCTCAATGTTCCAGACGCTCAAGTAGGCTGGCGCCGTCGTGGCGTTGTTGGCGTGCTTGTTGTATCCTTGGTCTTCGGGCATTTTTTCGTTTCCTTCCCGGGCGGGTTTGACGCGTCTGGGTCGGCCGTCGCTGCCGACAACCTCGGCGCTAGTTTTGGCTCTCTCCCAGATAGGCTTCCTGCACCTTCGGATTGCCCTTGATGTTGTCCGGCGTGTCCTCGACCAGCGGCGTGCCCTGCGCCAGGACGGTGATCCGTTCTGCGAGGCTGAACACGACATGCATGTCATGCTCGATGATCACCATGGTGATGTCACGCTTGCCGTTGATCTCCTTGAGGAGGTCAATCGTGTTGTTGGTGTCCGCGCGGGCCATGCCTGCCGTCGGCTCGTCGAGCAGCAGGAGGCGCGGCTCCTGCACCAGGCACATTGCCATTTCGAGCCGGCGCTTGTCGCCCCGGCTGAGCGAGGCGGCGTGCGCGTCCCGCTGGTCCGTCATGCTGACATCCGATAGGATCGCGTCGGACTTGTCGATGAGTTCCGTCTCATTGGCGAATTGCTCGAAGGCGTGCATCCGGAACGCCCCGTCGCGCCTGGCGAAACAGGGGATCATGATGTTCTCCAGGACCGTGAGGTCGCCGAAGATCTCGGGTGTCTGGAACACGCGGCTGATGCCCATCTGGTTGATCTCGTGCGGCTTGCGCCCGAGCACCGACTGGTTGTCGAACATGACCGAGCCGGAATCCGGCATGAGCTTGCCCACGAGGCAGTTGAGCAATGTCGACTTGCCGGCCCCGTTCGGACCGATGATGGCGTGGACGGTGCTCTCTTGCACGGAGAGGTTCACGTCTGACAGTGCGGCAAGGCCACCAAAGCGCTTGTTGACACCCTTGACTTCAAGAATTGCCATTTTCGTACATCCTCATTCCGCGGAAACGTTCGTCGCGTCTGCAGCCTTGTCACGATTCGACAGGCGGCGGAGGAGACGCGCGATGCGCTGCCCGCCCTCGACCAGCCCGCCGGGCAGGAAAATGACCACGAGCATGAAGAGAATGCCCAGCGTCAGGTGCCAGCCCTTGCCGATGAACGGGTGAACGATGGCGACGAGGACATCCTCGATGCCGTCCGGCAGGAACGTGAACCACTGGTGAAGAACCTGGTCGTTGATCTTCGAGAAGATGTTCTCGAAATACTTGATGAAACCCGCTCCGAGCACCGGGCCGATCAGTGTCCCGGTGCCGCCGAGAATGGTCATCAGCACGACCTCTCCGCTCGCGGTCCACTGCATTCTTTCGGCACCGGCCAGGGGGTCGGTCACCGCGAGGAGGCCGCCGGCCAGACCGGCATACATGCCCGAGACCACGAAGGCTGCAAGCATGTAGGGGCGGGAATTCAGGCCCGTATAGTTCAGCCGCTGCTGGTTCGACTTGATCGCGCGCAGCATCATCCCGAACGGCGACCGAAAGAGCCTGATCGCGAAGTAGAAGGCCAGGATCATCATGATCGCGCAGAAGTAGTAGGCCACGTTGAGCTGGAACTCCCAAGGCCCGACCCCGAGCTTGTAGGTCGAGACCATGGACAGCCCGAAGAGATGCGGAAAATCCGGCAGGCCTTCGCGGTGGAAGAGCTGCAGGTCGTTCGCGTAGATCTGCAGTCCGGTTTCCCCGTTCGTCAGGTTGAACTTCGGGTTCGACAGCACGGAGTAGGCGAGCGCGAAGCTCATCTGCGCAAAGGCCAGCGTCAGGATCGAGAAATAGATCCCGGAGCGCCGGAGCGACACGTAGCCGATCAGGACCGCGAAGATGCCAGAGACGATCACGGCCAGGATCAGCGCCGGTATCACGTTGTAGGTGAACAGCTTGTAGATCCAGACCGCGGAATATGACCCGACCCCGAGAAACGCGGCGTGACCGAAGGAAAGGTAGCCGGTCAGGCCGAACAGGATGTTGAACCCGATGGCGAAGATTCCGAAGACGACGAACTTCTGCATCAGGTCCGGATAGCCCGCGTTGAACTGTGCCAGCGTGCTCTCGGTCGGAAACGGGTTGAGCAGGACCGGCGCCAGGATGGTCAGGACGATGATGACCAGGAAAAGCGAGGTGTCCTTGTTGTTGAGGCCAAGCATGTTCTTACTCCTCCATCACGCCTCTGCGGCCCATGAGTCCGCGCGGGCGGGTCAGAAGCACGATGATCGCGACGACGTAGATGATGACTTGGTTGATGCCGGGGATCGTCGTCGTGGCCCAGGTCGTCGAGGCGAAGCTCTCCAGGATGCCCAGCAGGAATCCGGCGAGGACGGCGCCAGGAAGCGACCCCATGCCGCCGACGACCACCACGACGAAGCTGAGGACCAGGAAATCCATGCCCATGTGGTAGTTTGGCGGGTTGATCGGGGTGTACATCACGCCTGCAAGCCCTGCGACCGCGGCGGCGATGCCGAACATCATGGTGAAGCGCTTGTCGATGTTGATGCCGAGCATGCTCACCGTCTCACGGTCGGCCATGCCCGCACGCACCACCATTCCGAAGGTGGTGAACTGAAGGAAGGCGAAGACGGCGCCGATGATCGACATGGCGAACACGAAATAGATCATCCTCCAGTAAGGATAGATGATGGCGTTCGGGTCGAAGCCGAACAGCACGCCGAAATCGAAGGCGCCCGCCAGGGACGAGGGGGCCGGGGTCGGGATCGGGTTTGCGCCGTAGAAGTACTTGATCACTTCCTGCAAGACGATCGCCAGGCCGAAGGTCACCAGGATCTGGTCGGCATGAGGGCGCTTGTAGAAGTGCTTGATCAGGCCGCGCTCCATGATGACGCCGACGGCGATCATGACCGGAATGGCGAACAGGATCGCCAGCGGCACGGCCCAGTCTATGATCGCGCCGCCCGTTTCGGGGCCGAACCAGTTTTCCAGATAGGGTGTCTTGACCTTCAGCGGGTTCCCGAGAAAGTCCTTCTGCGTCTCGTCAATCGTCTCGTAGCTCAGGTTCAGCAGGCCCTGGATGAACACCGCGCAGAACGCACCGATCATGAAGAGGGCGCCATGCGCGAAGTTGACGACGCCGAGCGTGCCGAAGATGAGTGTCAGGCCGAGCGCGATAAGCGCGTACGCCGATCCCTTGTCGAGCCCGTTCAGGATTTGCAGGAGTAAGGCGTCCACTGTTCTGTCTCCCGGTTGTCCGGTCTGTGGGTGGCACGCCCATTGCTATAGGAAGTGCCGTCTCTTGTCACCGGCAACGATGTCGCGAGGGCGCCGTGGCGCGCCCTCGCGGTCTTGGTGCGCTACGCGCCGGGGTTGCAGTTGCCGAGGCTGGCCTCGGCGCCACCGAACATCGGGTGGTCTGCAGGATACTCGACCTGCGCGCGCGGTGTGACTTCCACGACTTCGAGAACGTCGAACTCGGAGGTCGGGTTCTCCTTGCCCTGCACGACCAGCACGTCCTTGAAGCACTGGTGGTCGTCGGCGCGGTAGAGCGTCGGACCGTTGCCCAGGCCGTCAAATTCGAAGCCTTCGAGGGCCTCGACAACGGCGCAGGGGTTGAAGCTGCCGGCCCTGTTCACGGCGTCCGCATAGAGCAGCGCCTGAACGTAGCAGGTGTGGGCGGCCTGGCTCGGCGGGAAACCGTACTTGGTGCCGAACGATTGCACGAAGGCCCTTGTTCCGTCATCGGGCAGCGACCAGTGCCAATTGGTGGAGCCGAGGATGCCCTTGACGTTCTCGCCGGCGCCGCGTGCCATCAGGCGCGAGTAGAGCGGCACGACGATTTCGAAGTTCTTGCCGTTCACTTCCTTGTCGCGCAGGCCGAACTGGACGGCGTTGGTGAGCGAGTTCACCATGTTGCCGCCGTAATGGTTGAGCACCAGGACGTCGGCGCCAGAGTTCAGGACTGGCGCGATGTAGGCCGAAAAGTCCGTGGACGCCAGCGGGGTCATCACGTTGTTGATGGTCTCCCAGCCGAGCGCTTCCGTCGAGTTGGCGATCGATTCCTGCTGCGTCCAGCCCCAGGTGTAGTCCGCCGTCAAGTGGTAGGCCTTGCGATCGGTGCCGTAGCGGTTGGCAAGCACCGGCGCCAGGGCGGCGCCCGACATGTAGCCGTTGAAGAAGTGGCGGAAGCCGTTCGCCTTCCGGTCCTTTCCGGTCGTGTCGTTCGAGTGGGTCAGGCCGGCCATGAAGATGATCCCCGCCTCCTGGCAGAGGCCCTGCACCGCGACGGCAACGCTCGAAGACGATCCGCCGGTGATCATGATGGCGTTGTCCTTCTCGATCATCGACTTCGCCGATGCGCGGGCTGCGTCACCCTTGGTCTGCGTGTCGCCGGTGACAAACTCGACCTTCTGGCCGAGGATGCCGGTGCCGTCGAGGGTCTTGGACGAGAAGGTGTTGATCATGCCGCCGTCGCCGCCACCGTTCAGGTGCTCGACAGCGAGCTCGTAGGCGCGCAGTTCGTCCGCGCCCTCGTCCGCGTAGGGTCCGGTCTGCGGCACGTTGAAGCCGAGGGTGACCGCACCGCCCTGCGGGTCGTTCGTGAAAGACCAAGCCGCGCCCGCGAAGACGGTTGGCGTTGCCAATCCGGCGACACCAGCCTTCAACATGCTGCGGCGGGTTAGTTCGTTCTTTGACATGGGTGTTCTCCCGTGTGGATGGAATGCCGACCGGAATTCCGTGCGAACCTGCACCGTGATCGACGTTTACAGAGTGTCTCCATTATCGAGGGAGAACTGAAAATGGCGCAACAATCCCATGAAACGAAAAGGCAATCTTGCAAATTGATAGACAGGGATGGTCGGAATGCTGTAAATTAATTTTCGCGCGGTTGCAGAACTGGCCAGCAGGAGAGGGAGGTCGCCATGAGCCGCTCGCTGCGTGCAGGCACGCGGATTCGCAACAGCCGGATGGCGCTCGGAATGAAGCAGGCCGAACTGGCAAGGGCCTGCGGGATTTCGGCGAGTTATCTCAATCTCATCGAGCATAACCGCCGCAGGATCGGTGGTTCCCTGCTTCTGAGAATTGCCGAGGCGCTCGGCGCCGATCCCTCGACCATCGGCGAAGGTGCGGAGGCGGCGCTCCTGACATCGCTGGACTCCGCTGCCGGCAAGCACGTCGAGGCGGCGGCGGAGCGCGACAGGGCCGACGAACTCGCCAGCCGGTTCCCTGGTTGGGCCCGCTTGATCGGGGTGCAGTTCCGCGAGAACGCCCGGCTCGAGCAAGTGGTCGAACGTCTCGATGATCGCCTGACCCACGATCCCTTCCTTTCGGCATCGATGCACAACGTGCTCACGAGCGTCACGGCCATCCGATCCGCCAGCGGCATATTGGCGGGCGGCGATTCGGTCGAGCCCGAATGGCAGCGTAGGTTTGCCCGCAACATCCACGAGGACAGCCAGCGCCTTGCCGATGCCACGGGGTCGCTGGTGGATTACCTGGATGCTGAAGCCGATGACCGTGGTACGGGCTCGCTGCCGCAGGACGAGGTCGAGAAATGGCTGATCAAGCGCGGCTGGAAGATCGACGAGCTTGAGCGTGATGCCGCGGCTCCGATAGCTGCGATCGTGGACGGAGCGGACGAGATCAGGACCTTGGCGGCGCAGGACCTGGCGCATGGCTACCTGGCGCAATACGCGGCGGACGCGGTCGCAATCCCGAAACCGCCGCTTGAGGACGCGCTCGGAAAGACGGACGAGCCGCTTGTCCTTGCGGACATGCTCGGCGCGCCGTTGCCGACCCTGTTCCGTCGCCTTGTAACGCTCGCTTCCGATGCCTTGCCGGATCAAGGGTCGTTCGGCCTGGTCGGATGCGACGCTTCGGGCACGCTGACCTATCGCAAGCCCTTGCCTGACTTCGACCTGCCCCGCTATGGCGGAGCCTGTCCGCTCTGGCCCCTATTCCGGGTCGGCCAGCAACCGATGATGCCGGTTCGCGAGACGCTGGCGATGCGCGGGCGCGACGACTACCTGTTCGACGTGCATGCGGTTGCGGAGATCGCCCATCCCTTGGGGTTTGGAGGTCCTGCGGTCATGACGTCGTGGATGCTGATCCGGGAATGGCCGCGTAGCCGCGAGGCCAACAGAATTCTCCGGGCCGGAACGACCTGCCGGGTCTGCTCCGAGGCGGATTGCCCGGCGCGGCGCGAGCCTTCGGTGTTTTCGACCCTGTCGGACGAACGGCTTTGACACGTCAGGCCGGTGTGTTCATAGTCTTGCGGCCAGCGCCATCATCCGGGGAGGGGATCGACGGTGACGGAAACGCGGGTCCTGCTGATCGAGGACGAGCCGAACATCATCGATGCGATCAGGTTCATCCTGTCGCGCGAAGGCTGGCGCGTGGACACCAGTTCGGACGGCGGAAATGCGCTGGAGGCGGTGCGAAGCCGGAATCCCGATCTCGTGATTCTTGATGTCATGCTGCCGAACCGGTCCGGCTACGACATTCTGAGCGACATGCGTGCCGACGAGGCAATGCGAGACATTCCGGTCATGATGCTGACGGCGCGCGGGCAGCAGAAAGACAAGGAACTGGCCGAAAGGCTTGGCGTGAACAAGTTCATGACCAAGCCTTTCTCGAACGCCGAGATGCTGGCGAACGCACGTGAACTGGTGCGCAGATGACTGACCCGGATCCGAATTCACTGCCCAAGGCTTCGACGCGCCAGCGGCGCGTGCTTGACGCCGCGAACCTCCTGCCTCTGCTTGCGATCGTCCTGATGCTGATCCCGATCCTCTGGGCCGCCGGTCGCGCCACATCCTCGGCGCTCGTGTACGTGTTCTCGGTCTGGATGGTGCTGATCGGCCTGTCCGGGTTCCTGTCGCGATCGCTGTCAAGAATCGCGCGCATTGCCGAGCGTTCCAGCGAGGTTCGGAAATCGGAGCGCAAGACGTGAGCTTCGACATCCTGGTCAGCAGTTGCGTGGCCTATGTCCTGTTGCTCTTTGGGGTGGCGTTCTGGGCTGACAAGCAGGCCGAGCGCGGCAGGGCCGGCTGGCTTCGGTCTCCCGTGGTGTACACCTTGTCGCTGTCCGTCTATTGCACGGCGTGGACCTTCTACGGCGCGGTGGGGTATGCGGCGCGTTCTGGACTGGAGTTCGTGACGATCTATCTCGGTCCGACGCTCGTCATGATAGGATGGTGGGTGGTCCTGCGCCGGCTGGTGCGGATCGGGCGCACGCAGAGGATCACGTCGATCGCCGACCTGATCTCGTCACGCTACGGCAAGTCGAACGCGCTTGGCGTTCTCGTGACCTGCCTTGCCGTGCTTGGAACGACCCCGTACATCGCGTTGCAGCTTCAGTCAGTGACGCTGAGCCTGCACGCGTTTGCCCAGTCCGGATCGGCACCGGATCCGCATGCGCTCAGGAACACGGCGCTCCTGATTGCTGCCGGGCTCGCGCTCTTCACGATCATTTTCGGCACGCGCAACCTGGACGCGAACGAACGGCACCACGGCGTGGTCACGGCCATTGCCGTCGAGGCCGTCGTCAAGCTCGCCGCGCTGATGGCCGTGGGCATGTTTGTCGTCTTCGTTGTCAGCGGTGGAGTGGGACCCACGCTTCAGGCCATAGATGCGTCGCCGATATCCCGCTGGGACACCGGGGCGGATCGGTGGGCAACGCTGATATTCCTGTCTGCGGCCGCATTCATCTGCCTGCCGCGCATGTTCCAGGTGATTGTCGTCGAAAATTCCGACGAGCGGCATCTGGCGACGGCGAGCTGGGCGTTTCCGCTTTACCTTCTGTTGATCAGCCTCTTCGTCGTCCCGATCGCCGTCGCCGGGCTTTCGGTGAGTCCGGAGGGCTCGAATCCGGACCTGTTCGTGCAGACGGTGCCGCTCGCATTTGATCGAAACGTGCTCGCGATGCTGGCCTTTCTGGGTGGCTTCAGTTCGGCGACCTCGATGGTGATCGTCGCGGCAATCGCGGTGTCCACGATGGTATCCAACCACGTCGTGATGCCGATCTGGCTTAACTTGAGAGCGGGACGGGCCGCACTTTCGGGCGACGTGCGCAACGTCGTGATCCTGTCGCGTCGCCTGTCGATCGCGGGCATCCTGCTCTTCGGGTATCTTTACTTCGTTCTTTCGGGCGGCGGCGCCGCGCTCGCCGCGATCGGCCTGGTGTCGTTTGCGGGCGTCGCCCAGGTGCTGCCCGCCCTTCTGGGGGCCATATTCTGGCGCGGCGCAACCCGGGTCGGCGCGGCCGTCGGGCTCTCGGTCGGCTTGGCGGTCTGGATCTGGACGTCTTTCCTGCCGAGTTTCGGAGAGGCTGGCATCCTGACGCCGGAGATCTTGGCGCATGGCCCGTTCGGCATTGCGCTGCTTCGTCCTCATGCACTCTTCGGCATCGAAGGGCTGGACCCGCTTGTGCACTCGGTGTTCTGGTCCATGATCCTGAACGCAGGGTCGTTCCTGGCATTTTCCCTACTTAGCGCCCAGACTCCGCTTGAGCGCCTCCAGGGCAACCGTTTCGTCAACATATTCCGGTATTCGGGGGGAACCCGAGGCTGGAGCGGCGGTGCGGTCGAAGCCGAAGACCTCCTCATGATGTCGCAACGGCTTCTCGGCGCTTCTGACGCTCAGGCGCTCTTCAGGGCCGAGGCGCAAAGACAGGGCAAGAGCGGGTCTCTCCCCGACGTGACACCGGCATTTGTCGAACGACTTGAGCGCGAACTTGCGGGTTCCGTCGGGGGGGCGACCGCGCACGCGATGATCGCGCAGATCACGGGCGGCGTGTCGGTTTCGGTCGAGGACATGATGAGAGTCGCCGACGAGGCTCAGCAGATCCTCGAATATTCCAGCCAGCTTGAGGCAAAGTCGCGAGAGCTCGAGAACACTGCTGGCCAGTTGCGCGAGGCGAACGAGAAACTCGTGGCGCTCTCGTTCCAGAAGGACAACTTTCTTAGCCAGGTCAGCCACGAGTTGCGCACGCCAATGACCTCGATTCGCTCGTTCAGCGAGATATTGATGGATGGCGAGTCGATGTCCGCTGCGGATCGTCAGAAATTCAGCCAGACCATAAACGGTGAGGCGGTCCGCATGACGCGGCTTCTTGACGACCTGCTGGATCTGAGCGTGCTCGAGAGCGGGCAGGTCTTGCTGAACCGGCAGGACGACATGCTTGATGCGGTTCTGGACAGGGCCTTCGTTGCAACCGGCCAGTTGGGTGCCGAGGCGACGATGGCGATCGAGCGGAACGGAAATGACGAGAGGGTGCAGCTCCGTACCGACTGCGATCGGCTGGCGCAGGTGTTCATCAACGTGATTTCGAATGCCGGGCAATACTGCGACGCACCTGAACCGCGATTGAGGGTTCGCGTGCACGAGGTCAACGGTCGCCACGTCGTCGACTTCATCGACAACGGCTCCGGCATTCCGGAAGTGTCCCAGGCGGAGATGTTCGAGAAATTCACGCGTGCCGACGATCACCGGGCCGGAGGTGGCGCAGGGCTCGGGCTGGCGATCTGTCGCGAGGTCATGAAGCGCCTTGGGGGAGAGATCGATTACGTTGCAGGGCTTGGCGGCGCGGCGTTTCGGGTCACATTGCCTGACACGGAAAGCGCGGCTGCGTGACGTGCTGGCCGGGCCGTGACGTCCCTATCCGAGCAGTATGCCGACGACGACCATCATCAGCCCGATTGCGGACAGCATGAGCGCGCACGTGTTCATGGCAACCGCCTTCTGGAGCCTGGCTTTCATGGCAGATTCATCGAGCGCTTCGCGCCGCGCCCGTTGAACCGCGACGATGCACCAAACCAAGCTTGCAACACCGGCAAGCGTCACCACGGCACCTGTCCAGACAAGGATGTCCATGCTGCCCCACATGACGGATCTCTGGCGTATCCGAATAGTTGGCGCACGGGAGCGGATCAACCCTTGTCGGCTCCATGCTTGCGGAATATCGAATGGCGCCAGACATGGACAAGCATTGCCCGCCGGAGAAAGACATGACCGAACAGACCTATCGCGTTGCGGCGGACGAACTCCGCCAGTTCATCGAGCGCTACGAGACGCTCGAGGAGGAGAGGGTGGTCGTCACCGGCCAGCAGAAGGAAGTGCTGGCCGAGGCAGGATCACGTGGTTACGACACGAAGGTCATGCGCAAGCTGATTGCATTGAGAAAGCGGGACCTGAACGAGGTTGCCGAGGAAGAGGCAATTCTCCAGATGTACAAGGAAGTGCTGGGCATGTAGCCGCAGCCTGTGTCGAAGGCCCGTGCTTGGGCGGACATTCCTGCCTTGACGGTTAACTCCGAGAACGCGGGAAACTTGCCGATTGCCGCATCGGCATAAGTTCGAGCCCGACATTCGGTCCGGGAGCGACGCTCAAGGCAACTGGACAGGCGAGCCTGTTTCACGCTAGGCGATTCGCAATGGCCGAGCGAAACACTCAACTAATGCGCCGCCTGCGCCTTCCGATGCCGGATGCCTGGAGCCTCGGCGCATTGGCGATAGCGGCGCTCGTGCTCATGCCGATCATTTCCGTCATCTGGATTGCGGCCCATCCGTCGGAGCCGATCTGGGGGCACTTGGCGGCCACGACCTTGCCCCGCTACCTGTCGAACACGTTGACCATCATGGCCTCGGTTGGCCTCCTGTCGGCCATTATCGGGACATGCACGGCCTGGCTGATCGTGTGCTGCCGCTTCCCCGGATCGAGATGGCTTGAGTGGCTTCTTCTCTTTCCGCTGGCGGTACCCGGATACCTGGGTGCCTATGCGCTGGTCGATTTTCTTGAATACGCGGGACCCGTGCAAACCGGTCTGCGAGGGATCTTCGGCTGGGAAAGTGCCGCCGACTACCGCTTCCCCGAAATCAGGTCGCGCCATGGCGCGATATTCGTGCTGACCGCATCGCTCTATCCGTACGTCTACCTGCTTGCGCGGGCAGGGTTTCGGGAGCAGTCCGGTCGCGCCCACGAGGTCGCCCGCGCGCTCGGGGCGGGATTCCGGCGGCGCTTCCTGAGGATCGGGTTGCCGCTTGCCCGGCCGGCGATCATGGCCGGCACGGCGATCGTGATGATGGAAACAGTGAACGACTTTGGTGCCGTTGATTACTTCGGCGTGCAGACACTGACGACCGGGGTATTCACCGTCTGGCTGGAGGCCGGGAACGCGGGCGGGGCGGCGCAGATCGCGTGCGCCATTCTCGGGATGATCCTTTTTCTCGTGGTTCTGGAAAGGGCCAGCCGCCGACGCATGAAGTTTCACCGGATGTCCCGGACGGATCACCGCATCGAGCGGACGGCGCTGACGGGCGCCGTGGGCTGGATGGCGTCAATTGCATGCACGCTGCCATTTCTGGCCGGCTTCGCGTTTCCGGTTGCGGTCTTGGGCAGCCATGCGCTCTCGAGTTCCGAGGGATGGCTGGCGCCAGGATTGGGCGCGGCGCTTGCGAACACCTTCATGGTGGGGGGTGCGGCGGCTGTCGTGACCGTCACGGCGTCCTTGTTTCTCGTATACGGGACGCGATTGTCCGGGCGGCAGGGGCCAGGGATGCTCTTGCCGATCACCACGATCGGATATGCAGCGCCAGGAGCCGTGTTGGCTTTGGGTCTGCTGATTCCGTTGGCCGCGTTCGACAATGCGATTGCCGACGGTATTTTCGGCTTGACCGGCTGGGATCCCGGATTGCTGCTGACGGGAGGTGTCGTGGCCCTGGTCTACGCATACTCGGTCAGGTTCTTTGCCATTGGACAGGGTGCGGCGGATGCGGCCGTCGCGCGTGTCGCGCCGAGCTTGCCCATGGCGGCCAGGACGCTCGGCCAGTCCGCCGGCGGCACGCTTCTCAGGGTCTATCTGCCGCTGATCCGGGGGTCGGTGGCCACGGCGCTCCTGCTGGTATTCGTGGATTCGGTGAAGGAACTCCCGGCGACGCTGCTGCTCCGGCCGTTCAATTTCGATACACTTGCGACGCGGGCGTACGAGCAAGCTTCATTGGAGAAGATCGTGCAGGCGGCACCGTCTGCAATCCTGGTCATTCTTGTAAGCATGACGGCCGTTGCGTTGCTGGCTCGTCAGATGATGAATGCGCGGTAACGCGTTTTCATAGTGGCCGTCTGCGATGATGCGGCCCGAATCCGTTCGACCCAGGACGCCGCTTTCTGGACTGGAACCGGCGGTGATTAAGTTCAAGATTGCCAAGCTGTGCGGCCAGGAGGCAGGACAGCGCCTGATCACTCACTTTGGCGCGTGAAGCCTCGAAACTGTTATTGGTCGTGCTTCATTGTTTGCTGTCGAGAATTTCTATGCCGTAGCACGCGATCTTTGCGTCCGAAGTCAGCAGGGGCATGGCTTCGGCCTTGCATTGCGCGATCAGCATTCGGTCAAAAGGGTCGCGATGATGCAAGGGCAGGGTTTGCAGGTTGATCATGTGCCGATCCGAGATGCCAAGTCGCTCGAGACCCTGTTCGGCGATGACTCGGCTTACCTCGGAGGCGTCCGCCGAGAGCTTGCCAAGGCTCGCCTTGATTGCGATTTCCCACAATACGACCGGGCTGACGACCGGTTCCTCGGAGGTGAAGATGCGCCGCGCCTTCGCTCCAAGCCTCTCCGAATCCATCAGCCACCAGAGCAGGGCCTGCGTATCAACGAGAATCCGCACGAGACCTCAGATCTTCGAAGTCAGCAATGATGTCCGAATCTTCGTCGTCGAACGATTCCGGAACCACGATCCGTCCTTTCAGTGCGCCTGGCCGACGCTGCCCGAAGGTTCCATCAACCGAAACCAAGTTGAAGCGGCCCTTTTTGGCTCCCTGCCGAGTGATTTCCACAACGTTTCCCGCAGCGGCGAGATCCAACAACTCGGACAGGCGAGCTTTCGCGTCGCGAAGCGTGTATTGATAACGCATTTGCCGCCCTCCAAGGATGATCTACATTTATCAATTGTAGTCACAATACGCAACACTCAAGGCCGGTTTTCCGGCCTTGTCCCAGCCTTCGGGTGTGCGATCGCTTTGGCGGCTTATCCTTCGATTGCGCACAATCAACCGCTCCACACAGATTCAGAGTGCCGTAGGCAAGGCCGCACGTGTCTTGCGTCTCGATCACGCTTGCCCATCTGCCCCGGCGTTGCTAGAGACGCCACCGTGCCCCTATAGCTCAGCCGGTAGAGCATCTGATTTGTAATCAGGGGGTCGGGAGTTCGAGTCTCTCTGGGGGCACCAGAAAGTCAAACAAGACGATGCAATTGCGGGACAAGACAGAGTGAATGCGGCGATTGCGAAATGTGCCGTGCCGGCAAGTCGGCACTATGCAAACCTGCGACCCGCATTGATTCGGCGGCCTTGCTGCGCGAAGCCACGATCCAACTGCACAAAGACGGCAAGACCATTCATCTCCGCACGGGCATCGCCGACATTTCGGAATGAACCAGTGATCCCGTGAAACCTGTACAGTCGAAACGATACGAATTTTCGGCGAACACAGGTTTTCTGTGGACCGACCTGCCGTTCCTGGACCGAATCCGGCAGGCTGCGATCCACGGGTTCGACGCGGTTGAGTTTCACGACGAAGCGCGCAGAACCGATCGCCGCGAACTGAAAGAGGTGCTGGCGCAAACCGCGTTGCCGGTGGGCGGCATCAATGTTCGCATGGAAGAGACTTTTGGATGTGCCGCCATTCCCGGCCTGGGCGATCAGGCGAAAAGGGATGTCGACGAGGCCATAGAGATCGCCGAGGATATCGATGCCGATGCGATCCATGTGCTGGCGGGCCGGACATTAGGGCAGGCTGCGCATGCGGCCTTCCTGAAGACCTTGCGACACGCGCTGGGCCATACCGACCGAACCATCCTGATCGAACCGGTCTGCGCCGAGCAATTTCCAGGCTATTTTCTGCGTACCATCGATCAGGCTGCGGAGGTGATCTTAGACATCGGGCATCCCCGGCTGAAGATCATGTTTGACTGCTATCACGTCTTTCGGGAGAGTGGCGATCTGATGGCCAATTTCAGCGTGCATGCCAGTAACATCGGCCACGTGCAGATCGCAGCAGTTGAGGGCCGGGCAGAACCGTTTCCCGGCGTGATTGACTACGGCGATCTATTGCCCGCCATGCGGTCCTGCGGTTATGCGGGTCGGTTCGGCTGCGAATACCGGCCTGTCGGCATAACCGAGGACGGATTGTCTTGGCGCAACACATTCCGCGATGACGCTGGCCCTGCAAAGGGCAGGACTGCGGCGCACGTGATGTCACTTCCGGGAACATAGCGCATGCCAGGGATCGAGGAGTACGCATTCCCGCACGGGCTATCTTTGCTGCGCCGTTGGCAGGCAGGCGAGCCGGGTGCGAAGGAGGAACTGAACGACTTCTTCGACGCGGCCATCTCCGGTGAATTCGACCCGAATTTCAAACTGTTGACCGCCGCTGACCGGGTGCATTCCACGGCCTCGGTCCACATGCTCGGCCTTGCGATCCTGTTTGATCTCTACGGTATCGAGTCCCACGACTACTATCACAACGATCCCTATCGCTACGCGCGGGCGAACCTGGCGGTCTCGCGCCTTCTCGGGGTCCACAAGTTCTATATGACCTGGGCGCTTTATGCCTGGACCTGCGAGCCGCTTGGCCAAAAGATGATGTATCCCGACAGGTTCCCGCCGGGCGCGGACCCAGACGAGGTTCTGATCACGCGCGACAACTGGCACGAATTGCAAACGCCAGATTTCTCGACCGGCACCCCGGCAGCGGTGGATGCCATCCTGGCGGCCACACAGGACCTGACTGGAGCGGCACCCACTTTGCAGATTTCGGCGCCTTACAGCCTAGCGGCGGATATCTATGGACAAGAGCCGCTCTTGGCGGACGTTGTGAACGAACCTGACAAGGTCAATGCCATGCTTGATCATCTGGGCGATACGGTGCTGGGGCCGTGGATGGACCATCATTTGGAGCTATTCCCCGATGGCTGGGTCGAGCTTTCCGATGCCTCCGGTTCGCCGTTCTTCATCGGGCAGGACAACTGCCAAAATATGTCGATCCGCTCGATCCGCCACATGCTGCGGAACAAGCCTTATGCGGACCGAGTGTTCGATAACAACTACCGCGGCGATTTCGTCGCCGAGGTGACAAGGAAACGCCGTGTGTCGCGCCGCCGGGGCCGTGGCGAGTCGACGGACGCGCCGACAGAGCGCGGCAGGCTTCTGGAACTGACCGATGCCAAGGTCAGCGTCAATCCGCTTTTCATCATGCGGCTTGAGGCCGACAGGGTGGACGTCTCTTTCTATGAGCAGCAGGCGATCGAGCGGAACCTGCCACTGACCGTGGGCATCGGTTCGCCCGAGATCGACCGCAACAGCATCGAGGATCTGGAAGTGGCCAAAGCGGAGATCGCCGAAAAGGCGCGCCGACACGTGGCTGCGGTCAAGCGGGTCTGCGAGACGGTCGATCTGCCGGCGGATAACCACGTGGGCCAGTCCTGGCCGAGCCACATCTATTTCGAGGACATCAACGGCCAGTCGCAATTCGACTTGGTCGAGATCATCCTCGATGAGGTCTATCAAAGCGCGCGGTTTGAAAGTCAGAATCCGGATTGACGCAGGAGTATGCCGCTAGCCTTACCCACCGTGCGCCGGTCAGAATCGTGTGCTTGCGTCATTACCACTCTGGAGCCGTGAGAAATCCAACACCGAATGTTTGAGCGCAGCAGCCAAAGATCATCCAGCCTGTAATATATGTCGGCGCTGACACGATCTTGCCAATCTGACAAATGCCCTTTGACGACCGAATTAGGCTTCGTGATGCAGTCGGAAATGCATTCCCGCCGCGGCAATGTTCTCACCAGGGTTTGCAGACGAGGAGTGGAACCATGATCTTGGAAGTGAGCCTTCGACCACTTGTGATGATCACCGGTCGAAATATGCAATGACATCCATGGATTGATGCGGAATACCAATGACACTGATCCCCAAAGATTCTTGCAAATGGAATATGAGATGCTTGCCTTGCGGATAGCAGAAATAGCCTGTGTGGCTGTCGCTACGCGATCGATCCCGCGGAGCGTTTTGGGCAAGCCAATTGCATCTGTCTGTGAGTTGCAGAATGTATCTCTCCATCTGAATCTGATCTGCGCCCCATAGAGACTGCGCGTAGCCAGCAATCATTTCGAGATCAGCTAGCGCAGCAGGCGTCAGGCGATAGGTTCGTGTCACTCGTTGGTCGCCGCGCGTGCCTTGGCCTTTGCGACAATTTCCCCTGGCGAGGCATCATCAACAAAATCACCATGCTGCGCTTGCTTGTAACCTGTGACCAAATGTTCACGCAGAGCACGCAGCCTTTCGCGGCGTTCTTCGAGTTCGCGCAATCCGGCTCGCACGACTTCGGACATGTTTTTGTAGCGACCACTTTCGACTTCGCTTTTGATAAAGCCTTCCCAATGGGGCCCAAGGGTCACTGATGTGCCAGCCATGGATCTTTCTCCACATGAGTATTCAATCTGCAAAGTGCGTCACAACACATGCCACCCAATGCCGATCTTGTCGACCATGACCCAGCTGATCCTGCAGCCGGTTTCAGGAAGTCCGCGGCGACCCATCCCGCAAGTGGCCGCGTCCCATTCGCTTCAAATGGATCCAGCGTGTTGTAGGCGATGCTGCACGTGCTCAGATGAACACTCTCGTGCGCCAGCGCTGCAACTCAATCGAAACAAGTCGGGTCAAGGAGCATTGTAGGGTTTTTGGAACTGTGCTGAATTCGTGAGCAAGGCGGGGTCCTGGTCGGGTTCAGGTCGATGCATTGGTGACAGTGTTGGCGAGGCGGAATTGCATGAATGACGGTGCATATGGAGAATTGATACGGCTCGATCGGGCTGGCAAAGGTTTGGAGGAGACGCTACACCGCATTCCTCTCGGAACCTCGGCTTCGGACGGAGGCATGGACGAATCGACATTGCAGGACCTGCTGTTCCGACATCCGCAGGCGTTGCCGATCGCGTCCATCGATGCGAGCTACGATGACGTAGTGCCGGTGTGCAAGGAATTACATACGCCGGCGGGCTACGTTGATGCGATCTATGTAAACGCACTCGGGCGGCTGACGCTTGCCGAATTCAAGCTTTGGCGCAACCCGCAGGCCCGGCGGGAAGTCATCGGTCAGATACTCGATTATGCCAAGGAGCTTGCATCCTGGAGCTACGAAGACCTTCAGCGGGAGGTTTCCAAGTCGTTGAAGCGAAAGGGCAACGTACTGCATGAGCTGGTAAGTGCCGCCTACCCGGAGGTGGATGAAGCCGCCTTTGTAGACAATGTCAGCCGCCACCTGAAGCGCGGAGAGTTCTTGTTGCTGATCATCGGCGACGGCATCCGTGAAGACGCCAAGAACATTGTGGACTTTGTTCAGGAGCACGGCGGTCTCCACTTCAACCTCGCGCTCATCGAGGCGGCGCTCTACCGTGACAAGCACGATCAAGTCATTGTGCAGCCGCGCATCGTCACGCGCACCGAACTTGTGCCGCGCTATATTCTCAATGCTGGCGAAGTCGGCGGCACCGCAAAGAAAGTTGATGGGGACGGGGCGGAACTAACCGACCTCGAACAGGAGAACCGCCGCTTCTGGGCCCCGGTTCTTGAAGGGCTCACCTTGTCGGACGTGTCCGTCGACATGCCCAATGTCTCGAACCACTCGGTCATTTCGTTCAAGGGCGGCACCCCCGAATTCGGAAACTGGGTCTTGCGGTTCAATGGGTTCCTTCAGAGAAGGTCGCCACCTTGCATGGGATGCTATCTGACGTGTGACAGGAACAATTCGCCGGCCATGCGTGTCTTCGAGAGCATCAAAAGTGACATGGACGCACTTCGCGCCGAGATGGGCGAAGACCTGGAATTTTGGCACAACAAGGACGGGCTGCCGAGACTCGGGTTCTTCCGCCCAGAGCAGCTGCCATTCGGCAAGCACGAGGAGTCGGGCGAGTTTCGGGATTCGGTTCAGTGGATGCAGGAGAAGCTGGACTTGCTTGTAAGCGCCATACATCCTCGCTTGCAAAGATTGCTCGGCGGCAAGGACTAAGAGCCAGTTCGACATGGGATAATTGAACACATCTGTGCAGGTCACATGAATGTTCGAAACATCCTCCTAAACCTGCTACGCCTATATCGATCAGCAACTATATCTTGTATGTGACGGATAGTTAGGGCAAGAGAATCCAAGAGTTGCCATGAACCAGCTGTCCCTCTTTGAGCAGGCCCAGTTTGCCGAAACCGCCGAAGTCTTCGTCGACCAGCTCGCTGGGTTTGATGAATTCGGCCGAGGCACCGTTGTCGAGACAGTGGATGGCGTACCTTACCTGACAAACGAGTTCTGGACGGCAGGGCAGCGTCAGGCGCACTCAATTCATGAGATTTCATACCGGGCCTGCTTCAAGGCGCAGCTGCCCGAGTTCTTCATAGCTCGGCTCACCAAGCCGGACGACATCGTGTTCGACCCTTTCATGGGACGCGGCACGACTCCCTTGCAGGCCGCACTGATGCGGCGGCAGGCGTTTGGCAATGACATCAACCCGCTGTCGGTTTTGCTCACGCGGCCCAGGTTGCGTTCAATCTCGCTTCAAGCGGTGGATGCCGCACTGAAGTCGGTCGACTGGTCGCGGGGTGAGGTAGAACGCGAAGACCTGCTCGCATTCTACCACCCGGCGACGCTCGGGAGGCTGGAAGCGTTGCGTCTCTGGATTGCCGAACGCGCGCCTCTCGATGCTGACGATGTCGATCCGGTGGCTGACTGGATCCGGATGGTGGCGATCAATCGACTTTCAGGCCACTCTGCAGGATTTTTTTCGGGTCGCTCGATGCCGCCGAACCAGGCCGTATCCGTCAAGGCGCAACTTAGGATCAACGAGAAACTGGGCATCCCCCCGCCTGAGCGTGACGTCGCGGCAGTGATCCTGAAGAAGTCCAGGTCCCTGCTCAGGGACGGCTGCGCACCTGGCCAGGTTCGCTCGAGCCTGCATACCGGAATCGCATGGGAAGTGCCGGGCATACCCGATGGCGTGGTCAACCTGACCGTCACGTCGCCACCGTTCCTCGACATAGTGCAGTATGCTGCCGACAACTGGCTGCGTTGCTGGTTTGCGGGCATTGATCCAAACGCACTTGCGATCGACATGCATCGCACGGAGGACGCGTGGACAGAGATGGTTCGTCGCGTTCTAATTGAGCAGGCCCGCATCCTGTGTCCCGCGGGATACGTCGCGTTCGAGGTCGGTGAAGTGCGCAATGGCAAGGTGTTGCTCGAACGGCTGGTCTGGCAGGCCGCCGAGGGTCTGCCGTTCGAACGCCTCGGCGTCATGGTGAACGACCAGGAGTTCACGAAAACGGCGAACTGCTGGGGGGTGGCAAACGGATCGAAGGGCACCAATTCAAACCGGATTGCCTTGCTGCAGCGCCACTAAGAAGTGCTTTCCTTGTCGAGGGGCCTTTGGATCAGGACGCGTTGAGACATGACTGCAGAATTTCCTGTGACATGGTTCAGAAGGATGTGATGCAACGCAGGTTCCAACTCAGCAGGAAGGTGCAAGAGCTCTCACACGTTCAAGAAACTGATTCTGGACGCCGTCACCCAAATCATTCGGTTCTGAATGCATCGCTCATGCGATTTGCGGACTCAAATGCGGTGTGCCACCACCACGCAGTTTCCCGTCACATTCTTCCGCTACCGGTTGTTCATTTTCGAACACTTTGCCCCAACCAGGAGGCGGTCCGAGTCTGACTGTGACCCAACAGCCTCCCTGCGTTGCGTCGATCAGGACTGGTCGAGAATCGCGGTCTCGATGATCTCCAGCGCGCGAGCGAGATCATCTTCGGCAATCGTCAGCGGTGGCGAGAGCGTGAGGACGTTGCCTGCGCTGACCTTGAAAGACACGCCTTCCGCAAGGCAGGCATAGCAAATTCGCTCCGCCAAGTCGGGGTCTGGCGTCCGCGCGTCCCGATCCGCGACGATCTCGATGCCAAACATGAGGCCACGACCGCGGACATCGCCCACCGCGCTGCATGGTCCGAGCTTCTCGCGCAGCCGGTTCATCGCGGTTTCGCCCAGTCGCGCGGCGCGTTCCGCAAGCCCGTCGTCATTGATGATGTCCAGCGTCGTCAGCGCCGCCCGGGCGGTTACCGGGTTCTTTTCGTGGGTGTAGTGGCCAATTGCGAAATCGCCCGCCACATCGAGTTCCGCACGCGCGATCACGGCTGCAATCGGAAGCATGCCGCCTCCCAAGGCCTTGCCGAGCGTGATGATGTCGGGGGTGACACCGTCGTGGTCATGGGCAAAGAAACGGCCCGTCTTGCCGAGACCTGTTGGAATCTCGTCCAGTAGCAGAAGCGTGTCGTGTTCGCGGCAGCTGGCCTCGACGGCTGGCCAATAGCCGGGTGGTGGGATCACGGGTGTCGCGCGCATCGGCTCGGCGATGAGGGCGGCGGCATCGCCTTCGCGCGCAAGCGTGTAGTCGACCATGGTCGCGCAGGCGAGGCCGCAGGCGTCGGGCCCGGGATGACCATAGGCGCAGTGGAAACAATTGAACGGTGCTACATGCTCTGCGCCTGGCAGCAGCGGCCCTGCAATGTGGCTTCGAAACGTGGCTTCGCCGCCGACCGACGAGGCGCCGAACCCGGCGCCATGGAAGCTGTCCCAGAACGAGAGCGTCTTGAATCGGCCTGTCGCTGCACGGGCAATCTTCAGGGCCACCTCGTTTGCATCCGAGCCCCCGGTGGTGAAGAGGACCTTGGCCGGCCACGGGGCGTGCGCGGCAAGCCGTTCTGCAAGCTCGGTCGCGACCTCGTTGGCGAAGCGGCGTGGCGAAAAGGGCAGGGCGTCGATCTGCTGCTTGACGGCCTCAACAAGGCGCGGATGGCCGTAACCGATGTGGTGTACCGAATTGCCGTGGAAATCCATGTAGCGACGGCCAGCGGAATCTTCGATCCAGATGCCTTCCGCCTTTGTGATCGTGGACAGGCATGGCGAGGAAAGCGATTGGTGCAGGAAGGCGTCTGCATCCCGTCGGAGCAGTTCGCGGGTCGGTGGATCGCTTTCCTGCGCGGTCCAGTCGCCTCGGGCAGCGGACGTGTTCGCCTCGCCCTCGGTGTGCCGATGCCGCGTCATGGACATGCCCTGCCACGTCCCGCGACATGTTGACATTTTCCACCAGGATTCATGTGTCCACTCCGCAGGATGCCCCTTCTTTCGGAGTGGGGAGAAATGCGGCGCCTCGTGTTTCGTGCATCGTCGTCGGTTCCTTTTTCCGTGACGCGTCGAGGTGGTATCCGTACTCGCCGCACATGGCATGGAATGTTGCCTTTGAATTGTAAAGCCATGCGTGTCGTCGAAACGTCCAAGACGAAGTTGACTCGCCCAAGACCGGGCCGGTTTCCCAAACATACGGATAAGCGACGGTGTGCCGGGCCCTCGGCGCGGCAGGCGGATTTTCCGGAAACAAGGTTGTCGCGGTTGGCCTCTTCGGATTCGGCACCCACCGCGAATCCTGGCGCAAATCTGGCTAGATGCGACAGAAAGTCGTTGTTTCAGCCAACCGAATTTGGCTTGCCCCTGTTTCGAAGCCAGTTTCCCGCCTCGACCAGCCATGTCGCCGTCCGCAGCAGTACCGGGCGTTCGGGACCGTTATCCAAAAGGAACGCGAGTTCACTCTTTCCCTTAGTCACTCAGCGGGGCTTTACATGCCGCTGGCCGTAGACATGATCGACGTGCAATCCGGGAGCCGTGATGTCCGAGACACCAAATGTACTGATCATCTTGATCGACCAGTTCCGGGGCGACCTGTTGGGCAACGGACCCTTGGCCAGGGTCGCGAAGTTGCCCCGGATGAGAGAACTCGCAAGCGAGGCGGTCATGTTCGCGAACCATCACTCGGTGGTCTCGCCCTGTGGGCCGAGCCGCGTGTCTTTTTTGACAGGACAATACGCAATGAACCACAGGGCGGTCAGGAACGGAACGCCGCTTCGACATGACACTCCGAACATTGCCACCGTCGCCCGGACGGTCGGATATGCGCCGCAGTTGTTCGGATATACCGACACGACGCACGATCCCCGCGTCCTCGATGCCGACGATCCGCGACTCCAAAGCTACGAGGAGGTGATGACGGGCTTCGAAGAAGCCTTGCGCATGCGGCCGGAATCGGACGACCGAGCTTGGCGTGACCATCTGGCGGCAAAGGGCAATCCGCTGCCTAAATACCCGGCAAATTACAGGCCCGATGGCGACAGGATCACCGACCCGGCGCGCTATTCGGCGGAGGACAGCGACACCGCGTTTCTGACCGATCGCTTCATCGAATGGATGGACGGGGCGGAGTCAGGCTGGTTCGCGCTCCTGACCTATTTCCGGCCACATCCACCCTTGGTCGCGCCAGCGCCGTTCAATCGGATGTACGACCCTGCTGACATGCCTGGGCCTGCGGCGGCGTTGCGCGGGGAAGGGGATCCCGGCCGGCACCCGTTTGTCGCCTCAGCAAGGGAACGGCAAAAACCAGCATCGATGGTAGTCGGGTTCCCGGGTCTGGACGCCTCTGCGGAGACGACGGCGGACCTGCGAGCGATCTACCTTGGCCTTGCCAGCGAGGTGGACATGCATGTCGGTCGCGTGATCGACTGGTTGAAGGCTAGCGGGCAATGGAACGACACGATCCTGGTTGTCACCTCCGATCATGGCGAGATGCTTGGAGATTACGGATTGTGGGGAAAGGGCACGTTCCACGAGGCGGCCTTTCGCGTTCCGCTGATTGTCCGTGACCCGCACCGTCCGGACACGCATGGCCAGGTTGTCGAAGGAATGACGGAATCCATCGATGTTTCGGTCACGCTTCTCGATCGTCTAGGCGCGGAGGTGCCGCACGCGATGAACGGAACAAGCCTTCTGCCGCTCCTCGAAGACGCGCGGGGCGAGACCTGTGCCCGTTCCATGTCGGAATTTGATTTCGGCAATCCGGTGACACCGACTCTATGGATGCGGCGACTCGGAGTTCGGTCCCGCGAATCCAACCTCGCCGTTTTCAGAAGCGGGCGGTACAGGCTGGTCCAGTTTGGTTGCGACCTTCCGCCGATCCTGTTCGACATGGATCGCGACGGCGAAGGCCGCAGCATTGCCAATGACCCAGGCGCGCCCGAACTGCTCCAGCGCCTGATGGGGGAATTGCTCCGTCATCGCATGTCGAATGCCGAGGGAACTTTCGCCATGACGATGGTTGGCGATGGCGGCGTCAGGACAGGAAACTGTTGACGCGTGGCGAAATTTGTGAATCCGTGTCACAATACCGTTGCAAAATCGGTGCAATCAGTCGGTGGGGCTGGTCGGATGCCGCAATGGCCCGAAAGACGGGAGGATTTATCCGTGAGTTTGGGGTCAGGTGTCGAGTGTTCGGCGAGGTTGACCAGCCTATCGTCAATCAATCATGGGGGAAAATGATGAAGAAGTTACTTTTGTCCGGGGCAATTGTTGCGATGCTGCCAGGCTTGGCGTTCGCAAACTGTCCCGGGATCACGGTGGCAGACATGGGAGGTGTCGCACCGGGTGCGTTTCCGCAGCAGTACGATCTTGCGGAATTTCAGGCGGCAGCGGGCTGCACGATGGAATTCAGCGGCAATCCGGAGGCCGCCGCGCTGAACGCGAAGATCGTCGGCAATCCCGACCTTCTGCCGCTGTCGGAACGCATTCCCGAAGAACCGCTTGTCATGGTGCCCTACGACAGCATCGGAAAGTATGGCGGCACGCTTGACGTCTTGTCCAACGCGACCGAGGCGGGGACATCCGATTTCCTGTCCGTGCGTCATGTCAACCTCGTGCGCTACTCCGACGATCTCCAGACCATCGTTCCAAACGTGGCGAAGTCATGGGAGTGGAACGACGACTTCACGAAGCTAACGTTCACGCTCAGGAAGGGGCACAAGTGGTCCGATGGCGCGCCGTTCACGTCCGCGGACGTCAAGTTCTGGCATGACAAGCTGATGCTGGACACAAACATCTTCGAAAAGCCAAAGGACTACGTGACCGTAGGCGGCGAGACGATGACGGTCGATGCGCCGGATGACGTGACGGTGGTCTTCAACCTGCCTGCGCCGAAGCCCGGCCTTCTGGCCCACTTCGCGACGCATTACGGGCAGGGCTTCCAGCCAATGCACTTCCTTGGCCAGTTCCATCCGGACATCAATGCGGACGCGGACAGCTATGCGCAGTCGCTTGGCTTCGAGAACGGATATGACGCGATCCTGGCGTATTACGGGAATTCGGACTGGACGGACACGCCGACGCCGATGCTGTCGAGAGCGGCTCTCGTGAGCGGCTTGCCCAAGCACACGCATCCAACGCTTGAAAGCCACATCTACATCGCGGACACGACCGAAGGTCGTCACCTCGTGGCAAATCCGTACTTCTTCCAGGTCGATCCGACCGGGCAGCAGTTGCCTTACATCTCGGAGCAGGACGAGGTCTACATCAACGACAACGAAGTCCGTATCCTGAAGATCGTCAACGGCGAAGTCGACTACAAGGCGCAATCGCTCCAGCTCGCCTCCGCTCCCATCCTCCTCGAAGCGCAGGAAAAGGGAGACTACACCGTGCATCTCAAGCCGGAAATCACGATCGGGGCCTTCGGCTTCAACGTGACCCACGAAGATCCGGCGAAGCGCGCGGTGTTCAGCGACCGGTCGTTCCGCGAGGCGATGTCACTTGCCATCAACCGAGAGGAACTGAACGAGATCGGCTTCTTCGGTCAGGGCAACCCGCAGGCCTATGTCGGGTTCTCGCCGCTGCCAGACTTCGCCGATCCTGCGCTGCACGGGCACATGGCCGAGTTCGATCCCGACGGAGCAATGGCCAGGCTGGACGCGCTCGGACTGAACGACGTCGACGGGGACGGGATGCGCGAATTGCCGAACGGGGAGAAGCTTGTTCTGAACATGAACTTCTCGACGCAGGGAATCGCCGGCCAGACCGTGGAGCTTGTCGCGCAATACTGGCGGGACGTCGGCATCGATTCTGTCGTCAAGGAAGTGACGCCCGACGAGTACCGTTCGGCGCAGTCGTCGAACAAGCTCGATGCCTCGATGTGGCGGAAGGGCCAGCCTCTGGCCATCGTGCTCGGCAACAACGAGCTCTGGGTGCCGCCCTACGAGAACTACTTTGGCAACCGGAACGCGATGCTCTGGGCCGAATGGGTCGATTCAGGAGGTTCGGCCGGCGTCGAGCCGCCGGACTGGGCCAAGCAGATGATGGATGACATCAATACGCTGCAATCCGCCCCTCAGGGTTCGGACGAGTTCAACGAAGTCGGCGCCCGGATGGCCGAGACCATGGCCAGGGAACTGCTGTTCATAGGAACGGTGAACGCACCCGCACCGATGATCCATCGTAATGCGCTGCAGAACTTCACCGAAACCAAGACGCACAGCTACGAGTACTACCGGACCTATCCGTATCGCGCCACGCAATGGTGGCTGGACGAATAGGCCGAGTTTTGCTTTGCTGCATGCCGGGGGCAGGACGATCTTGCCCCCGGCAGATGAGGGGGACCCGCGTCCGGGACATCGTGACATGCCTTGACCGGGCGCGAAAGCGGGATCGGCCATGCTGAACTTCGCGCGCTTTGTCGTCACACGCGCATTGATGGCTGCGATGACGCTTGTCATCGTGTCGCTCGTGGTGTTTTCGCTGATGGAACTCGTGCCCGGCGATTGCGCAGAGCGGTATCTGGCTTTCAAGAACACGCAGGGATCCGGCATCTCGGTAGCCGACATTGAACTCGAACGCCAGAGGTTGGGGCTCGACAAGCCGTTCCTGCAGCGTTGGGCGCTGTGGATCGTCAACGCGTTCCAGGGCGAGTTCGGCGACAGCTGCATCCTGCGCGTCAACATCGCCCAGCTCTTGGGCGACAAGTTCTGGCTGTCGCTGTCGATCTGCATGGCTTCGCTGGCGCTGGCTTACATCATCGCGATTCCGGTCGGCATTCTGGCCGCCGCGTCGCAAAACGCGTTCCTCAACAACTCGCTTCGCATCGTCAGCTACCTCGGGCTTGCGATGCCGAACTTCCTGCTGGCGCTGATGATCATGCTGTTCGCGACGGTGTATTTCGGAGAGACGTTGACGGGGCTGTTCTCCAGCGAGTTCAGGGATGCGCCATGGTCGTTTGCAAAGTTCCTTGACCTGCTGAAACATGCGTGGTTGCCGATCTTCATCCTGGGTTGGTCCGCGACGGCCTTTGCTCTCCAGACCGTCCGTGCCCTGATGTTCGACGAGATTGGCAAGCTGTACGTCACCGCAGCCGCGGCACGGGGAGTTCACGGGCGCAAGCTGCTCTGGGGCTATCCGGCCCGTCATGCGCTCGGGCCGATCGTGAACTCGCTCGGGTTCGACCTGAACCGGATATTCAACGAGCTTCCGATCGTGGCCCTGATCCTGGTCATGACCGATGCGGGCGCGCTCTTGATCGAGGCGCTGGCCAGGTCGAACGATCAGCAGCTTGCCGGCGCGATCATCTTCCTGCTCACGGCGTCCATTGTCGCGCTGAACTTCACGACAGACGTGGCGCTTGCCGTGATCGATCCCCGCGTTCGAAAGAGCATTATCCGATGACCGACATGGCGGAACCGACAGTCGAGGCGGAGGCGCAGCGCTCCAAGGAGGCTTACTTCACGGCCTCACAGCGCCAGCTCATCTGGGCACGTTTCAAGAAACAGCGTGCCGCCATGGTGGCGGCCGCCGTCCTCGTCGTTCTCATCGTGTCCGGGATTTTCGCACCTTTCCTGTCGCCCTATGACCCGACCATCGGTGGCCGGAACAAGGACTACACGAACGGCGCGCCGCAAATCCCCAAGTTTTGCGACAAGAACGGATGTTCCCTGCGCCCGTTCATCCATGCCGTCGAGCGTGAACGGTCCCTCAAGACGAATTTCCGTTGGGTGACCACGGTCAACGAAGACGAGCGGAACTATGTCACCATTTTCCCGAAGGGCGATGACTACCGCCTGTTCGGTTTCATCCCGGGAAACCGCCACCTGTTCGGGGTGCAGGGCGGCAAGATCCACCTGTTCGGCACGGACGAGGACGGCCAGGACATCTTCAGCCGGACGCTTCACGCAATCTGGACGTCGCTCCAGGTCGGAATGATCGGCGTCTTCATCGCATTCGTTCTTGCCCTCATCATTGGAGGCGTGTCGGGATATTACGGCGGCTGGATCGACGGGGTGATCCAGATGATCACGGATGCCGTCCGAACGGTCCCCGCGATTCCCCTGTTCATGGCTGTGGCCGCCTTCATGCCTCCGGAACTGAGTGCCGAAGCACGGTTCTTCTACATCTCGATCATTCTCGGATTCATCGGCTGGCCGACACTGGCACGCCGCGTTCGAACTCACCTGCTCACCGAGCGCAACCAGGAATACGTGCTCGCCGCCCAGCTTTGCGGCGCGTCCTCCGCGCACGTGATCCGCCGGCATCTCCTGCCGTCCTTCACGTCATACATTATCGTCGATCTGGTGATCTCGTTCCCCTACATGGTCCTTTCCGAGACGGCGCTTTCGTTCATCGGCCTCGGTCTCAAGGATCCGGTCTCGTCGCTCGGCGTCCTGCTGCAGAAGGCGACAAGCGCGGACGTGATGCTGAACTACCAATGGTATTTCATCCCGGTTCTGTTTTTCATCGCCTTGGTGATGGCCTTCGTCTTCGTCGGCGACGGGCTCCGGGACGCGGCAGACCCCTATTCGGAGGCGCAGAAATGACGCCACTGATCGAGGTCGATAACCTGACGCTCCAATTCAGGACGGACGAAGGCCTGATTACGGCGGTCGAGGACGTGTCTTTCACGCTGATGAAGGGCGAAGTGATGGGCCTTGTCGGCGAGAGCGGTTCGGGTAAGTCCGTTACGGCAAAGGCCCTGATGCATCTCAACGCGAGAAACGCGATCTATTCGCCCGAGTCCCGCATCACGCTTCACACGGACACCGGACCGGTCGACGTGCTGTCGCTCAGGACGCCGCGAGAGTTGAATGTGGTCCGCGGCGGCGCGATCAGCATGATCTTTCAGGAGCCCATGGCCAGCTTTGCGCCGGCCATCTCGATCGGCAAGCAGATGGTGGAGCAGTTGCTGCTGCATTCGGACATGTCGAAGGCCACCGCGAAATCAGTGTCGATCGAGATGCTTGACCGTGTGGGGATCTCGGACGCGGCGAGGCGCTTCGATCAGTACGCGTTCGAGCTGTCTGGCGGCATGCGCCAGCGCGCGATGATCGCCATGGCGTTGTCCACGAACCCTACGCTACTGATTGCCGACGAGCCGACGACCGCGCTGGACGTGACGATCCAGGCCCAGGTGATCGACCTGATGAAGGATCTGGTTTCCGAGTTCGGCATGGGCATCATCTTCATCACCCACGATCTCGGCGTCGTGGCCCAGACCGCCGACAGGGTGAACGTCATGTACCTGGGCCGTCTCGTTGAGGAAGGTCCCGTACGCGAAGTCATCCGGAATCCCAGGCATCCGTACACGCAAGGCCTCATTGCCGCCTTGCCCAAGCTGGAAGATCTTGACGCGCCTCTGACTCCGGTTCCCGGGGACATCCCGTCGCCGCTTGAGCGCCCCTCGGGCTGCGTGTTCAACACGCGATGCTCGCAGGTTGTCGGAGAGGAGTGCAGGGCGCTTGTGCCGGCAAGTTGCAGGCTGGACGAAATGCACAGCGTGGCTTGCCACATCTATCGGGAGGCCGCGGAATGAGCGATTCGCTGATCCGGGCGTCAGGCCTGTCGGTGCATTTTCCGATCGGGTCAGGGCTGTTCGCCAAGCAGCTCCTGAAGGCGGTCGACAACGTCTCGCTTGAGATCGAAAAGGGGTCCTTCTTCGGCCTTGTCGGCGAGTCGGGCTCCGGAAAGACGACGCTGGGACGCGCGCTTCTGAACGCCGTGCCGATCTCCGCGGGGACTGCACACTACGATGACGGTGAAGTTGCCTACGACCTTCAGGAATTGGACGGCGCGGAGCTCAAGGACTATCGCACGCGCGCGCAGCTGATTTTCCAGGATCCGTATGCTGCGCTCAGTCCCCGAATGACGGTTCGGGACATCATTGCGGAACCCCTGGAAGTGATGGGGCTGACGAAGGGCAGGGCGGAGACCGACGAGCGCGTTCGGGAGATCGCGGCGAGGTGCCGGTTGAACCTCGAGCACTTGCGGCGGTTCCCGCACGCATTTTCGGGCGGGCAGCGCCAGCGCATCTCGATCGCGCGGGCTCTCGTCTCGGGGCCGAAATTCGTTGTTGCCGACGAAAGCGTTGCGGCGCTCGACGTGTCAATCCAGGCGGATGTGCTCAATCTCCTGAAGCAGTTGCAGGACGAGCTGGGGCTCACGTTCATGTTCATCAGCCACGACTTGTCGGTCGTGGCGCATACCTGCGATCACGTCGCGGTCATGTACTTGGGCCGGCTCATCGAGACCGCCCCGACGCGCAAGCTCTTCGAGGCGCCGCGGCACCCGTACACGAAGGCATTGTTTTCGGCCATTCCGTCACTTGATCCGGACGACGACAAGACCGCCCAGAAGCTGGCTGGGGAAATTCCGTCGCCAACGGATCAGCCACCAGGATGCAAGTTCCAGACGCGCTGCCCGCATGCCATTGACATCTGCAAGGCTCAGGAGCCGGTGCTTGCAACCGAGGACGGACACGATGTCGCCTGCCATCGCTGGAAGGAACTCATGGAGTTGGTTCCCGCCTGAACACCGGACTCGTGCTGTCGGATTTTCCCGGTCTTGGGTGCCTGCATTCGGTGTCGGAAGCGCGTGTGGAAGGAAAGAAGGCATGCGCGCATTCGTGCGAACCGGGAATCCCGACGGTGCAGTCCGGTGCGGGTCGCGCTGGTTGCCCGTCGGGCCCACCAGGGGCTTACGTTTCACACCCGAAATCGCCCGATCCGGATCGAAGACGGGTCGGCACGCCCGGCCGAGCGTCGTTGCCGAGTTTGGGGCGCACTTCATGATGTTGGGCCGCGGTCATAGCACGTGTCGAACCCGGCGCGAATTCGGCTTTGTCGAATGCTTGGGGATGGGGTAAGAATTGGCTTCACGTCAAGGAGTTGACGCAAGCATGATTCAAAGAGACAGCATACTCGGAACCGTGGAAAAGAAGTATCGAAAGTTGTTTTCGGCGAACGATTTTGTCGACCTCGCGACCCAAGACCGCGCCTTCTTGAAATGGATACACAAGTCCGGCTCTGTCGTTCACGTGTCATTCGGCTGGCCGGATGCCGAGCTTCGGACATTTCGCCTGAAACGTAGTGTCACGAAGTCCACGGGGCTCAGAAAATTCATGTGCGAATGGTGCAAGACGATTCATGACAAGGGTGGGATTGCGACGTTTATTGCGCCGAGCACGGTCGATAGATCGGCCAAAATCGGTGCGCATCTATGTCGGAACCTTGAGTGCAATGAATTTGCGGCGGAGCTTGACCGCCCGCGTTCGGTTCAAATGGGCGAAACCCTTGGAAAGGACGAGAAGTTGTCGCGCCTGCGCCATTCCGTGGACGACCTGTATCGCAAGGTGGCCGGTCTTGCGAAATTGCAATGGCAGCAGCTCGTTCTGCCGGATGCCCCATTCTACAATCGCTTTGTCGTCGACTTTATGAATGAGGCTCGACACACAATCCGACAATGAATCGCGAAGCCGAGATGAGATTCCGGGGTCAAGTTCGGGGCCATGGTCTTCGACAAGATCCAGGCCGGCATCCGTACCGATTTCCATCAGCCAAGTACAGAGCGGCGCCCGCGTGCCGACCAGGATGCTCTGGCTGCTGTTTTGGATCAACTCGATGCGCGCGCGCTTGCTGACGCGGTCCACGTAGAAACCGCCGGAGCAATCAAAATCCACGAAAGACTGAACGATCAGATCCATGGACGGGAACGCCAACCGATCGGTTAGGGCGCGCCTTTTGAGGAATTGAGAGGCGGTGCCGGAGTAGGAGGAGAACAGAACCTCGAATCGTGTCCGCGCGAACTCATCCCTTGATGCGAAAATCCGCGAACGGAATATGCCGGGGCGCTACCGTGTCTTTGCGGCCTTCGCAGCAGGAAGAGCTTCGAATGTTGGAAGATGCTGCGATGCGAAGCGAGGGGCATCTCTCGACTCGGTCGCGCATGTCTTCCACGACTTCAACGAATTTCAGAGACGTCAGATTTGCTGATCCAGGGTTATCAATTGTGTCGCGACTGTCTGATTTGGGGCGATCATGTCGGGCACTTGGATCAGCGAAGCGCGTACACTATACCTTCGCGGAATTTCTCGACCACAGCCGGAGAGATCCGGTGCGTTGACAGCCGCAAGGAGCGAGCAACCTTGGCCGTGTTTGGAAAAATCCTTGGCAGCGCCGCCGGTTTTGCAATTGGCGGACCGCTAGGCGCCATTGCCGGGCTGGCGCTCGGGCACGTTGTGGACAAGCGTGGACGGTCTCCAGAAGTCAGGCCCAAGGCTGGAAGTCGCGCTGGTCCATGGAGCCGTTCGAAAGTTGATGTCCAAACGGCATTCGCAGTGGCCTTCGTGACGCTCGCAGCGAAACTCAGCAAGACCGATGGCCGGGTGACCCGTGATGAAATCGATGCCCTGAAGCGCGTTGTTTCCTTTCCGGAAGAGGCCAGAGCGGAGGTTGGCGCAATTTTCGATGCCGCGAAGGTGGACGCGACCGGTTTCGAGCCCTACGCCCGACAGATCGCGGCAATCGTTCGCAACGACTTGGTCATGCTCGAACAGATTCTTGCCGGTCTTGTCCAGATTGCCGCTGCGGACGGCACCTACCACAGTGGAGAAAGGGACTTCATCAACCGTATCGCGCGCGAATTCAGGTTTTCGCCGGAGCAGCGCAAGCGCATTGAACACACATACCTCCCTGCTGCGGTCGCCGACGAAGAAAGCCCGTACGAGGTCCTGGGTGTCAGCCGAGACGCGACGGACGACGAAGTCCGCAATGCCTATCGCAGGATCGTCAAGGACTTCCACCCAGACAAGTTGGTGGCAAAGGGGATGCCTGAAGAATTCCACAAGCTCGGTGCCAAAAGGACTTCCGAGGCAAACATCGCCTATGACCAGATCAAGAAAGAGCGACGCCTTTCCTGAACGGGAATCCGGAGATGGCGATCCAGAGTTGTCTGGCATGTCAGATGCCGCTTGAGACCGCCGCCGAGACATCAAGGGCGCGGGAACACCGTACCGGCCTGCGCATGGTCGGCGAGTTGGCCGGTCTGCAAGAGGGACGAGCGGGCGCGCGAATGCACCGCCGTGGCGTCAGCTTTCGTGGGGCGGCCACGGGTTTCAATTGGCGGGGCTGGGACGACATTGTTGCCGCGCTTCACGAAAGAAGGCACTTTCGGCGAGCGCATAGACGGCGCCCGTGAACATTCGAAGAAGTTCTGGATGACCTCAAGCAAGCCGCGCGTTGGGATGCCTGTCGAGAGGCTCGACTTTCCGACCGTCGATCAGGAAGGATCGATCTCGATCGGCGGGCCCAAGGATCGCTGGACAATGCTGTTCGTCTATCGTGGTCGCCATTGTCCGCGGTGCAAGCGCTTCCTGAACAAGCTGAACGACGCGTTGCCGGAATGGGTCGCCGAAATGGATGTCGTGGTGGTTTCGGCCGACAGCAGGGAAAAGGCCTTGGTAGACAAAGAGGAGTTTGGCTGGACATTTGACCTTTGCTACGGTCTGACAGAGGCGCAAATGCGGTCGCTCGATCTATTCGTTTCCGAACCGCTCTCCGAAGCGGAAACAACGGGCCTGTTTGCTGAGCCAGGTGCATTTGCAATTCGCCCGGACGGCACGCTCATGCTTGCCGACATTTCCAACGGACCGGCGGCACGCCCTGACTTGGAAGAGCTCTTGGACGGGATGAAATTCAACATTGAGAATGATCGTCCCGTCAGGGGAACGGCCTGACAGTGGGTCTGGGGAACCTGACTGAGGCTGAGGGCAAGAGGGGTCGTGTTTAGACGAATGTGTATGTGATGCGGAAACGAACAGTGGTCATGGCGCGGTCGATTTCCGCCCGCTTTCCAATTGTTCGCCTGAACGCACGGTCTGAACCTTTCCTGGGTCTCACGCGCGCCCATTCCTTCGGATTCGGAATTCCTGCCCTTGATGCGGCACAGGCGTCGACCGGACTTCAGCTCTCTGGCGGTCCCTTCTAGAGTGTCTACGAATTCAGGCAATGGAGAGGACAATGACCCGCCGCCGTCTTCCCATCGGGATGCGGTCGCTCCGGCGTCTCCGGGAAACCGATAGCTACTATGTCGACAAGACCCCGCTCTTTCGGAACCTGATAGACGGGTGCGACCATTGCTTCCTGTCACGGCCTCGCCGGTTCGGCAAGAGTCTGCTCCTGGACACGATCAGGTCGCTATTCGAGGGGCGTGAGACGCTGTTCCGGGGCCTGGACATCCATGGGCACTGGGACTGGTCCGTAAACATCCAGTCGCGCGGCTGAGCTTCGGTGGGAAGTACAATGAACAGGGAGAGATCGAGGGGGACGTCATCGAGCAGCTTGAGGCGATCGAGCGCCAGCATGATCTCCCTCCTGCCCCTGCGTCCGACACCGGTCCCAGGCGCTTGCGGAACATCCTGGGTCGCCTGCATCATGTCACGGGGAGCCAGGTGGTCGTTCTCGTGGACGAGTACGACAAGCCGATCCTGGACGTGCTTCACGACCCGGAGCTTGCCACCGCCAACCGCGACTACCTGCGCGGGTTCTACGGCATCATCAAGGGCAGCGCCGAGCATGTTCGCTTCACCTTCGTCAGCGGTGTCAGCATGTTCTCCAAGGTCAGCCCGTTCCAGGGCCTCAATAACCTCGACGACATCAGTCTCGACCCTGGATACGCTACGATCTGCGGCTACACTGACGGGGACATCGACCGGGTGTTCGGGCCGGAGCTCGACGGGCTGGACAGAGACAAGATCCGGACTTGGTACAACGGTTATCACTGG